>JBLHWY010000019.1:0-55095 GCA_047629195.1 Candidatus Azotimanducaceae bacterium
ATGCATGCAATTAACATCATCCCGGTGCCCATAGTCTTGGTTTCCATTGCCGAAGATTAACACATCTGTGAGTCGGGCAGCATGTCTCTTGGTCGCTGAGTTGTTATCATGTCTTTGGTGCGACGCCAGACATTCTCATCCCCGAGATGACTGACCCGACCTCTAAATGGCTGGTAAATGGCCCGAGTGATGCGATGAAAATTATTGATGGCAAACTAGACTTTGCTAAGCAACATACAACCCCAAACTGCGATGATCGTCCGGGATGTATTGCTGATCTAATTGTTGTTCATTGCATTAGCTTGCCCGCTGGACATTTTGGCGGTGATTTTGTCACGCAACTGTTTTGTGATCAGCTCGATCTGTCGCGCCACGCTGATTTTTCAACGTTGAAGGATATGCATGTTTCTAGTCACGTCTTTATTCGACGAGACGGAGCCGTTTTACAATTTGTCCCATTTCACAAACGAGCTTGGCACGCTGGTAAATCTGAGTTTCAGGGTCTGCAGAGCTGTAATGATTTTTCGATTGGTATCGAACTTGAGGGCACAGACACAAGTAAATTCGATGACATTCAATACAAAAAGTTATCGAGTATCTGTAAATTGCTCATGGATAGTCACTTGATACCCCCTGAGCGTATTGTTGGTCATAGCGATATCGCGCCAGATAGAAAAACGGATCCGGGTTTATGCTTCGATTGGTCTAAATTCCACAGTCTGATAGGTGAAAAGTGAAGCAAGTAGGCAGAGCGTTTAAGTCACTCAAGTTATGTTGGTTCTTTTTGTCTAAAACATCCGCTTTAGTGGTGATGTTTTTAGGCGGCTCGGATGTGTTGGCAATCGAACGAATTGAAGCTGATGATAACGAGATTAAGCCTATCGTCGCGGTAGATGATATGGGGAACCGGATTAAGCTGGTCGCTCCGGCCAAAAGAATAGTATCGCTTGCCCCGCATCTCACTGAAATTCTGTTTGAGCTTGGTGTTGGCGACAACGTTGTCGCGACGGTAAGTTATGCTGATTTTCCCGATGCTGCAAAACTCATTCCTAGGGTCGGTGATGCGTTCTCAATCAATGTTGAAAAAGTGGTCGCACTGCAGCCTGAAATGATATTCGCCTGGGAGACCGGTGGCGCGAATAAGTCTCTTCAGCGGTTAGAAAAGCTAGGGTTTAAAATATTCAAGAATGAAGCGGCGTCCTTAAAAGGCATCGCCAATACTGTTCGAAACATTGGTATATTAGTCGGAGAAGCAGAGAGAGGGCAGAAGCTTAGCTCGCGATACTTGAAAGCGTTAAAACGAATTCGGCTTGCTCGGACGCCAAGCGAAGAGTCTTCCTTAGACAGCCCCCTAAAAGTATTTTTCCAGATCTCAGATCAAGATTTGTATACCGTGAGTGATCGTCATTTAATAGGTCAGGCTATAAATCTGTGCGGCGCTGAAAATTTATTTGCGGATGTGCCAATATCCGTGCCTCTAGCGAACCTTGAATCTGTACTAAAAGGCCAGCCAAATATTGTGTTTATTACTCGCCTACCTGGTGGACCAGTATCTTCTTGGGAAGGCCGGTGGAAGAAGTTGTTAGGTAGCCAAGTACAGCTAATCGCCATCGATCCAAATTCGATATCACGCCCCAGTCTCCGGATGTTGGACGGTATTGAGTTTATGTGCAGTGCAATAAAATCTGCCAAGTAGCTCATTTTTTACCTTGTGTTACAGTGTGGCAGGGGCAAATTTATAGTGTTGTTTATATTCTCCGGCAGAGTAGAATTTCACTGATCCCTGATTTTGTGAATCACGCTACACTGAAGAGACTGATGTCAGTTTGAAAGGCAATGGATTGTGATAATCAGAAAGCGTTGGGTAGGTTGAAACCTAAAGATGCCCGAAATTGTATTATTAAGGCTCGCACAGTGACGTCGCGAGTCCCAATATGGAGAAGTTAATGGCTGTTGATACAAACAATTCTGGTTCCGTTGAGTCGAGTTCGAGGAAAACTGATCTGGACCCGATAGAAACGGAAGAGTGGTTAGAGGCATTGAACTCAGTCATAGATAAAGAAGGTGTCGCGCGTGCGCAGTATCTGCTACAGCGCCTTTCGTCAAAAGTGACTGAGACTGGTGCACAGCTCCCATACGCGATGAATACCCCCTATAGAAACACGATTCCGACGAGCAAGGAAACCCGCATGCCCGGTGATTTGTTCATGGAAAGGGGGATTAGATCATTAATCCGTTGGAATGCTATGGCCATGGTGATGCGGGCCAACATGATTGATTCTTCTCTGGGTGGGCATATTTCAAGTTTTCAATCAGCTGCCACTTTATACGACGTCGGGTTCAACTATTTCTTCCGTGGCCGTAGTGACGATCATAAAGGCGACTTGGTTTATATTCAGGGGCACTGTGCGCCTGGTATTTATGCGCGCTCGTACCTGGAAGGTACGCTAGAAGAAGAGCAATTAGATAAGTTTCGGCAGGAAGTCGATGGCGATGGTTTGTCTTCTTATCCTCATCCGTGGCTGATGCCTGATTATTGGCAATTCCCTACAGTTTCTATGGGTCTAGGACCACTGCAAGCGATTTATCAAGCCCATACTATGAAGTACCTGCACCATCGAGAATTGAGTGATGCTGGTGATAGAAAAGTATGGTGCTTTGCTGGCGATGGTGAAATGGATGAACCTGAATCACAGGGCGCGATTGCTCTCGCTGGACGCGAAAAGCTTGACAATTTAATTTTTGTCGTCAACTGCAATCTGCAGCGACTTGACGGCCCTGTTAGAGGTAACGGTAAAATAATCCAAGAGCTTGAAGCTAGCTTTCGTGGTGCAGGATGGAATGTCATTAAGGTCGTCTGGGGTCGAATGTGGGATCCGTTACTTGAGAAAGACAAGCTTGGTATGCTGCAACAGCGTATGGATGAAGCGGTTGATGGAGAATACCAAAACTATAAAAGCCGTGACGGCGCTTATACCCGTGAGCATTTTTTCGGTAAATATCCCGAAACACTCAAAATGGTAGAGGATCTGACTGACGATGATATTTTTCGGCTTAATCGAGGTGGACACGATCCCTATAAAGTATATGCGGCTTATGCTGCAGCGAGTGCCCATAAAGGACAGCCTACGATTATCCTAGCCAAAACTGTCAAAGGATATGGAATGGGCCCCGCTGGTGAAGCCCAGAATATAACCCATTCACTTAAGAAGCTTGATATTGAAGGATTGAAGGAATTTCGAGATCGATTTGATATCCCCCTACCAGACTCAGAATTAGAGAAAGTGCCTTACTATCGGCCTCCAGCAGATAGTCCGGAAATGCGATACCTGCGCGAAAGAAGAAAGGAACTGGGTGGTTCTCTTCCCAGTCGTAAGCCAGATTTTGAAGCACTGACGGTGCCAGGTCTAGATGCGCTTGAATCGGTCACTAAGGGAACTGGCGAACGAGAAATTTCTACGACGATGGCTTTTGTTCGTATTCTGTCAGCGCTGATTAAGGATAAAGAAATTGGCAAGAGAATCGTGCCGATCGTACCGGACGAAGCTAGGACCTTCGGTATGGAAGGTATGTTCCGCCAATTAGGTATCTATTCCTCTGCGGGGCAGCTTTACGAGCCATCCGATAGCAGCCAAGTGATGTACTATCGGGAAGATATCGCTGGTCAAGTGATGGAAGAAGGTATTAATGAAGGGGGGGCTTTTGCTGCGTGGCTAGCGGCGGCAACTTCTTACACCAATAATGACTATCCATTGATTCCATTTTACGTCTTCTACTCTATGTTCGGTTTTCAGCGCGTAGGAGACCTTTGTTGGGCTGCTGGAGATTTGCAAGCCAGGGGCTTTTTAATTGGGGGCACAGCGGGTCGTACAACGCTAAATGGCGAGGGTTTGCAGCATCAGGACGGGCACAGTCATATTCTGGCCGGCACTGTACCTAACTGCACCACTTATGATCCTACCTATGGTTATGAGCTTGCCGTGATTGTGCAAAAAGGCTTGCAAGAAATGTACGTCGACATGAAAGCCAAGTACTACTACATCACCGTGATGAACGAGAATTATGCTCAACCCGCCATGCCCGATGATTGTGAAGAAGGGATTATTAAAGGCATGTACTTGTTGAAGAAGAACAGCAAGAAAACTAGTAAGAAGGTTGTACAGCTGTTGGGGTCCGGCACGATTCTACGAGAAGTGATTGAAGCAGCTTTGATACTCAAATCAGACTTTGGCATCGATGCCGATATTTGGAGCGCGACGAGCTTTAATGAGCTCAGGCGAGATGGGTTGTTGGCAACTCGGTGGAATCTTTTACATCCAGAAGAAACACCTCGAAAATCCTATGTCGAAGAATGTCTGGAAGGCACTAAAGGTCCTGTCATTGCCTCGACTGACTATATGAAAAGTTATGCCGATCAGATTCGCGAGTTTATTTCGGGTACTTACGCAGTATTAGGTACTGATGGTTTTGGTCGCAGCGATACTCGCGCTAGGCTACGTCACTTTTTCGAGGTTGACCGCTACTTTGTTGTGTTGGCAGCTCTTACTGCGCTGATGGATGACAATGTTGTAGACGCAAGTGTGGTCGCATCAGCAATTAAGAAGTTTAATATTGATCCAGATAAATCTAACCCAGCACTATGCTGATATGGTTGGAGATTAAGTAGTAAATATTGATGATGCTGGCGTAGCTATTTACGCCAGTCGAAGTTGGAATTCAAAGGAAGATCAAGATATGGCCCTGCAAGTTCTGGTTCCTGATGTCGGCGATGCCGCTGAAGTAGAAGTAATTGAAATTCTTGTTTCCATAGGTGATGTCGTTGCCAAAGACGACTCCCTCGTCGTACTGGAATCTGATAAGGCCAGTATGGAAATACCATCGCCTGAAGGTGGCAAAGTTACGTCGATTTCGGTGAAGGAAGGCGACACTGTGAATGAAGGCGATTTGATTGTTGAGCTGGAAGTGACGGTTGAGGCGTCAGCGACGGGTGAAACGTCAGCGACGGGCGAAACGTCAGTGACTCCTGAACCTGCAGCGAGTGAGCAAGAATCACAGTCGACTGAAGCTGAGACAGAGTCTGAGATAAGTCAAACAGAACAAACTCAAACAGAACAAACTCAAACAGAACAAACTCAAGCAGAACAAATAATATCTGTACCAGATGTTGGTGGCGCCGACGAGGTGCTGGTGACTGAGATTCTGGTTAAAGTAGGAGATAAGCTCGAAGCTGAAGATTCTCTTGTGGTGCTTGAATCTGATAAGGCGAGTATGGAAATTCCAACGCCGGTTGCAGGTGAAGTGCTAGAGATTTTAGTTGCGGAAGGGGCCGAAGTTAAAGAGGGGGATGCGCTAGTCAAGTTGCTTGCCGCAGGGCCGGCGACTGTCGTTGCAGTTGCTGGCAATGCTGAGGCTGGTGCATCCGCTGCGACAATTGAAAAAGAAACGATACCTGCCAAGCCCGATGCTCCATCGCCACAGGCAAGTGTCGCAGCAGCCGCTGTTGACGAGAGTCAGAGCTTGAATGCTTCTGTCCATGCCGGTCCGGCGGTTCGAAAGCAAGCAAGAGAATATGGCGTTAATCTAGGGGAAGTCACGCCAACTGGGCAGAAAGGTCGAATTCTTAAGGAAGATATCCAGCACTTTGTTAAACAGCGACTGCGTCAGTCAGTAAAAGACCAAAGCCCGGCTGGTGCTGTCGGTAATGGCATTCCACCAATTCCTGATCTGGATTTTTCAAAGTTTGGTGAAATTGAAAAGATCCCGCTATCGCGAATCAGAAAATCTAGTGCAAGAAACCTGCATCGAAGTTGGGTCAATGTACCCCACGTGACGCAGTTTGATGAAGCCGACATCACTGATCTCGAAGCTTTTAGAAAGTCGCAGAATGCAGAGCTTGCAAAAAGCGGCCAGAAAATTACACCACTCGCATTTTTGGTGAAAGCCTGTGTTAGCGCCCTGATTAAGTTTCCACAATTCAACGCGTCTATTGAGTCGACTTATGACAATATGGTTTACAAAAAATACTACAATATCGGCGTAGCGGTAGAGACCCCTGATGGTCTGGTTGTCCCAGTGATCAAAAATGCAGACAAGAAAGGTGTTGTTCAGTTAGCGCAGGAAACTGCTGAACTTGCAGCATTGGCTAGGGACAAGAAGCTGCCCATGGATGCTATGCAAGGCGGTACTTTTTCCATATCAAGTTTGGGTGGCATTGGCGGCACGGCCTTTACACCGATTGTAAATGCCCCTGAAGTGGCGATATTAGGCGTATCCAAATCGAAAATGTCACCAGTTTATGATGGCACTCAGTTCCAGCCACGTAACATGTTGCCGCTTTCTTTATCTTATGATCATAGAGCAATAGATGGTGCCGAAGCAGCGAGATTTACTGCCTATATTGTGCAAGTGTTGTCAGATCTGAAGCGACTCATTCTCTAGCGACAAGCTCCCGCAGTTTGTCGGTTGTACCCAGCTACCCTTTCTGCCAGAGCACCTCGTCGATGCTCTGTTCCCGTGCAACGTAGCGGGCGAGAACGAAAAGGTAATCTGACAGTCTGTTTAGGAATTTGAGTCCATCAGAATTTACTGGCTGTTCTGGGTCATTCTGGAGGGTCACTAGGTCACGCTCCGCTCTTCTACAGATGCTCCTGGCCAGATGAGTTTGTGCAATGAGTTCAGAACCTCCCGGCAATATGAAATTTTCCAAAGGTTGAAGATGCTGATTAAGCGAATCAAGTTCAGATTCGATCTTTTCAACATGTTCTGCTGTGATAATTTGATAGCCTGGAATCGATACTTCACCACCCAAGTCGAATATTCGATGCTGGCACTGGCGAAGAAAATTTGCAGCAGGTAGGAGGGTCGAAATTTCAGTTTGGTTGAGTTGCTCTACGACCAAACCAATCCAGCTGTTTAGTTCATCGACGCTGCCAATAGCTTGTATTCTACTGCTGTCTTTACTTGCCCGGCTACCATCACCAAGTCCTGTTTCTCCGCTGTCTCCGGTTCTTGTGTAGATTTTACTGAGTCTTTTTCCCATTACGTTTTCTCTTTATCCGCCTTCATTAAGGCAATGTGGTTTGTGCTGTCTGACTAGACATAAAGGTGTGAGACGATAATTTCGTCCGAAATACTCGCCTGATTAAGGTTGCTCATTGCTGTGTCGATGAGCGTGTTCATTTGCGGTGGACCCGTCTGCGCCTCGCTAGCACATATGCTCATTGCTATTTTGGCAGTTTGAAAACCCAACGCAGTCTTGAAGCTTTTAAGTCTTACGCCATCATATATGCGTTGATAGCATTCCGCGCTGCAGTTTTCGATAGTCGGTTGTAGAAGCACCAGCGCAAATTGGCCTTCGTCGAAGTAAGTCACTATGTCCATGGGACGGACAAGTTGTTGAATGCGTTCCGAAACTGCTATAACAAGTTGGTCTGCTATTCTTTGGTCACGTTTGTTGAGGAGTTCCTGATAATTGTCGATTGCAATCATCAAGAAGCAAACTGCACCGCCCCTTGATTCGATTTGGCGAATAGAATCTTTTAGTATTTGCTCAGCGTACTTCCTATTGCCAAGTCCGGTCAGTGGGTCCAGTAGTTGGCCGCGTTGCAACACATCACACTGACTCTTAAGCATATCGTTTTGAGCGCTGATTTCATTGATTTGTTTGGAGAGTCGAGCGCCAGCAAGGGTGATTTGCCGAATCATGATTTTATCACCTGCCGGGCACCAAGCGTCAACATGTGTGGCAAGACCCAATTGGATCTCTTCGCTGCAGGTGCCTTCGAGCAGCACAGTATAGGTGAAATGACTGCGCTCGGAGTCGATGTCTCGAATCTCTTCTGCTAGTTCTACCCCTCGCATATCGTCCAGTTCAGCATCTATAATGACGACAAAGGCAGGATTTTCTTCAAGTAGTTGCAGTGCTTCGACGGCCGAATAGCATATCTTTTTGTGCTTGAAATATTTTAATGCGTTGCTATAAAGCGTTACATCAGCATTTTTTTTGGATACCACGACGATCTGTTGACTAAACATAGATTTGCTTAAACACTGATATGGCTAAACATTGATTTGAGTAAACACTGAATTTACTAAACATCGCTACGACCGGTGAAATTGATTCTGTTATGCTTTGTTGCTTGCTCGCTAGATTCTAGTCAGAAAAGGTAATTCTAAGTAATTTCGTTAAGACATTTCGAATGTGTCGGCTATAAAATCAATAGGTTGTCGGGAAGCTGCCCTGAAGATATTCAATTTTCGGATGCCAACTGGCTAATTGTAAAGAATATGAGAGGAAATAGACATGCCATCATTTGACGCAGTGTCAGAAGTTGATTTACAAGAGTTAAACAATGCAGTCGATCAAGCTAACAGGGAAATTGGTACGCGATATGACTTTCGCGGTGTCGATGCGAAATATGCCCGTGCAGAAAATGAAGTGACCATGACTGCTCAGGCAGAAATCCAGCTTGATCAAATGCTTGATGTCTTGCGGGCAAAATTGGTAGGTCGAAAGATTGATGTAAAAGTACTTGAGGTAATGGATCCAAAGCCGAGTGGTAAATTGGTCCATCAATTGGTTTTGGTGAGACAAGGTATCGGCACGGATCTCGCGAGAAAAATTGTAAAGCTGATCAAAGACAAGAAAATGAAGGTTCAGGCTGCGGTCCAGGGAGACAAGATTCGTGTGACAGGTAAGAAGCGCGATGATCTGCAGCAGGCAATGGCCTTTATGCGTGAGTGTGAATTGGATATGCCTATTCAGTTTGACAATTTCAGGGATTAGGGATGGTTCATGCTGCAGTCTTCGGTTGCTGATAAAGACTTAAGTTGGCGGGAAGTCTTAGCGATATATTCACATCCCAGGGTCATTGCGATGGCCTTTCTTGGTTTCTCTGGGGGTTTGCCTTTTTTACTTGTTTTTTCGACCCTGACAGCATGGCTAAGAGATGAGGAGGTTAGCAGAAGCGCTATCGGATTCTTTGCCTGGATAGGTATAACCTACTCGATCAAAGTGTTCTGGGCACCGGTCGTTGATAGGTTAAAACTACCCATCCTACATGTTCTGGGTCAGCGACGGTCTTGGATCTTGGTTGGGCAAATAGGGATCGCCGTCGGCTTGTTTGGCATGTCGTTGGTCGGCGCTTCTGATTTGTTTGTACTCTCTATCTTTGCCTTGTTAGTCGCTTTCTCATCGGCGACTCAGGATGTGGCGATTGATGCATACCGCATCGAAGCAGTTACCGATCGTTACCAGGGCGCGATGTCTGCGACCTATATATTTGGCTACAGGGTTGCATTATTGGTCGCTGGAGCGGGCGCATTTTACCTCGCAGAATTCTTTTCATGGGCTGTTGCTTATCAATTGATGGCGGCGACGGTTTTTTTAGGTGTCATCACCGTACTCCTCGTTGCCGAGCCTAATCAGAGTGAGACAAAGCCAGCAACTTTGGCGAGCGAGCAACGGGTAATCGACTTCCTTGCTCGGTCTGAGTTAAAACCAGGCAGGCTGCGGGATACGAGGGCCTGGCTTATTGGTGCAATCGTTTGCCCATTTGTCGATTTTTTCCAGAGGAATGGCCGCTTTGCGATTGTTATCCTCCTCTTCATTTCTGTTTTCCGTCTAAGCGATATCGCTATGGGGGTGATGGCAAATCCGTTCTATTTGGATATGGGTTATACCAAGCTGGAAATAGCGAACATTGCCAAGTTCTTCGGTTTCTTTATGACGATTGCTGGATCGCTAATTTGTGGCTTACTTGTCGTGAAGTGGGGGATATTAAAACCTCTACTTATAGGTGCTGTTGCAGTTGCGACCACAAACCTCTTGTTCGCAGTGCTATCAACCCTTGAACCAGAGTTAACTTGGCTGGCAATTGTGATTAGTGCAGATAATATTAGCGGCGGCTTTGCCGCGACTGCCTTTATTGCCTACTTGTCCAGTTTGACGAACAAAGCCTATACAGCAACGCAATATGCGCTTTTCAGTTCGCTTATGACATTGCCAGGGAAGGTGATTAGTGGTTTTTCCGGCATTGTTGTCGACGCCGAGGGCTATTTGACCTTTTTCATTATCGCAGCTGGTCTTGGGTTGCCTGCCATTATTCTGGTGCTAATACTAATGAGGAAAAGGGATTTAATGGACTTAGATGTTGGTAAGTCCTGATACCGCTAAATTAGTTGGAATTATCTGTCGAGTTGGATATCCGCAAGGTCTCTTTCGATCTGGTTGTTGTTTGCCCCAATTTCCTTATGTTCCCCTTCAATTTGATCCGGTGATTTACAGATGATTCTGCTCCGTTTGGAGCCTAAAGGTATTCTGCTGGCACATACATAGCCTCTTGATTGCAATTCGGCGATGATTTGATTCGGCGATGATTTGATTCGGTGTTGATGGGGTTGATGGGGTTGATGTTGATGGTGCTATGCAGCCTGTCAAAGAGGTAAGCGCCAATAGAGGTACGAAAGCGTGGTGAAATTCACGGCGGTTTTCTCTCTTGTGAGTTTGAAACTGTTCTTTGTCTCGGAGTTTCGATTGAGCTATTTTAAAGCGCTATTCAATTGCACCGTTCAATCGAACCGTTCAATCGAACTAATAAAGCCTAATATTATCAATCATTTGCGGGTTTTCATAAATGTAATCTGCCCTATCTCTGTCGATGGACCTCATCTCTTCCTCTATTTGCGCGGGTGATTTGCAAATTAGTCTCTGACGGCTTGAGCCCAAGGGTGCTCTCTTTTCGCACACATAGCCTCTTGCCTCGAGCTCTGAAATAAGCTGCTTAGGTACCTGTGAAGAAGATAAGCAGCCAGTTAACAGAAATAGACCTGGCAGCAAAAGCATGCGACGAAATATCATTATGGATCTTCGTTCGTAAGAGTATTTATGTGTGTGCCTAAAAATGGTCGCTATCGAAATTTACTCTTCACTGAGTCTTCATACAATCAGGTTTATCTGTGCTTCGCTCAAGTATTGCTAAAAAAGCGTTTCAGGGGCTCCATTGATACAATTTCAAACGTACTCGCCCATTGATAAAGCTCACCCCTTCAGCTTCAAGTCGATTTTGCTGCCGGGTGGGATTAGGGTTCGATATCTTTCCCTGGCTGTTCATCACTCTGTGCCACGGGATTTTTGAGCCCTTCGGAAGGCGCGAGAGGATTCTACCCACTAAGCGCGACTGCTGTGGAACGCCTGCCATCGCTGCTATCTGGCCGTAGGTAGCGACACTGCCCTTAGGAATAGCATTAACAAGTTGCCAGACAAGCGCTTCTACTTCCTGAGTTCTGTTTTTAGTCAACTTATCTGTCCATTTTGCGGTAAATCGTCGTTGACCACCAATTATGGTGCCGCAGTCGACGAATATTGAAAATAAATCCCCTCTCTCGGGTTGACTCTCAACATTTCGCCCATATTATTAGCAGTCTACGAAGGAGAGTGCTAATTGGATCTGTAGATGCGGCTACCGTAATGAATTGTCTGATGGACCGTCTAATAAATAATCCAAAAGGACAAAGGTATTTGTAGTCTATATTAGCGAGTTTTTTGTTGAAATAAATCCTGGCCAAAAATCTGGTCCAGGTTTTGAAACATGGGTTCTTCAATTGATTTAAGAATCCAGAAACGGGAGAAATGAATGAACATCCGTCCATTGCAAGACCGTGTTGTCGTAAGGCGCACTGAAGAAGAAACAAAAACAGCTGGGGGTATCGTACTTCCTGGCTCAGCAGCTGAAAAGCCTTCACAAGGTGAAGTATTAGCTGTAGGTCCTGGTAAGAAGCTTGAAAGTGGCTCAGTTCAGCCAGTAGATCTGAAAGCTGGAGATAAAGTCCTGTTTGGTCAGTACGCGGGTAATACCGTCAAGATCGATGGGGAAGAGCTGCTCATTATGAATGAGAGCGAAGTGTTTGGTGTTGTCGAATAAGACATCTAATACAGAAAATTTAAGCTATTTAAAGGAACAAAGTTATGACAGCTAAAGATGTAAAATTTGGGGACTCAGCCCGTCAAAGGATGCTGGCTGGTGTTAACGTACTGGCAGACGCAGTAAAGGTAACATTAGGACCTAAGGGTCGAAACGTAGTACTAGACAAGTCATTCGGCGCACCAACCGTAACGAAAGACGGTGTATCAGTTGCGAAGGAAATCGAGTTAAAAGACAAGTTTGAAAACATGGGCGCTCAGATGGTTAAGGAAGTTGCTTCACAGACTTCTGATGTTGCCGGCGACGGAACAACAACTGCAACAGTTCTAGCTCAAGCAATTTTGAACGAAGGCCTTAAGTCAGTTGCTGCAGGCATGAATCCGATGGATCTCAAGCGCGGCATTGACAAAGCAGTGGCAGTAGCCGTAGCAGAAATCAAGAAGCTTGCCGTACCTTGCAGCGACAGCAAGACTATTGCTCAGGTTGGTAGTGTGTCAGCGAACAGTGACACAGCAGTCGGTGACATCATCGCTGAAGCCATGGATAAAGTTGGCAAAGAAGGTGTTATTACTGTTGAAGAAGGTAGCGGTCTGGAAAATGAACTAGACGTTGTTGAAGGTATGCAGTTTGACCGTGGTTATCTGTCGCCTTACTTTATCAACAATCAGGAAAGCATGAGTGCTGAACTGGAAGACCCTTACATTCTTCTGTTTGACAAGAAAATCTCTAACATCCGTGACATGCTCCCAGTACTTGAAGCTGTTGCAAAATCCGGTAAGCCTCTAATGGTTATCGCTGAAGATGTTGAAGGCGAAGCGTTGGCAACTCTGGTTGTTAACAACATGCGTGGCATCGTTAAAGTTTCTGCAGCTAAGGCACCTGGTTTTGGCGATCGTCGTAAAGAAATGTTGCAGGACATCGCTATTCTTACTGGCGGAACTGTGATCTCTGAAGAAGTTGGTCTTTCACTTGAAGGCGCAACATTAGATGATCTTGGACAGGCTAAGCGAATCACGTTGACCAAAGACGCGACAACTATTGTCGATGGCGCTGGAAAATCTGATGATATCGAAGCTCGAGTTAACCAAATTCGCGCGCAGATCGAAGATACTTCTTCAGACTACGATCGTGAAAAACTTCAAGAACGTGTTGCTAAACTTGCTGGCGGCGTTGCTGTCATCAAAGTTGGTGCACCGACTGAAGTTGAAATGAAAGAGAAAAAAGCACGAGTAGAAGATGCTCTGCATTCAACCCGTGCAGCTGTTGAAGAAGGCATTGTTGCTGGCGGTGGTGTTGCGCTGATTCGTGCCCTCCAGGCTCTTGAAGGCCTGACTGGTGAAAACGAAGATCAGAACGTTGGTATTGCACTGTTACGACGCGCAATGGAAGCTCCAATGCGTCAAATCGTAACGAATGCTGGTGCTGAAGCTTCAGTCGTCGTTGATAAAGTGAAAAGCCTGAAAGGCTCACACGGTTATAATGCAGCAACTGGCGAATACGGCGACATGATCAAATTCGGTCTTCCTGATCCTGCAAAAGTAACTCGTACTGCGCTTCAAGCGGCGGGTTCTGTTGCTGGTCTCATGATCACGACTGAATGCATGATCACTGATACTGTTGAAGAAGGCGGTGCCGGTGGCGGTGGTATGCCTGATATGGGCGGCATGGGTGGTATGGGCGGAATGGGCGGTATGATGTAATACTGCTTTTAGCTCGTTTGGTTTGATTTAACCAAACATCTAAAAATAAAAAGCTCCGTGATTGCGGGGCTTTTTTTTGCCTGCGTTATCACGCAGCACTAATGAAATAAACCTGAATGGGGCGATGCTAGTGCGGTTGTATTGGATTCATATCGCGTCCTAGCAGCAGCGTTGACTGTCAGTAAGACAACAGCGGTGTCTTCCGGTCCGGCTAACGGAACGGTCGATTCTAATGCTATCCCTAATGCTATTCTCACTACTACGATAACCATCGTAAATAACAGTACAGGAGCAGCTTCGAATTTCAGGTTTTCATAAAAAATAGTGGGTATACATGCATAGTAGCCCCTTCACGTGGGCGGATGCGGATGGCGGTGCATACCGGATTTTTTTCATGCAACGGCTATTCAACATTGCCCTATGCAGTCTTTCTTTGCTTGTGCCGACGCTGTGGGCACTGTGCAGGTCGTATTTATAAATGTCAGCGCAGGTGATGCCCAGGGCGACAATACCGCGAGAAACGGTCAGTATTCTACCCGCGATGGTTACTGGCTCGAAGCCCAGGTGGGCTGTTAGATTTAGCCTAACAACCCGACCGCGGCAGATGAAACGCTCGTCCTGAGGCCAGTTGGTGCAGTTGACTCAGCGAATGAAGACAATACGCCGGCTATCCTGACGGCCGTTTCCGGATGGCTCGGAACTGACACCGACGTTTACAAAGATGACAAGGCAGGAAGTGAAAGCGATGCTGCTTAGCGTCCGCACCATTGCCGATTGAGTCACTAATAGCCGAATTAGGTTGTATGCCAAGATGTGACCCTAAACTTCTATTTGCCATCGTCTCTGGCATTTTGCAGCAAAGCACATCCCTGTCTAAAGTGGTTTTTAGCTGGCCAAATCCAGGTCTATCTCCCAATGACGTTTATACGATGAAGCAATTCGATGATGTCGTGCAATGTAGCATTCTGCTGCATGCGCTCTGCTCAATAGATACTGAGCGCCTGATTCGCTAATTGTTGCCACTGAGTGAAACACGTCGAAAAGAAATTGCGCAAGTGAGAGGCCAAATTTGGTATTTGTACACCGAAGTAGTGGCATACAAAAAACCAGCTACGCAACGTTTAGCTGAGAATTGTAACGAATCGATAAAAATAGAGCAGGGCAAATCGTTACGCTCGAGCGACCCGAAATACCATTGCATAGCAATGAAAGGGAAGCTGATATACGAGATTCCGTAAAAAAGGGTAAAGTGACTGGCGGTACCCGCAGTGACGAAGGTGGGTGTTCGACAGCAAACAATTAGACAATCTGTTTGCTGCGCGAGCGGTTTTTTTTCTTAAATTTCTCTCGAAGTAACGACTCAAAAGTCAGCAAGAACCATATTAAATGCGTCGAGGAAAGCAACTGAGGCGTTGCCTGTATGCATCCATTCGCCAGGCGTAACATCGTGTATTCGTTGCACATTACCTGACCAAACGATATCAGAGTCGCCTGCCTCTCTAATTTCGATAACAATTCGGGCAACGAAACGAAGTGAGTCATCCATCGTGACGCGGTCGTTGCCCTCAGTATCCTCAGAACCCATCCCAAGATCAATTTGTTGATAGCGTAGTGTTATGTTGAGGTCAGGATTGTCAGAATCTGAGGTTGGTTGCAGGCCTTTGCTAGCCATTGCAACGCTGAAGTTGCTGGTGATGATTGGCCCAAGGAAAGCAGGAATGTTTGCAGTTGAGACAGAAAACGATTGGTAGGTTTTAGCCGTGTTGGCGAGTGTCACTTCTGAGTCGATAGGTGCCGTTGCACAACCGGTTAGTAGTAAAAGGCCAACAATAGTACTCTTAAGGTAAAAATGCATATTGGTTCTCCAAGGTTTTTGCATCTTACCAGTGTGCGATCTTACAGGTTTTATCTCATTGACTTCGGTCAAGTATTGCACTGCATATCATGAGCGTCAGCATATTTAAGTCCGCCGCGCGTATACTCGTCTGCGACAGGATAGCAAGTTTGCTAGAAGCCGAAGTTAAATCCTACTGAAAATCCAATCGTATGAGCATCTTGAAAACTAAGTGAATCAGTCAGCAAGCGCGCGAACAAATATTTACTGCGATAGTTTACAGAGAAAGCTTCACCGCCAAAGTCATAGGCTAACTGAAAGGTATCGTCGAACCCAATGCCGAGACTTGGGAAATGTTGGGTTTTGGTATAGTAATACCCACCTAATACTGAGATATTCGGCGTCCAAAAGTTGAATACGTTGAGTTCCTTGTCAAGGGAGTAACTTGCGCGGAGGTTAGCTCTCCAGGGTAGCTCCTGATCATAGTCCTGATTGATGATAGTCACGCCCAGTTGTCGATCTATTATATCGTTCGGCGTGACGATTAAACCATTGACAAAATCCTGGCTGACACCGATTGCATCAATTAACGTTGAATTGAGGTCGAAAGTAGCGAGGGTATAAGGCGCATTCTCCCAACTGAAGTTATTAACAACATCAAAAAGCTTGAGATCGAGGTTTAATTGTTCAGTAACCTGCCAGTTAACGCCTAGGTCGAGTGAGTAACCTGAACCATTCGGTTCGCTGAAATCTACGCCAGAGATAACTGGGTTTGGAGGACCTGTGACAACAGGCTTTGCATAGATCGGTTCATTGAATTTAGGATCATCATAATAGTAGTCGATAAGCAGTTTGGCGTTAACGTCTTGTACTAGCGTCAGTAAAGGGCTTAGATCGCGATTACCCGCATCAACACCATCAAGTATTGCTTCAGCGTCAGCAATCAGTTGATCGGTGATCGGTTCCAAATCACCATCGATAGCTGCTTTGCCTGATTGTAGGCCGGACAATTCGTTGTAGTACGCAAAAGCAATGTCGAATGAGAGATCATCTCGGACATCCCATGTGTAGCCTAGTTTTAATCCAGAGGCTGTCAGTCTTTCAACATCAAGTAGGAGTTGATATTCACGATTAGTTGCCAGTGGAATGTTGTTTTTTACGCTGTGATGATAAAGCGCTGTATCTTCAGTGAAACTTGTCACGTAATCAAATCTCTGGACGTAGGAGACCCGCCATTCGTTCCACTGGACTCCCGCTTCGATTTGATTGTGAGTAAATGCGGTATCGCCGGACTCTAGAGGTGCATCGAAATTGTTGGCAAACTTATCGATAGATACGGGAGCGCTGTAAGCGAATAGATTCAGTTGGGTAAAAACCTTCCAGTCCTGCTTTTTCTTCTCTTGCTCTTTTTCGGTCTCGTCTGCTGCTTGCGCAGAGCCAAAAGCACCGAAAATAGAGAGAGTCAGTAAAAGACAAAAAGCGCGCATGCCTGTTTTCCTTGTGTGGCACTGCCCGGTCATGAAAACGTCTGTCATGAACACGATGGTAATGCGTTAAGTAGATGATAAGGCGTGCATATTACCTGTAATACGTTGTGCCGGAAAGTCCTCTGAGATTTAGAGGCTATCAAACATTATTCGGGCTGAATTGTCTCGGCAATAGTGTTTCAAAATTTTGAATGTTATCATCAGCGGGTTCCCGTCCAGAAATACCGATTTTAATCGGGCTCATCAAGAAATTTGAAACAAGATTGGTTCGAAAAAATTGGGTTGGTGGGAAGTAGCACCACAGATGTTAAGTTTCCATAGAAGAACTAGGTACTATCCTACATTCGAGATACTCGAGTAAAACTATAATAAAACAGGGGTTAAACCCCGTATCCTAAGAGAGGGCACAATGGACGATATAGCATTATTTACCGCTGGCGGCGTGGATTTTTTGTTCAGATGGTTTCATTACCTTGCGGGTATTACATGGATTGGTCTCCTGTACTATTTTAACTTTATACAAACTGAATATTTCAAAGAGGCTGAGGATGCTCACCGTTCTGGTGCTATCCAAAAGCTGGTGCCGAGAGCGCTATGGTGGTTCCGTTGGGGAGCAATGTTTACTTTCATCACTGGTGTAGTGTTACTTGGCTTCAGAGGTCAGTTCTTAACGCTTGATATCGCGGTGGGTGCCACACTTGGTACATTAATGTTCTTGAATGTATGGTTCATTATCTGGCCAAACCAGAAGATTATAATTGCATCTGCAACTCAAGTTGCCCAGGGTGGTGAGGCGTTGCCTGAAGCGGGCGCTGCCGCACCTAAAGCAGGGTTAGCTTCCCGGACAAACACGTTGTTTTCATTGCCGATGTTGTTTTTCATGGGATCGTCTGCCCACATGCCAAGCGGCATGCTAAATGATCCCATGCAGATGAATGCACTGATTGCCACGATGGTGGTCATATTCGCACTTGAAGCAAATGCTTTGTTCGGCAAGCCCGGACCGATGGCTAGTGTGACAGGGGTTATTAACTGCGGACTGGGTCTCACTGCCGTGTTATATGGTTTGACGGTAGTTTTGTAACAGCTCGATCAAGTGAAAGGGGCTCCTTCTGGAGCCCTTTTTGTATTCACGAATTACGAGCTTCTATGTTTGATACATACGTTTTGAGAAAGTGTGATTGAGAAATGACAGATAAGAAAAAATCATTAGAAACCCTTCCGGAAATAGCACCGGGTAAAGACGAAATTGCGTCGTATCGTAGAAGTAGTCGCGTTGAAGCGCCGAAACAAAGTAATTTCAATGGTTTGTTAGTTTTTACTATTGTCGTGATGGCGATTCTTATGGGGTTTGGTGGTTACACTCTATTTGAAGTCCAAAAGAAACTCGATTTATCAAACCAATTGTTAGACAGCGTCCAGCGAAACAGCAGAGATATTGAATCTGAGTTAAGTGCGACTGGCAGCGATATTGAAAAAACTTTCCAATTGATGAAAGCGCAGCAGAGTACCAATGTATCCGAAATCGACAAGTTGTGGGCGATTGCCTTTCGACAAAATCGACCTAAAATTCTGGAGCTGGAAAAGAAGATTCTTGCGGCGAACACTGTAAACCAGAAGCTAAAGGATCAGCTTGCTCAACAAACGGTAACGGTTCAGCAAACTACCGCTCAATTTGAGGTGCTCGTTGCTGATGTCGTAAGGTTGAGACAAAACCTAACCGATGATAATGAGGACATGACGACTCAAGTTTCGTTGGTACGAAGTCAAGTTCAGGATCAGGCGGATTTTGTTGAGGCTAATAAGCGAAATATGGCGACTTTGCAAAATCGAGTGAAGACGACTGAAGAAGCAATCGATGTCATAGACAAGTATCGAGCCCAGATTAACAAGCGATTGGTTGACTTGAAGGCAATGATTCAAAGTACTGATGCCGCTCAAGCGCCAACTGCCGTAGTGCCATTGTAGATTTACTTATTGAAACGACCAGTCTCTAATGACACTAATCTCGAAGGTATAGTGAAGATAAGCTAGCACCACTCCTTCTTCGCTAATTCGTTCTAATCGAATACCCTCAGCAATGTAGTCTCCTTCGTGAAACATGTTGCCATTAATATTTACCATTCGAAAACTATCATCATCAGCATACAGGTGACTTGAAAACTTCAAATCAGGAATCTGTCGTTGTATATTTGTAGGCAGCGCCGTGATTCTTTTTACGGGTCGGTCAGCGGCGAGGGGTTTATTGATTAGATCCTGCTCGCTATCCTGCACTTGGTATGGAGCGCTAGAAGTGCTTGGAGACTTCCTATATGCATCCTGGGGCGTAATAAGTATCTCCCTAGCTCCATTCTGCACGCCTAATGGTGTAACGATAATGTCGGGGAGTTTTTGCTGGCTAACATGCCCTGTCTCAGTTGTATCTTTAAAAACTGAATCTTCAAGTATTGTCGAGACTTCAGGCGTCTTCGCTGATGTTTCGTTCATTGGGGGCGTGCGTTGCCAGACAAACCAGAAACCTGCGACGTTCAATATCAGAATCACGATCAGGATAATTGGCCACTTTTTTTGTTTGTTAACTGACTGCAAATGCGGACGTTCGTGAACAGCGTTTATGTCTGGCAGATCTTGGCTTTGGCGTTCGTTTTCAGATTTCTTCAAAGCGTCGAGGATATAGGACATCAGTTATCACTCCCTGGCGTTAATTCTTGCTTCCTGACTAAAAATGGAACCCCAATTCCTTCAATGCTATTGAGATGTACCCAGGTATGAGGACCTACGATCCCTGTTTGGGCTAGATTCACCGATTTCTGGAATGACTGAACTCGTTCGGCAAATGCTTTGTCGAATGTTGCCGCAGGTGACAATGCTGGCAACCCATCGTAGATGGAGAGTTGTGCTCCCAACCAATCCACCGTTGCGCCGCTACTCCCCTCGGAAGTAGGTAAGAGATACCCTGGAGGCATGCGCCATACAACGATAAACTCCCCTTGCCAACTTTCTAGCAAAGACTCGCTAACACTTACCTCTGATTGACTCGTCGCTAACGTGGCGGTGTCAGCGCTAAGCAAAGTCAATGCTACCCAGTTTGGTTGATTGGTTGTCTCAGTGGCAGCGGCCAAGTTCATCGCTACTGGCCTGTTGAATGATTTGATATCTGCAAAGCTGCCGGTGATCGATAAACAGTCCATG
Organism: Candidatus Azotimanducaceae bacterium; assembly: GCA_047629195.1. Lineage (GTDB taxonomy): Bacteria > Pseudomonadota > Gammaproteobacteria > Pseudomonadales > Azotimanducaceae > UBA4582. The sequence continues at coordinate 20,135 of JBLHWY010000019.1, forward strand.
CCAAGCGTTGGAATCTGGCTGCATGCGGGTTCCGAATCTTCGATAGGTGGGTTACCCCAGATGTTTAGAACATGTGTAACGGAAGAGTCTGGTTGTTGGCTGCCTCCGATGCTGCGGCTAAGCGACTCAAAGTTATCTGAGTTTACTTTTGATTTTAATGAAATCAAATTACTGATGTCTGGTTTGCTCGGCGGAGCGTCAATTTGAAAGTCTTTCAGAAAGTTGCGGTCTATAAACTCGTTTGCTTGTTGGACATTACCGTTAGCAGCGTTTGAGTCTTGACTCGATTTATTCGCATCATCTCTCTCGAAAAACCACACCGAGGCCACCAAACTGACAAATGCAACCGCGAGTATGGTGTTGAGCGGTGTCCGATTTTTGATAGGTTCTTCAGGCTTGCCCAGCACCTCTTCTGCTGATTTTGTGATGATAGAAATTGATACTTGTGTCTTATTCTCGGCATAGGCCCCGAGTAGGGCTCGATCACAAATAAGGTTGATAACCCTTGGTATTCCCTCGCTGATCCGAAATATTCGATTTATTACAGCGGGTGGAAATAACTCATGTTTGCTACCAGCGACTTCAAGACGGTGGTAGATATATTCGCCGACTTCAGTACGTGACAGTGCTTGCAGGTGAAAACGGGCGGTGACTCGCTGAGAGAGCTGTCGCAACTCCTGTTTAGCCAAGAGTTGTTGTAGTTCGGGCTGTCCAAGTAAGATAATTTGAAGCAGTTTTCGCTCGTTTGTTTCAAGGTTTGTGAGTAGCCGCAATTGTTCCAGCACATCGATAGAAAGATTCTGAGCTTCGTCGATGATAAGCACTGCGCGCCGGCTCAGTTTATGTGATTCCAGTAAAAAGTCGTTTATTGCGTCGACCAGCAGTTTGCGACTGGCATCTCGCTCGTACTCTATATGAAACTCATCGCAGATAGAGCCAAGTAGCTCATCAACGCTGAGTTTGGGGTTAATGATAAAAGCGACATCTACATCTTCAGGTAATTGCTCAAGCAAGCACCGACAAACAGTTGTTTTGCCTGTGCCGACTTCACCTGTGAGTAGAATGAACCCGCCTTGGCTTTGTACGCCATACAATAGGTGTGCAAGCGCCTCGCGGTGCCGTTCGCTCATATAGAGAAAAAGCGGATTCGGGGCGATCGAAAATGGTGAATCGTTTAAGCCAAAATATTGGTTATACATTCGATTTGATATGTTCTTGGTGGTGTGAGCCGTTAGACCCGAGATGGCGGTATGATTATACGCGAGAATATCAGGAGGCTGGTATTTCGAACAGGATTAACTGTAATGAACATAGTTTTAAGAAATTTGGTATTGATTGCATTGTTGGGTGTGACAGCAGGTTGCTCGACGGTGAGTTTCTACACTCAGGCAGTGGCGGGTCAAGTAGGGTTGCTTTGGCAACGCCGTTCTTTAGAGGTGGTATTGGCGGATTCTAATGTGACAGCCGAAGTTAAACGGAAAATCACGGTAGCTCAAGAAACGCTGATATTTGCTGCTGAGGTGCTGGACTTGCCTGTAGGCAATAGTTATTCGGGCTATGTTGATACAGGAAAGAGATATATCGTCTGGAATGTATTTGCTGCCGAAGAGTTTTCTCTCGACCTGCGCACTTTTTGTTATCCCATTGCAGGCTGTGTGAGTTATCGCGGCTTTTTCAATGAGGAAGATGCGCGTGTGTTTGCCGCTGGATTAGAGAATGAGGGGCTTGACGTGTTCATTGGTGGTGTTGCTGCCTATTCTACACTGGGGTGGTTTGACGACCCTTTACTCAACACCTTCATGATGAGAACCGACGAGAAATTGTCGGCGTTGCTATTCCATGAGCTCGCACACAAGGTAGTTTATGTTGCCGGAGACACGCGATTCAATGAGAGTTTTGCGACGTCCGTAGAGCGAATTGCCCTGTCTAGGTGGCTCGCTTCAAGAGACCAGCCGAAAATGTATCAGCAACACTTAGCATTGGAGAAAAGATCTCAACAGGTGATTGAGATGATTGGCGAAACGAGAAATCAGTTAGGTGAAATCTACCAGCAAGATACGACTGAGGAGTTGAAGCGCATACACAAGCAAAGAACCATTGCGGCACTTCAATCAAGCTACAGCGACCTCAGGAAAAGCTGGGGCGAACCGGAGAGCGATTTTTCGGAGTTTAGATTTTGGATGCAGGGAAGTATAAACAATGCGCGACTAGGTACTGTGGCTGACTACAACGGGTTGGTTCCATTGTTTGAAAAATTATATATTCTAGAAGGTGAAAATCTAGCGAATTTTATCCAGGCTTGTCAAGATCTGACAGACCTGTCGATTAAAGATCGGGAACAGAAGCTCGCTGAATTGGCGAACGACGCTATGTAAGCGCAACAACACACACCGCAGTAATGACTGCGAGCCCGATAAAATTCAATACGAAGCCTTCTCTAACCATCTTCATGGTCGTGAAATTGCCAGTGCTAAATACGATTGTGTTTGGTGCTGTAGCGACGGGTAGCATAAATGCACAACTCGCACTCATCGCTGCTGGTACCATCAATAATGCAGGATCAATTCCTGCGGCTAGCGCGCCTGCGGCGAGTATCGGCATCATCAATGCTGTTGTCGCAGTGTTGCTGGTCATCTCAGTCAAGAAGGTGATGGTTAGGCAAATTAGACCAATGATGAGAACGATGTGCCAGTTTGTAATGCCAATCAACGCGTTTCCCAATGCCGCGCTTAATCCAGAAACGATAAAAGCTTTAGCAATGGCAATGCCTCCGCCAAATAAAATCAGCATGCCCCAGGGGATTTTCGTCGCAGTTTCCCAATCGAGTAGTCGCTCACCCTTACCGTTGGGAATAAGAAACATACAGACGACGGCTGCTAAGGCAACGCTGGCGTCATTTGCGCTCTTCAAGTCTAGCCAAGAGCTCCAACCTCCGAAAGGTTGACCCCGAGTCATCCACGCAACAGCGGTAAAGACAAAAACTATAAAAACCCGTTTTTCATCAGTTTGCCAGTTACCAACGACTGGCATTTCGACCTGACCTTGATGGGTTAGATTGCGCGTAGCCCAGAGTGCAGCTAAGGGTGTTAGTAATAGCACAACGGGTACTCCCCAGGCCATCCAAGTTAAAAACAGTACTTCCTCTCCTGTTGTTTGTTGATAAATTTCACGAAAAATAAGATTCGGTGGCGTACCGATGGGAGTGCCAATACCACCAATGTTGGCAGCGTATGCGATACCCAGCAAAAGCGGAACGGCCAATTTTGGATCTCTAGACTTTTCAATGACAGCCAAAGCAACCGGCAGAAGCATGAGTGCTGTTGCAGTGTTGGAGATCCACATACTTAAAGTGGCTGCTGCGGCCATAAAACCCATCACAAGTCTGCGACTACTGGAACCACCGAACAAATTGACCATATAGAGGGCGATACGGAGGTGAGCGCCGCTCCGTTCCATCGCAGTTGATAGTATAAACCCGCCCATAAGTAGTAGTACCAGCGGGCTACCGTAAGATGCGCCAACTTCAGAGGGCGTTAAGACGCCGAGCATTGGTAATAGGGCTATCGGTATTAGCGACGTAGCCGGAATTGGAATCGGTTCAAAGATCCACCACGTGGCACATAGAGCAGTGATAGCACCTGTACAACAAGCCAGATGATCCCACCCGTTTAGTTGCAGCAGGAAATAAGTTGTGCCGGCCAGCGCAGGCCCAAGCAAGGTAAAAAGCAGCTTTTTATTAATCAAAATGCACCTGTTCTTAAGCGAACCGCATTATAGGCACCACTATTGCTGGACATCCACCATCTTCGAATCTGATGGATGTCCAAATCTCTCTCTTTCTGGACATCCTCTCTTTCTGGACATCCACCATCTTTGATTTAGTGGATGTCCAAATCTGGTCACTTGATGGATGTCCAGAACTTAGGGGTTGATGGATGTCCAGAAATTTGGATGTCCAGAAATTTGGAATCCTGAAATATAGAACTAGAAGATGCGAAGGCTTTGGTAATTTGCAGTCTATGTGTGATGATTCTGTCATGGCTGAATCAATGTATTGGTACGATTACGAAACAACGGGTATAGATGCTGCGCGTGACAGAGTTCTGCAGTTTGCAGGCGTCCGGACAGATATGGAGCTCAATGTTATATCTGAGCCGCTCGATATATTTTGCAAACCAGCGGACGATGTTATTCCTTCTCCAGATGCGATTCTGGTGACGAAAATCAAAATGTCCGAGGTAATGAATAAAGGGCTTACAGAAACGGCTTTCATTGAGAGAATCCTTGCAGAGTTCTCCGTACCCGGTACCTGTGTTGCTGGTTTCAATAGTTTACGCTTCGATGATGAATTTACCCGCAATGCGCTTTATCGCAATTTTCTCGATCCGTATGCAAGAGAATGGCAGGGCGGTAATTCTAGATGGGATGTGATTGACTTGTTTCGCATGGCTCAAGCATTGCGACCTGACGGTTTCGTTTGGCCAAGCAATGAGCAGGGTGACCCGACTTTTCGTCTGGAGAAGCTTACGGCGGCTAATGGAATTGGACATGAATCTGCTCATGATGCAGTTTCCGACGTACTGGCGACAATCGATGTAACGCGAAAGCTGAGAGCTGCTCAGCCAAAGCTTTTTGATTTTCTGTTCGAGTCTCGAAATAAAAAACGTGTGACTGCGCAACTTTACCCGCTTGGAAAGCAACCCATCATCCACGTTTCCTCAATGTACCCTGCAGCGAGAAATTGTATTGCGATAATATTGCCTATCTGTGTTCATCCGACCAACCCCAACGGTGTGATCTGTTTTGATCTTACCGAAAAGCCGGATGCCCTAATTGATACGGGGCCAGATGAATTACATCGACTCATGTTTTCGAGGAACGAAGAATTGCAAGAGGGCGAAACGCGTATGCCGCTTAAAACAATTCACATTAACCGCTGTCCAGCGATTGCTCCAGTTTCCACTATTAAGGGCCAGCAACAGAGGCTTGGTTTGGATTTAGAGCTGTGCATGGCGCACCTACGCCAATTGCAGACTGCGAGCGGTATTGTGGAGAAAATTCAAGATGCGGTTTCACTGGGTACTTTTGAGAATCACGAAGATCCTGATTTAATGTTATATCAGGGAGACTTCTTCTCTAGTTCGGACAAGCAAGTCATGGCGGAAATTCGACAAAGTTCACCGCAAGACCTGGCCAGTTTTCAAGGTCATTTCCAGGATAGTCGTTTGCCGGAAATGCTATTTCGATTTCGTGCCCGAAACTTCCCGACATTGCTCAAGGAAGCTGAGCTCGCTGCTTGGGACGACTATCGAAAATCTCTTTGGCAGGGTAAGGCTGCAAAGAACGCTGTCTTTACCAGAATTTCTGAACTAGAAGCTGCAGGGCGTGCTGAACCTTGTCTAGATGATCTCAAAGCTTATGTCACTGCGCTCACTTCGTGGCTCTGATGGGCAATATCATTGAAACGTGAATTAGCATAGATTTACCAGCGAGACTAAAAACATCAGTCTATTTCAGCTACGGGAGATTATTTACTGGCAAATTGGCCAAACTTTGCCATATTTAAGGGGTGTACTCGGAGATAAGAACGGATCTTCGGTGAATTTTTGCTGGAGGCAACCCTTTGGAAAATCAGGCATTGAAGGAGCCAGTTACAGAACTCAACAGTCTCAGGCTGCGGTTTGGCGACATGCTCCAAGTGCAGCTGCCCGACGTGGCAGAGCGCTATCACGTGAGACTTATTGGATATCTTGAGAGTCGCTCGATTATCATCACATTGCCTGTGAAAAATCAGCGAGCCGTGCCAATTCGGTCGGGCCAGAAACTCAATATTAGGATGATGGTCAATGATCAGGCCTGCGCCTTCGTGACTGAAGTTCTGCAGATTTTTAAATCGCCCTATCCACACGCACATCTAAAGTATCCATCTGATCTCGTCACGAATAATATTCGCAAGGCTGCGCGGGTCGATGTACGAGTGGACGGTGTCGTGATCAACCAATCAATTGGCGAGCGCGCTAAGGAAGTCGAGTGTTATCTTGCCGACATCAGTGAGACGGGTGCTCACCTTGTCACACCGCTTCGAATTGGCAAGACAGGAGATGAAATTCGGCTCAATTTAGAACTAATGATAGGGAAAATCCCGCGTACTTTAATCGTTGATGCGATTCTACGAGGACGTTTAAAGGCGCGGTCTAAGGAAAAGGAGCGCGCAATCCATTATGGCGTTGAGTTCATTAACTTAATTGACAACCACAAAATTGACCTTATCGCGTTCGTTTATTCAAAACTTGCCAGCTAAGTACAATCCTGGTCCCTCTCGGCTCTATTTGAATTTACTATCCGGAACTCGCTATACTCAGTCGCATGCGACAGCCACAACCGGTTAGCATGCCGGTGTATAGAGAAGTTACATTTGTCTTCCACTTGTGTCGAATTTTTGAACATTAGGAAATCGTTTCAGAAAAAGTCAGTCATTAAGAATGTTTCGCTTAAATTGCCTCTCAATGCGACTACCGCGCTAGTGGGTGAAAGCGGAAGCGGAAAGTCAACGCTGCTCAGAATGGTTAATGGCCTGGTACTTCCAGATACCGGTGACGTGAAGTTACTGGGTGAAAAAATCGACTACAAAAACCTTCCTGCTATACGGCGAACAATGGGTTTTGCTGTTCAGGGTGCCGGGTTGTTTCCGCACCTGACTGTTATGGAAAACATTACGCTGATTGCTCGACTTGAAAGCTGGTCTGAAGAGAGAATCTCGCAGCGATATGATGAGCTTTTCGATTTGCTGGCACTGTCAGGTGAGTTTTCAGACAGATATCCTCATATGTTGTCAGGTGGTCAACAACAGAGAGTCAGCCTGTGTCGCGCTATGATGTTAAACCCGCCCCTGATGTTGTTGGATGAACCCTTTTCAGCTTTGGATCCGATCACTCGTCGTAACATTCAAGATGAATTTCTAAATTTACAAACGGTGGAGCGACGATCTGTAATTTTGGTGACACATGACATGGGTGAAGCTGAAAAACTTGCCGACTTCCTCGTCATTATTCGTGAAGGAGAGGTCATACAACAAGGGACACTTGCAGAGGTTGAGTCTAATCCGGCAGACGAATATGTCAGTCGTTTATTTGACCGGGACGCTTTGAATTGAAGCGAAATCTGCGAGTATTCGTTTCCTTTATAGCTGGTCTTCTGTTTGATGACCAAGAGCAACCGTGGCGTTTTGGGTCGGCGATATTCACTCTTGTTATTTTTTCTTTGATTCTGATTAGCTTACCTAGTCGGGGGAGTGACGCTGCAAAACGTCCTATTATCGTTGCGAGCAAAAATTTTAGTGAAAGCTACCTGCTATCTGAAATGCTTTCGCAACTGCTTGAGTCGGAGGGGTATGAGGTCGAACGTAAATTCGGCCTCGGTGGAACTCTGGTTTGTTACGAAGCTTTGAAGAATGGTGAGATTGATGTTTATCCTGAATATTCAGGTACCCTGAGTCGTGTGATTCTCAAGGTAGATGACGCCGCACCTTCTGTAGAACGACTAAATCAGCTGCTTGTGAACGCTCCAATGAGTGTGCTCGATTCTTTCGGATTCAATAATACCTATGCAATAGCTCTGAAAGAATCACTTGCCATTGAGCTACAGCTTACGAAAGTGTCACAACTTGCGGCCCACCAGAATCTGAGGGTGGCTTTTGGGCTAGAGTTTTTGAACCGCGCAGATGGCTGGCCAGGACTATCTGCGCTATATGCTTTATCCCAAGAACCAATCGGAATAGAACATGGGTTGGCTTATCAGGCAATTGATGACGGTAAAGTAGATGTCACAGAAGCCTACTCGACAGATGGAGATCTTGCGCGCTATAAGCTCACGACTTTGATAGATGATCGTAAATATTTTCCTCAATATATCGGCCTCCCTTTCGTTAGAAACGAACTGTCAATTCAAGTAAAACTGATTCTAAATCGACTGTCAGGTAAGTTTGACGATGCCTTAATGCGCGAACTCAATGCTCAAGTCGTTGTTGAGGGTAAGACTTTTTCTACTGTTGCGAACGAGTACCTGGTTGCTCAGAACTTGACGACGGCAATAAGTGATGATGATGGAATGCTTAGTTTTCTGCCTGATTCATTGCTCGAGAATACTCTCACTCACTTGAAGCTGACGTCGATTGCTTTAGCGCTTGGCTGTTTAGTGGGTTTTCCATTGGGAATACTCGTGTTTCGGTCACGTACACTGTCGCGAGTTGTTGTCTATGTTGCCGGGTTAATGCAGACAGTGCCCTCTATAGCCTTGTTAGCTTTGATGATCCCTTTGTTTGGTATTGGGCAGGTTCCAGCAATAATCGCTTTGTTTATGTACTCGCTACTACCCATTCTCAGAAACACAATTACTGCGCTCCTGACAATTAACCCATTGTTGAAAAGCATTGCTGAAGCGATTGGGTTAACTCGGTTTCAGCAGCTTCGATATGTGCTTGTACCAATGGCGGCACCAACAATACTTGCAGGCGTAAAGACGGCTGCAGTCATTAGTATTGGCACAGCAACGCTAGCAGCATTTATTGGTGCTGGTGGTTTGGGAGAACCGATTGTTACGGGACTTGCGCTGAACAGTACTGAGCTTATTTTGCAAGGGGCTATTCCGGCGGCCGGTTTAGCAATATTGGTAGAGCTACTATTTGAAGGCATTGAAAAGTTGTTGGTTAAACCCCACATGCTGCAGAATCAGTTGCCAGAGTAGCGTGAGATTAAGTGTCGAAGGTGATTAGTTTTTATCCGAAAACTAAAAATCTCCATGGTTACTTCCCGACAACCTATTGATTTTCTGAACGACAGATCTGAAACGACTCGGGAATTTACTTTGATATGGTCATTTTCGAACGGGAACTAACTAGTACCCATCCATAAACCTGCAAATCATCGAAACACAAAGAAAATATTCTCGAAGATATAAAAAATCCTTTTGAATTTGTTAAAATTAATTTAAGGGAAAACCAAAACAAACCTGAAGGATCTACCATGCGAGAGACCCGCATCTAGCAAATAAGTATATTCGAAACTTATTCTGAACACGACATCGGTGTGCAACTAAATTGTCTAGGCGACCTGCTTGATGGTCAGCCAGGGATACTCCAACTGATCAAAAAAGATTACAACTTGCGTTTCATTTGCCAGACTCGCTCCGAACCTGGGACCAAAGAAATCAGCCTTACTATCTACCACCCGAAGTATCAAGCCGGAGACACTGGAAGCTGCTCACAACATCCTTACGCTTAGCTGGCACAAGATGGGCATCTTGTCACCTGTGCAATTAGGCATAGATAACACCGTTGTTAAGAGCAACATTGCTCCGCCCAGTGATAGCTAAATTCTCAATGATGGCGTCCGAGGGCTTAGCCGATTGCTTGCAACAAGTCGGGAAGTGACTGGTATTAAGCTTCGTTTGTTGACCAGGGAAAGACATCAAAATCCCTCGCTTTCCAAATGTTTAATGCCAAAAAGGCAACAAAAGAAGTACTTTAGAGCCCGAACACTGAGGGTTGTCAAACAAACCAGGCACGCGTGATTAATGGTGAAATGGTTCCTTCATCAGAGAAGATTGTCAGCCTGTTTGAACCGCATGCTGACATTATCATCAAGGGTTTTCGCAACATTCAATATGGCCAAAAGATAACTTTGAGTATTTTAGATCATGGCCTCACCACTGTTTTGTCGATAGAAAAAGGTAACCGGTCCGACCACGAACGGTTTTTGCCGATGCTTCAGGCCCATCAGCAAGCTTTGAATAAGTTACTACAATCGGTTACATGTGATGGTGGCTATGCCAGCCAAGAGAACGTGAAATGTGGTCGAGCACTAGGGATTCAGCATGTTGTCTTCCATAAGCGAGTTAGCACATCGTATCTTACGATGGGTGTAAGGAAGAAAACGTTTACTCGACTCCGCAACTTTAGAGCAGGCGTTGAGGGTAATATCTCGGAACCAAAAAGAACCTTTGGTGCGGGTAAAGTGACTTGGAAAGTGCATGAAGGCTTATGTTTGGTCATCTGTCATCAGCTATAACCTGATTCGAATGGCGAGAATGCAGTCTGGTTAAAATACTTCTGAGCGGCTATGAGGTACAAATGAGACCGATTTTGTTAGCGCAGAGTAATATCAGGCGTCAGCAAATTGCTCAAATTGCGACAGGACAAAGGGAAGTTGGCACAATACTGCTCAGCTCGCCTCAGCTGCTCGATGTGATGAGCAGGCAGGTATTGTGCGAAACTTAAAATTTGGAAAATGCCTATTTATGGATGAGCACTAACTAGTCAAATTTGATTTTTTTACAAATCTCAATAAACTTTCGAGCACCGGAAGAAAGCTGTTTCTTCTTGCGGAAGAAAAGACCGAACGTCAATGGCATTTTTGTAAAAGTCATAGAATCAAGGCTAACCAGACGTTCCCGAGCGCTAAGTTGGCTGATAAACTCTGCATCGAGATAGCTCATGCCAAGACCCTGCTCTACCAATTTAACTCTAAGGTCCATGTCGTTGATCTCCCAAATGGTACCAAACGAGTTTCTTAATTTTTCGATCGCTGGTCGCATGTCAGGGTCATCTAAATATGAAACGATAAGAGGAACCTGACGGGCGAGTAGTTCAGGATTATCTTTCAGGCTCATAAAATCAGGGTGATTTTTGCTAATGGTGAGGCTTCGCGTATCCTGATACAAAGGCACCAATTCCAGTTGCACTGGCATGTTTTGTTGAAATGGTCCCAGACCGAGTTCCCAAAGATCGGAGACAACACCAGAAATAATCTGTCTACTGGGCATAACACTGAGTTTGATTTTTGTTAGTGGGCTGTCTTGGCAGTACTCCGCCATAAGGCGAGCACCATGGAGTGCGTTTACAGTACCGTTCATTGTCAATAATAGCGTCGAAAGAATACCATTCTTGATGTTGTTGATGTCTGTTAGCACTCCTTGTTCTTCGCCTAGTGCTGCTTCAGCATAGTTCAGGAATCGAATGCCAGATTCTGTTAATTTTAGTGGGTTGCGCTCCAGCAGAATTGTTTCCAGCTTTTTCTCTAAGTTAGCAAGTGTTTGACTGACCGCTGATTGTGTCACGAAGAGCTTATCCGCCGCACGCTTGAAGCCATTTTCTTCATAGATTGCCTTGAAAACCCGAATTTCCTGATTTTCTATATGGATAGGCATACTAAATTTTGACGTCTTGGTAGGTGTTTTGAAGGTTGAAATTGAGGGAGGTTGTTTGGTTTTCTAATATTGTGTTTACAACATGTTCCTGATCACTAAAAAAATCCATTAAAATAGTTGCACGATAAGAAAGTGAAGTTGGCGCTAAATCTAAGCTCAACTGCTGATATGTCAGAAGGTAATTCCCTTGTAACTCGGCCCCTACTAATTCAAGCGTTTGCCATTGTTGGCCATTTCGCAACTTGAAAGTCTTGGAACAATAGAGCGCGAATTTTGCTTGTTGTTCGATATCTGTAATCGCAATATCTACCTTCGATTGCGCTGTCAGCCAAGCGCTCGCGTCATGTGCGTGAACTCGATGAGTAATCTCAAGTACTTTAGCATTTGCGTTCCACTCAATAGTTGACCAACTCAGGTGTTGACGGTGAGCAATCCCCTGAGTTGGATACCAAAGCGCGGTTAGTGCAATGATCAGGCTTAAGGCCCTAATTTTAGCCGTTTTATCAAAACTCCAGTTGAACATCTTGGCTACCTGTTTCTTGATCTTTTTTGTCGGCCTTCAGTTTCTTGAGCATGTCTTTCATCAGATCGCGTTTTGTACTTTTGCTCTTATAGAGTTCCAGCCTTGACTGTGTGATTAAGGGTGGAAACTGATTGTTAGAAAAATCAGCATCAGCTGTCTGATGCTTGTCGTCGAGAGAAATTGCAGCTATTTTTTTTGCTTCTATAAATACTTTTGTAACGACTTCTGAGTTTACTTGCCAGATCTCTGCCGGAAGCATGGTGTTGCTTGTTGTGTTGTCGGCAAAATGAATTGTTAGCGGCAGCGGAGTGGGGAGTCCACCTTTGTTCTCAAATTCTACAAAGTAGATATAGGGATCTTCTTCCAACGCGCGGGCCAGGGTTCGTCGTTCCCAGGGTTCGAGTTTGTCGAGATATTTTATATAATCGTTTCGATCTTTGTTAGAGACGGTGAATTTGTCATGTTCATTGTAAAAATCTCCTAGCTCGGGGAAGCGTTCAAGCCGAGTGTTGCCCAGTCCTAGACTTGCGCGATTTCTCTCTTCCATAACAGGTGCAGGGTACTTTTCATTGAACTCGATGCGATCTAAAGCGTAATCTACCTCGGGGTCTTTATGTTTAATCCTATATTGCCGAATATCTTTAACGGCGACATCAACATGGTCAGTGGTGTAGAACCAGCCGCGCCAGAACCAGTCTAAATCAACTGCAGATGCATCTTCCATGGTACGAAAAAAGTCAGCAGGTGTAGGGCGTTTAAACTGCCAGCGCTCGGCATATTCTTTGAAAGCAAAATCAAACAACTCCCTCCCCATTACTGTTTCACGTAATACTGTCAGTGCCGCGGCGGGTTTCGAATAAGCATTTGGTCCAAATTGTATAATTGACTCTGAATTCGTCATGATCGGCACCTGGTTTGTGCTGGTCATGTATTCCGGAATGTAGTCGAGTACATTGGTCTTATCTTGAAAGGCTGGAAAACTTTCTTCCCACTCAAGTTCAGCGACATATTCCAGAAATGTATTCAGCCCTTCATCCATCCAGCTCCATTGGCGCTCGTCTGAATTAACTACCATCGGGAAGTAGATGTGACCAATCTCATGAATGATGACACCAACCAGACCATACTTGATTCTGCGTGAATAAGTTGGTTTGCCGCTTTCATCTGACTCAGGTTCTAAAGACTCTTTCTCATTTTTCTTCACTGGAGTTGGACGGTAGCCATTAAAGGTAATCATGGGGTATTCCATACCGCCGGATTTCCATGCATTGACAGATTGCGCAGTAGGATAAGGGTAATCAAAAGAAAACCTAGAGTATACGTCCATGGTATGAATCACCGAGTGCGTTGAGTACTGCGACCAGATTGGTTCGGCTTCGTTTGGGTAAAATGACATAGCCAACACACGCTCATGTGTTGCGCCTGGCTGATTATGTATCATTGCGTCCCAAATGAATTTTCGTGAACTAGACCAGGCGAAGTCGCGGACATTCTCCGCTTTAAAGTGCCAGGAGCTAGTGCTGCTCGTGCTGGTTTTTTCGTTCTCTAACGCTTCCTCAGGTGTTACAACAAAAACTGGTTTTTTATCGTTAGCAGAAGACAGTCGTTTCAGTTGAGTTTTGGTTAAGACGTCTTTGCCGTTTTCCAGAGAACCTGTGGAGGACACAATATGATCTGCCGGTACAGTCAACGTGACATCATAGTTGCCGAACTCGAGGGTGAACTCTCCGCGACGAATAAATTGTTTATGTTGCCAACCTGTATAGTCTGTGTAGGCCGCCATTCTTGGGTGCCACTGCGCGAGAAAGAAAATGTCTGCATCTCCTTTTTCTACGGTGCTGTATCCTGCCCGTCCGCCAACGGCAGCTTGATCGACAATTTTGTAAGTCCAATCAAGTTCGAATGTGATTTTCTTTCCTGAAGTGAGAGGGCGCGGTAAATCGATACGCATCATTGTACCGACAACCGTGTGCTTTAAATCATTCCCCTTGGTGTCTACAAGTCTAGTAATGTTGTGACCATAGTCAGTATCAGTAACGCCGTGTGCTGCACGCAGGTTGCTGAAGCTTAATCTGTCACGGGTGTTCGAAGTGGTTTTTGATAACTGATAGATTGAGTCGCGCTTGAATCTGTTTTGATCCAGTTGCAGCCAAAGGTAGCTCAAGTTGTCAGGCGAGTTGTTTGAATAGGTGACCTTCTGAGTTCCTTTAATCTCACGTTTCTTTTCGTCTAAGGTTGCTTGAATTACGTAATCAGCCTGCTGTTGCCAATAGGCGGTACCGGGTGTTCCTGAAGCAGTTCGGTATACGTTAGGTGTAGGCAGTAGTTGTTCAAGTTGAGCGAATCTCTTCGCACCCGAACCTACTCCGACCTCTGCTATGGATGACAGAGCAAGAGTCAAAGATAGCGCAGCTGTTAGTAGTCGGGACGTACTCAAAACTGAAAACCATCGAGAATGATTAATGTGGGCGTGATTTTCTGTTTCTGCGAAATTCAATTCTATTGAACTCATGCTGATCATTACCGAGTGGTTGCGAATGTTGAATTTTTCTTGGACCGAAGAATCTGTTTTTTGTGTATAGGATACACTAAATTGCTTCTATTGCCGACAGTATTAGTTCAGCTAATCAACTCATGAAAACCTTTAATTTGATCCTCATAGCGCTTGCGTTTAACTTTTTCAATTGAAAATTTAACGAAAATATTATTAAGATAAAAAGTCAGGAGAATCGAGATGAGTTTTTCAAAAGGGTTGGAGGGTGTTGTTGTAGATGAGACAGCTGTCAGTAATGTAGAGGGCGATATTGGTCGCCTGACGTATCGGGGTTACCCGATTGAAGCGCTTGTGGCTGAGGAATATGTTGCCGTAGTTTGGTTGGTCCTTTTCGGTGAGCTGCCAAACGATGCTCAGCGCGTGGGTCTCGAGGAGTATCTAGCTGAGCATGGCGCTCTAAACGAGGCGGATTTGAATTTACTTAGGGGTGTTGATAAGGCATCACACCCTATGGAAATGTTACAGGGTATGATTCCTCTGTTGCGCTTAGTGAATAAAACCTACGCAGAAACCGGTCTTGAAGTGAGCCACGGGTTACAGATAGTGGCTAAAATTCCGATGTTGATCGCTGCCTACCATCGTTTGCAGGAGGGTCTAGAGCCGGCAAGCTTTAAACGAGAATTATCTTACCTTGGTAATTTTCTGTTCATGTTTAATGGTGAACCTGCAGATGCAAAAAGTATTGACGTGCTTAAAGTCGCTCAAATACTTCAAATGGAACACAGTTTTAATGCGGGTACATTTGCGAGTAAATGTGTATCCAGTACTCTGGCCTCTATCAAAGCAGTCATGGCGGCTGGCGTTGGTGCATTGTCTGGTGAACTTCATGGGGGTGCTGATGAAGCTGCCGTTTTGACAGCGAGAGAGGTTGGTAGGCCAGACGATGCCCATGAATATGTTGCAAACCTGCTGGCGAAGAAGGGCAAATTAATGGGTATGGGACATCGTGAATATAAGGTTGTTGACCCCAGAGCCGTAATTTTGAAACCGATGGCGAAGTCGCTCTGTGAAGGAACATCTGCTGAAAACCTTTACGCCACACTCGAGGCATTGGAATTGGAATTCAACGCAGAAATGAATCGTCGTGGTAAAGATATTTGGGCAAATGTCGAGTACTACAAAGGCGCTGTTTTTGTTGCCTTAGGCATCCCCGCTGAGAATTTCACTGCTTTATTTGCGATGGCGCGCTCGGTTGGTTGGCTAGCACACTTTGTCGAAGACCGTCAGGATAATCGTATCTTTAGGCCCAAGGCACACTACACGGGTTCAGGTTATCGCGCAGGCTAGTTTCATTGAGCACCCAAGGGTCCTTTGTCTGAATAAAAGGCCGTTAGTACTTGCGCAAGAGAATAGGCATCTTCGGTACCAGCCAGTTCTCGAATGGAGTGCATTGCGAAAGTTGGAACCCCGACATCCAGAGTTTTCACACCAAGCTCTTTAGCCGTGATGGGGCCAATAGTGCTGCCACAAGCCATATCTGTTCTTATAACAAACATCTGGTGCGGTAAGTTGTTAGCTTCACAAAGGGCTATGAAGTATGAGGATGTTTCACTATTGGTTGCGTAGCGCTGGTTAGCATTGATTTTTACGACGGGCCCGCGATTAAGTAGGGGGCCATGATTTGCATCGTGTCTATCGGGATAGTTAGGGTGAAGCCCGTGTGCATTATCTGTTGATATCAGAAGTGAGTTTGCCATGGCACGGTAATAATCATCTTTATTTGGCATCATGCGGTCGAGGGTCGTTCTAAGGAATGGGCCTTCGGCGCCTTCCGCCGAGGCGCTGCCCACTTCTTCATGGTCGCTACAAATCATTAGACTCGAAACTGAATTATCTGCGGCCAGCAAACTCTTTACTGCTGTGTAACAACTTAATAAATTGTCGAGCCGTGCACTGGCTAGAAATTCGTTTGCCATACCTGTGATTGCTGCACCTTGAGTATCATAAAAACAGAGTTCAGATCCGAGAATTTTGCTTACTTTTAGATTGGGATGTTCATGTCCAATTTGCTCAAGGAGTATTTTTTCAAAGTGCTGTTTCTCATTGCTAAGCATGAGTAATGGCGGAATGTCTGTTTGTGGGTTTACGCTTCTTAGTTTGTTTGCTTCCTTGTCCAGGTGAATCGCTAGACTAGGAATGGTTGCGACGGCACGTTGGAAATTTATAAGGACGCTTCTGATGGTTTTATCATCACCCTGAAGTGTCACGCGACCTGCGATCGACAAATCTCTATCAAACCAAGGATTGAGTAACGCACCGCCATAAACTTGAACGCCCAAACTCAAATAGCCCTGTGCATCTATGTCTGGATTCGGTTTTATCTTCAGGCAAGGACTGTCGGTGTGTGCACCTACCATCCTTATGCCGCTTGTGGCTGGATCTTCGGTTCCTCGAACAAACGCGATGATTGAAGAGTCGTTCCGAGTTACAAAATACTTACCCGGAGCGAGTATCCAACTTTTTTTCTCATCTAATGCAGAGAAACCGGCGTTAGTCAGCATCTTCGACATACTTTGCACGGCATGAAATGGCGATGGAGATGAATCTAGAAAGGAAAGAAGTTCGGAATTGAATTGCTGAATATTCATATGTTGTTTAATCCTCGTTGACAGTTTCATCATAACAATTATTTTGGCTAGAATTAAGCGGCTAGCTTTCTCATTTCAGGAGTGTATGTCTACCTTCCAATCATTTCATCACGTACCAACCTGCTAGGCGCCAGAATTAGTCTTGACGACGGATTAACCTCCTGCGTCATGCGTATAAAACATTGTTGGCTGATGTCTATAGACGTTATCGCAGACTCGGTGGCGACAAGGTGCTACTGCAGCCCGGAACGGGTGAGCATGGTCATAAAATCCAAAGCACTACTGCAATCGAAGGCATTGAGGTAAGAGCCTTTGTGGGTCAGATCAGTCAAGATTTTGGGGCACTTTGGCGAGACTTGAAGCCCGATGTTGATATCTTTCAGAGACCAACTGACCCTGTTCATGAGCAGGCGGTGACATTTACCTGAGCGATTATTCGAATCATTATTGTGTCGCGTGTGAGCAATATTTCACCACGGGTACCTGTTGTACAAGCCATAAAGTTGGGTTGGAGGAGTTTGTTTGAGTATACCGAAGCTCGGGCTACATTCATTGTTCCGGTTCAGCGCAGGAATGAATTACCTGCCTTTCTATCGATTAATCCACTAAAAGATCTAGCCGTAAATAGAGGTTCAAGAAGTTGGTGCATTCCCGTGCCTGGTGACGAGCCCCAAGTGCTATATGTGTGCAGAGTTGAACGCTTGGCTGCAACAACGTGAGCCACGGAAAGTAGATGACGTTGACCTTGGTCGTGATATTTTGTGGCAAGGTTGTCTAGCCTTGAATGCACTTTCTATTCTGCTTGCCCCACTTACAGGGGCTTGCTCGAAAGACTCGACAAGCTTTGGGTTTGTCTGAGGAAGCCAAAGAGGAAGACTTGTATGTGGCTGTAAACAAATTCGAAGTAGGTTTACAGGTCCCTGTGTTCATGAGGCTGAGACTGAAAGAGCGGGTCAAATGTCGCCATAAAGACAAATAGTTGATTTAGCCTTCGAGTCTGAATACAATTCGCCACGCATTGATGTAGGTCAAAGGTTCGATGCTACGGATTTACAAAGAACTGCGCCGATTTGAGCTTCAGCTTGCGGGCGCACTAAAAATACAGCTAAAGAGGACATGCAAACCTGCTTTAGTTGCCACTACTGCGGGTTTTTTTTCGCCTGTGGTTAATCGAAATTGACCGTTTCGAAAAAATATATACGAGGCAGTAAAAGAAAATTATGACAGAAATAGGATTTACATCAAAACTACTTCATGCGGACCGGCGCGGGGGAGTCGAGCATGGCTCGATTCATAAGCCCATTCATACTGCGGTGACTTATTCCTATGATGATTCCCGCGAACTTGCCGCTGTTTTTCAAGGTAAACAATCGGGTTACACCTATGGCCGTCAGGTTAATCCGACCGTAGATGCCTTACAGAACAAGATAACGATGATGGAAGATGGTGTAGCAACTGCAGCATTTGCCACTGGAATGGCAGCAATTTGCACGACATTTTTCGCACTACTGCGAGCTGGTGATCATGTTATTTCCAGCTCGTTTCTATTCGGCAATACAAATAGTGTATTCAAGACTTTTGAAACTCAAGGTATTGAATTTAGTTTTGTTGACGCGACCGATGTTGCTGAGGTTAAAGCTGCGGTTAAAGAGAATACGAAACTGGTTTTTGTCGAGACAATTGCCAATCCAAGAACGCAGGTTGCCGATTTAGTTAGCATTGGTGACCTCTGTGAAGAAAGAGGGTTGCTCTATTGTGTGGATAACACGATGACTACACCCTATTTGTTTCAAGCCAAGAAGGCTAAGGCTAGCCTTGTATTAAATTCTTTGACCAAATACATCGGCGGCCATGCCAACGCTTTGGGCGGGGCCGTCACTGAAACGGGTCTGTATGATTGGTCAAGATTCGAAAACCTTTATGATAATTATAAGAAAGGTGATGTCAGCGGGTGGGGAATTACTCAAATTAAAAAGAAGGGTTTGAGAGATTTTGGTGCAACGCTGGGCCCTGAGGCCGCGCACCATATCTCAATTGGTTCAGACACGCTGGCACTTCGAATGGAGAAAGCTTGTTATAACGCCAAGACGCTAACCGATTTTCTGTCGAGCCATAGTCAAGTAAAGAAAGTATATTACCCAGGTCTTAGCGATCATCCTCAGTATGATTTGGCGACAGAACTATTTAAGTATCCGGGTGCGATTTTTAGTATTGAATTAGACGACTCGATTGACTGTTTCGATTTTCTCAACAAGCTTGATCTTGTTATCAGTTCGAGCAATCTTGGTGATACTAGGTCGCTGGGCATTCCGGTTGCACATACTATTTACTACGAGATGGGTGCGGAGCGACGAGCTTCTATGGGCATAGCTGATTCGTTGGTTAGGTTTGCTATCGGGATTGAAGACACAGAGGATCTGTTGGCGGACTTTGCGTCTGCGCTCACAGCCTAGTGATGTCAAAAAATAAGGATCAAGCAGCGAGTGAGTTACGGTGCTGGCTGGTCCCAATTTGGCATTATGATACGTGTTGCTTCATAACCTTTATTTTTCAGCGCGTTTAGCAGGCCATTTTTGCCTCCAAGGTGACCTGCGCCAACCAGTACGAATGTCGTTTTATTTTGCTGCAAAAATGATTCGATTTTAGGTAGCCACAAAGCGTTTCGGTCATCAAGAAGCTGTCCTGCTATATCGATATCGAGTCCAGCAAAGGCGCTTGAAACAAGGGTGTATAACTGTTCTACATCGCCTTTCATCCATGACTGTACCAATTCGTGGGTTGCTTCTTGCGAATTCTCTATTGAGCCTAATACAAGAGATAGCATTTTGTGTTGGGTTTTGATAGGCAGATTCGCAAACATATTGAGTGCAAATTCAGGTGTTTCTAACTCAATCAGGACTTTTCCTGTCTTAATGGCGTTCCGAGCATAGTGCTGCTCCAAGCCATTTGCGCTGGTATATCCCAGTGATGCGATTCGCAGGTTGGTTATTTGGAGAGCTAAAAATGCTGGGTGGATATTGTTAGCCTGTTTGTAATTTACTCCCTGAGATTTTAAATACCGCTTTAAACGTTTTTTTAATTTACGATCGAATTTTAGGCTTTCGCTATCGGGAGCGGCTGACATCAACCTATTTCTTGCAGACATCCGAGCCGGGTCAGCTTCGAGTAAGGGATTGATTTCAAGAGCAATTTGGTCCGATTGAATAAACGCCTCATCAAAGGCACCAGGCAATGGAAGTAGCGTCGGTTTCAGAACGTGGATCGAGCCACCAAGGTAGATTGTGCCCACCTCACCTTCTATTTTCCAGAGTAGCAATTCAGAATCTCGGGCTGCCGACTCCCTCATTTTGAGGCCCAAGGGAATAATACTGTCTTGCAGCAGTACAATTTCGCAGGGTGATTGAATAGAAAACTTAGCCCGCTGGGCATCGCATGACTGAATCGCGGCAATAGAAGCAAGATATTCTGAATTAGCATTAACGAGCCAGCCCATTACTGCCTGTCCACCTTTAGAAAATGCTACCGCGAGTGCCTTGTTTCCCCGGCCATTGTTATAAGTTCTTAAAGGCTTCGTAAGCTCTTTTTTAAATGATTCAGAGAAAGACAATTCAAGCTTGTCCTCAATATCTTCTACGGTAATACCTTTGGCTTGCAGCGTATTGGCAAAACAGAGGAGTAGCAAAACAATGAACAGTTGCTTAATCATAGTGTTAGCTTCTGAGTAGTGACTTTTCCAATATCCATGATGAGTTGATAGACTTCAACTTACTTCTGCAATAAATTCATCGCAGTTTCTAACGTTCCTCTTTCATTTTTGTTTTATCTGCTTTGTTCACTTTCTCTGTTGCAGTTGAAAAAGCAATGGGCGTCAGTGAGCTTAGGTTTGCATAAATGAACTCAAGCGCAGCAGTCGGGTAAACGTTGTGGATTTCTCGCAGTGTCCAAGCCATACCTTTTTGGACATAATAATCTTGATCTGAGAGGAGAGGTGCTACAAAACTGATCAGCGTTTCATAGGGTAATATTTTCGTACGTTGGCTGGCATACTCAATGAGCCCGACAACTGATTACCGCCTCTGCCAAGGCGACGAAGATTTATTCCATTTGCGAAGTTGTGGCAATATCCATGACGAATTATCCTCTACTACCTGCGCATAAATCTTTGATAGATCGTCACTGTGTTCCCAGCAATCTACCCACGTTTTTATTTCTGAGAATTCTAGTTTGTTAAGTGTTTTGTGTTGATAATAGTAAAGCGCCTGGTGAGCGACTTCATAGTATTGCTTACTTTTCCAAGCGTGATCCCAGATGAGCAGGATTTCTGAAGGTTCAAGGTGATAGAAAGAGTATCCCTGCTTGACCAGTTTTCTTAATTCAGGGACGCGTATAATAAGCCTATGAAAGCCTTCTTTATCTTCGAAGGGGTGGGTGTCGGCAGCATATAATTTTGTTCGATGCGTGATTTCGTCAAGATATCTTTTCAAAGCCATGAGTACTCACCGTACCCTACCTAGATTAGCGATAGTCTTGTAACCCGATCATCTCATTGTATTCATTGAAAGATAAGTGAGTTGCGTCCTTGCCAAGTGTTCCATTCTCCTTTAGTGAACCATAGCTTTTTTGTAGCATCGCAGAGATGGATAGCACGGCTGATACGGGGCGCAACACAATTTGATATCCCATATCTTTTAGTTCTGACATGGATAGCTCTGGTGTTTTCCCGCCTTCAACTAGGTTTGCGACCAGTGGCGTATTCGGAAAGCACTCGGCAATTTTCTGCATTTCGGCTACCGAGGAGGGCGCCTCAATAAACAGGATGTCTGCACCAGCGTTGAGAAATGCCTCGCCCCTTCGCAGCGCTTCGTCCAGGTCATGAGTCGCTCGAGCATCCGTGCGCGCCATAATCAGAAACTCATCTGTTTTGCGGGCATTTCTTGCGGCTTCAATTTTTAGAACCGCCTCAGCAAGTGCCACAACTTCCTTATTTTCCATATGGCCACATTTTTTTGGAATGACCTGGTCTTCCAATTGGATGCAGTTGACGCCAGCTGTTTCGTAGGCTTTTACGAGTCTGGCTACGTTGTGGACCCCGCCGTGGCCGTTGTCTCCGTCGGCAATGATGACGGCACCGGGTGCTGAACTGACAATCTGTTGCGCGCGTTCGATCATTTCCGTTGCGGTTACGAGCCCGACATCAGGTTTGCCGAGTAATGTCCCTGCAACACAAAACCCTGAGATATAAAGTACTTCGAATCCAGCTTGCTGGGCGATTCTTGCGGAAAGTCCATCGAATACACCGGGGGCTAACACTTGCTGACCATTTGCTAGATAATCTTTTAACATGCGTTTTATCCAAATTTAGTAAATTAAGTTTACCATTAGTTTTCACATCAAAAGGACAAGATATCCATGCCTAGATTACGAGAAGTGAGACGAGCAGATGCAGATGCATCGGTATTACCTTTGTACGATGCATTATTCGGTGACCGAGACCCAGTGGAAAAGCCAGGTACGGCGACTGGCACACCAGGAAACTGGTGGACCGTTTTTGCGCTTGTGCCAGACTGCTTCAATCACGCAGTCGCCGGGTTTCAGTTCTACAGAAGCAAAAACCGCAAACTTAAAGCTAAGCTCAGAGAATTAGGGCAGACGAGAGCCGGGTATATGCGAGGAAGCCAATTTGTTTTTTCACAGCACTGTAAAAGCATGAGAGCGGTTAAGTATAGTGAGGAACACATAGCTGCGATTCCTAGTTGGCAAACATCTGATTTGTTTACACCCATTGAAAGAGCAATTCTCGCCTATACCGATGATCTTATTCTGTCCGGAGGACGCACTTCAGATGGCACATTCGCAGTACTACAGGAGCACCTCAGCGACGAGGAAATCCTAGAATTCACCTACATTACCTGCACTTACGATTTACATGCGACTATGTGCCGGGCTTTGAAGCTAGAATATGATGATGTCGATGAGAGAATTGTAGAAATTCCTATTCCAGCAGATAGTACTGAGAATATTGATTTCATGGGCGCAGTGGATAAAAACGCAAAGACTTGAGTGCAATAGAAGATTTTATTGCAAGGCTCGTTTATTATTCCACGCTTGAATGTTTGTACTATATTAATAAACACATGGGATGATGAGATGAATGGCGCGCTAACGGAAACAAGCCTGCCCCTCGCGAATAAACGACAGGGCAAGGTACGTGACCTCTACGACATTACCTTGGCTGATGGAACTGAAGGTCTTTTAATCATCGCCTCTGATAGGGTTAGCGTGTTTGACGTAGTGCTGGCGAGTGGCGTTCCCGGTAAGGGTGTGTTGTTAACAAGAGTTGCGGAGTTTTGGTTTAAACATTTCGCTGGCACTGTAACGCATCATTTGATCTCAACGGACTCTGATCATATCCCAGGTATCAGCGTCCAAGACAAGGCGCTGTTGAAGGGGCGAGTCATGATATGCCGGAAGACCCAAGTCGTGCCGATTGAATCGATTGTCAGGGGCTATATCACTGGCAGCGGTTGGAAGGACTATCAAAAGACAGGGCAGGTTTGTGGTATCGACTTACCTGTTGGTTTACAGAACTCCTCAAAGCTAGAGCAACCAATATTCACGCCTTCGACCAAGGCTGATGCGGGTCATGATGAAAATATCAGTTTTGAAGCTGCCTGCGAAATTGTAGGCATTGATGTGATGACGGTGATTCGTGACAAATCTCTCGATATTTATGCCAGAGCGCGTGATTTTGCAGCCGAGCGGGGCATTATTATCGCAGATACCAAGTTCGAATTTGGTCAGGACCCTGAGACCGGTGAAATCATATTGATTGACGAAGTGCTCACACCTGACAGTTCGCGCTTCTGGCCCGCTGATGAATGGGAGGCTGGTCGCGAACAAAATAGTTTTGATAAGCAGTATGTCCGTAACTACACTCAGGCGCTTTTTGACGCAGGGAAATGGGATAAAGGATATCCAGCACCTGCTCTACCTGATGAAATAATTGAAATTACTTTGAAACGATATCAGGAAGCACTGGATCGGCTGGGGGTTCTCTAAAGATGATAGGCATTTTTCGAACTGGATTAATACTTTGCGCTTTGGTTTTTCCAATCGCTAACGGTAATGCAGCCTCTGCTATTGCTGGAGACTTTTGTGAAATCTATGGGTACGAGACCAAGCAAGGTTGTGATGCTGGAGAAGTATATGGCGGTCCTAATGCAGTAAAGGAACACGGGGGTGTATGTCTTATTGCCAGAGGGGGTTGTGATCTTGTTGGTTCCTATGCTGAGACGATATCCTGCCGCAGTGGAGGTACGTATGTTGGGCCAAACAGGGCAGATCTTCATGGCGGCACTTGTTTGAGATTGACGAGAGGACAGAGACGCTACCGCCTTGAGTCAATCTATGTTAAGAGTGAAAGAGCTAAAGGGTGTGAGGGCGAGGGTGTTTATGTGGGGCCCGATGATGTGGAATCTCATGGTGGATATTGTCTATACGTTTACCAAAGAGATAACAGAAACCCTAATCAGAACGGGCGTCGTTAGTCCAAGTTACTGAGATGCCCCATCCTTTGCTGCTTGGTTGTTAGGTATTGCACGCAACTGGGATGGTCAGGTTTTATATGAATGGGCAGTACTGAGTTTAGCGCTATTTTCGATTGCTCGATCGCCTTTGTTTTCTCTGGATTGTTTGTCAGCAAATCACATCGAGTCACACCGTGTTGTTCGAGAATTTTGATGGCGTCATGATAGTCCCTGTTGTCTGCAGGCAAGCCAAGTTCAAGGTTTGCGTCAAGCGTATCAAAGCCTTGTTCCTGCAGTGCATAGGCTTTCAACTTATTTTCAATACCTATGCCGCGGCCTTCTTGCCGCAGGTATATTACCGCACCGCAGCCCCGTTCACTGATAAGCTCCATGGACTTGGTGAGTTGTTCGCCGCAGTCACAACGTCTTGAGCTGAATACATCGCCTGTAATACATTCGGAGTGAATTCTAATCAGGGGTATTTTCCCTGTCTCACTAATTTCATCCAGCCCCATCGCGAGCACCAGTATTGGCGTCTTCTGACTTTCCAAATCGGGACCGACGAAACTTTCTAGACTGAAGTCGCCCTGTGGTGTCGGTAATGAGGCCTGAGCAGATAAATTCAACATCGTTAATCTTCTTTGATGATAGTTTCGATATGTAATCCGAAACTTGAGATTCCAGGGTAGGTTAGTTCCTTTGAAGCCAGCAGATGTATCCTGCGAACTCCCAGAGAAGAAAGAATATGGCTACCTAGACCTACCTCGCGCCAGACTGCACCTGATTGTTCGTCTTCAACTTCTGTTTCCTCTGAGGGTGGAAGATAGATAAATACACCCTGTGGAGCATCAGCGATGAGCTTTAAGGAATTGCTGATGACATTCCCTTCGACCATCGCGCTGGACATGAAATCTCTACCGTTCGAGCCTTTGATAACTCTGACCAGCGTCGGTGTCTCACTTTCTATGTTGCCCTTAACAATGGCCGTAATTAATTTGCCATCGAAGACTGTTTTGTAAACGTGCGCTTGGTAGTTTGCGCCATTCAGGGAAATCTCACTGGTGGCGATTTCTGAAACTAATACATCATGTTCGGCGCGATATTTGATGAGGGACTCTATCGAGATAATATGCAGACCATGAGCCTCTGCAAATTCTATCAGCGCTGGCATACGCATCATGGTGCCATCATCGTGATTGAGTTCGGCGAGTGCGCCTACGGGTTTAAGCTCTGCGAGCTTACATAGATCGATAGCAGCTTCCGTATGCCCTGATCTTACAAGAACTCCGCCTGTGCGATACCTAAGCGGGAATATGTGTCCTGGTTTGATGAAGTCGGCCGCAGCAACACTCCCGTCAGCTAGGGCTCTTAGCGTATTGGCGCGCTCTACTGCGGACACGCCCGTGGTCATCCCACGCATGTAGTCTGTTGAAACGGTAAATGCTGTGCGAAGAGGATCAGAGTTTTGCTCAACCATTATCGGTAGTTCAAGCTCGTTTAGGCGCTCTTCCTCAGCGGGAGCACAAATAATTCCGCTGGTATGTCGGATCATAAAGGCGATGTTTTCGGGGGTCGCCTTCTCGGCAGCGAGTATCAGATCGCCTTCGTTCTCTCGATCTTCATCATCGACAACGATGATTAGCTTGCCTTCAGCAAAATCTTTAATTGCATCTTCTATGCTGGATAGGGCCATGATTACTCCATTGATATTTCAAACGTGCGTCAGTGTAGCGTTATCATTGGTGTTTATATATGTAGAAAAATGGAGTTCTATTGTTCATTATTGAACAACTGGGTTAACGAAGGGCTATCGGTTGAATTGGGATCACTTTAGATATTTTTCTCTTGTCGCAGAACAGGGCTCCGTTTCGCGTGCGGCGCAAGTCGCGGGCGTGAGTCACGCAACGGTTTTGAGGGCGATTGCTCGACTTGAACAGAGCCTCCAACTTCGATTGTTCGATCATGCGAGAACAGGTTATAGACTCACCCCAGATGGTGAAGATATATTCGAGAACGTGCGTGAAATTGGTGACGAAGTGCAGGCAATTCTACAGAAAGCGAAACGCCGCGATAGCCAGCTTCACGGGCAGATCAGTACAGTATTGCCTGACCCAGGCATGATTGATGTATTGCCAAGGATTGCAGAGTTTTTATCTGGCCATGGAGAAGTTACGGTTAGTATGAGGGGGTCGACGCCAAGATCACCGGATGATTTTGTTAGAGATAAAGTCGATGTTGCATTTCTTGTCACGAATAATCCCCCTGAACTGCTAGTTGGTCGCAAACTGACAAATATTAAGTTCGTGCTGGCGGGTAAAAAGGGGCAAGCCAAGGAGAAAGAAACGGAGGAAAACTGGGTCAGTTGGGGTGCTGAACCTAGCTCTGGTTCTGGCTCGGAAGAGTTCTCACAGATGCAAGAGGATATGCGCCGTCATTACGGAGCGGGTAAATCCGCGTTTCATGGCAGAGGACATGATAGCGCAGTGGCGGCACTGAAACAGGGTTTGGGTATGGGCGTCATATCTAGGAGTTCCTTAACTGAAGATTTACAGGAAATGAATTCCGCCCGAAAGCCGCCTGAATTTGGTCTTTGGATGCTAACCCACCCGGACTATCGGAGTATTACCAGGATTAGTGCCTTCATGCGTTTCATGACAGAAGTGTTTCCCAATGATATCGCCTTGCCAGCTTTAGGTTAGAGAATCGTATTTCCTTGCTTTGTGTTCCTCTGAATACGTATCTATTCCAGTGTGAGTTCTGAGTTCAACTGTGACGGTTTCTGTTGATTTATCCAGGGGCAATCCCGTGCCATTCGCCACCTTTGTAATACCATTAAAACCTGATGCAATACCGATAGCGTCTGCGAGACCTCGCTCACCCAGGATGCTGATGCCTCGCTTGCGGATATCTGTCATTAGATCGAGATCTTGCGAATATACAGCTGCTGCTAGCTCCATCAGAAAAGTACTGTGGGCAACGCCGGTATCAGCGATTTCCTCTGCGGTGACGTTATCTAGAGAATATTTTTCGTTGTTGCGATCACCGCTTGCACGAAGCAGTAAGGTGTGTGAGGTGGTTCAGTAAAAGCATTCGTTATGTGACGAGACTCTGGCGGCTATTAACTCAATTTGAGATCTGCTGATGCCAAAATCGTTTCCGGCAAGAGAATAGTGGGCACGCATGGTGCCGAAAAAATGCATCATGGCCGAAGGAACCAGTCCCATTGCCCGCGCGATATTCGGGATGCTGGGTAGTCCGTGCTCCTCCAAATGTTGCTCTGCTTTGGTTATTGGTAGCCAAGCACCTTCATCAACCACGTCGATGTTTGGGATCCTCGAAGGATTGCCTGCCTGCGGTCGAGGAATCACATAGTCCGCGATCCCCATGGCCTTCGAATAGCTATCTAGAATAATTGAGGTCGAAACAAGGCTGAGTATTTCGACATATTCTTCAAGACTAAGCCCGCTTGTAATTTGTTCATCAAACCAACGTTGTGTTAGCCGGCCAGAATCTGTTCGGATGCGATGGACGACCTCAACTATATTGTCTGGTAAATCGGTACGTGTATCGTGTTTGTTTGCTATAGACCGGTCTGTCAATGCATGTGTGGGCAAGGAATAGGGCGACAATGCATCTTTGCGCGCCTGACATAGATTGCAATCGTTAGCATTGCGAGCTTCCAGCCAAATGGCAGTGCGAGTTTCCCCTAGCAGCCAAGTTCCAGCCTGACCGAAAAGGCTGATCGCCATTTCATGACTTTCGCTAACGCTTTTCGATACACTGACACTCATCCTATGCTCCGATTTAATTGCTTGCTCTAATCAGCCGCGACGTAGCATACGCCGGTGCCTTTCAAGCCACAGTATCCGTGTGGCACTTTTGCTAAGTATTGTTGATGATACTCTTCGGCATAGTAAAATTCGGAAAGTGGTGCAATTTCTGTTGTGATTTCACCATAGCCAGACGCCGACAATCCTTGTTGATATTTTTCCGCAGCGTTCTTTGCAAATTCCAGCTGGCTGTCAGTCGTTGTGAAGATGGCGGATCGATACTGAGAACCCATATCATTGCCCTGACGCATGCCTTGAGTTGGATCATGGCTTTCCCAGAAGAGTGCTAGCAGCGCTTCAAGACTGGTGACCGCAGGGTCGAACACGACCAGCACTATTTCAGAGTGCGCGGTTAACCCGCTACAAACTTCTTCATAAGTTGGGTTGTGGGTAAATCCTCCACCGTAGCCAGCAGCGGAAGTATAAACGCCTTCGTGTTCCCAGAACCTTCGTTCTGCGCCCCAGAAGCAGCCCATGCCTAAGTAGACTGCTTCCATACCTGCAGGAAACGGAGCAATAAATGACGTGCCGTTTACGTAATGTGTGTCTGGTACGACCAATGGCATGTCTCTGCCAGGTAATGCGGTCTCGGCCGTTACGGAGACGGGAGTGCGACTAAATAGGCCCATGATCAGCTCCTAAAATTGTGGTGGTTTAATGATAATCTAATTTTGACCGGTGTATGCGCCACGATAGGCAACAATTTTACTACCTGTCAGCAATAATCACAAAATTCCTGTTGCTTAAAGTCTGGTAGCAGCGCGAAGCTCAAATTTGAGCTGCTTAAATGGATTCGCTCAAAATCAAGGCAGCATATGCGACTCTTGTTATACTCTTTGAAATTAATCCTAAAATTAAATGAACACCGAGCGCGAGACCAAGTACTGATGCCCACTGATTTTGATGCAGAATTTGACAGAAAACCGACAGAAAGCACTAAATTCAACAAATATAAAGGCTCTGACATCCTGCCTTTATGGGTTGCAGATATGGACTTTCGTTCGCCCCCCGCAGTAATCGATGCGTTGCAACACCGTGTTCAGCATGGCATTTTCGGCTATACCGAGGCTTCAAATGAGTTGAAAGAGGTTCTTGTTCGGCGCATGAAGACTTTTTATAACTGGGAAATCCAGTCAGAAGATCTGGTCTTTTTCCCCGGTGTGGTTGCTGGCCTTAATCTTTGTTGTGCGGGCATACTTGAAGAAGGTGAAGCCGCTGTTACCGCGACACCGGTTTACCACCCTTTCTTCGCGGCTCCTGAAAATCAGGGAAGAGAATTGAAACGCTTCCCGATGAATTATGAGGGTGGAGGGTGGCAGTTCCCAATGGACGCACTTCACGAAGCGTCAGAAGGGAATTCAAGGTTGTTGATGCTCTGCAATCCATTTAACCCAATCGGTAAAGCTCTGACCCGGCCTGAACTGGAAGCAATTGTTGATATTAGTGAACAAAATGATTTGATCATTTGTTCCGATGAAATTCACTGTGATCTTATGCTTGATGGGCGAGAACATATACCCGTGGCGTCTATCAGCGAGGCCGCCGCAGCGAGAACAATAACTCTCATGGCCCCGAGCAAAACCTTTAATCTCGCTGGGCTTGGTGGTTCTTTTGCAATTATCCAGAATCCGGTATTGAGAGAGCAGTTCGAAGTTCCCAGAGCAGGACTTGTGGGCAATGTTAATTTGTTGGGTTATACCGCTATGCAGGCAGCTTACGAAAGCTGCGAAGACTGGCGTCAGGAACTGTTGCGTTACCTCGAAGGGAACCGTGACTACTTAGCGACCGCGATTGAGAGCATACCTGGTATTAGCATGAGCCCTCAGGAATCAACTTACCTTGCTTGGCTTAATGTTGCGGAGCTTGGACTTAATGATCCGCCGGGCTATTTTGAACAAAAAGGACTCGGTATGTCGCCTGGAGAGCAATTTGGCGATAATCGTTTTATGCGTCTGAATTTTGGTTGTCCCCGCGCCCAGTTAGAGCATGCAGTCGCGCGTCTTGAGGCTGCGATTAGCGGTGCAAAGCACTAGCAACATTTTCCAGCGTAAACAAAATTTTGTTCACAAAGAATAGGAGTTAGAAGTTTGAAATTGAAAATAACTTTGCTGATGATGTGCGCAACGTTGATCTCCCTTGAGGCGCTAACAGCGGTTGGTCAAAACCACGGTAAACTTAATGCGCTGGTGCTGCAGTCAGATTTTGGTAACAAAGATGCGGCGGTGCCGTCAATGAAGGGAGTTGCTGTAGGCGTGTCGCCTGATATTGGCATCTATGATCTGACCCATGAAATTCCGGTTTTTGACATTTGGGAAGCGTCCTTGCGTCTAGACCAAACCGCGCCTTACTGGCCTAAGGGCACGGTCTTTGTTTCCGTTGTTGACCCAGGTGTCGGTACCACTCGTAAGTCCGTTGTTCTAAAGACCAAAACTGGACACTTCTTTGTGACACCCGACAACGGCAGTTTAACTGCTGTCGCAGAAAATCTTGGGATTGATGCTGTGCGAGAAATTGATGAGGCTGTTAATCGTCGTAAGAATTCAGAGAAAGCTTATACGTTCCATGGCCGTGATGTTTATGCCTATACAGGTGCCAGGCTAGCTGCGGGTATCATTAGTTTTGAGCAAGTTGGCCCGAAATTGCCAAGTCAGGTGCTGTCTATTCCTTACGTGCAAGCTAGCTTTAAGGCCGGTAAGATTTATGGAAACATTCCAATTCTAGACATCCAATTTGGTAACATTTGGACCAATATCGATCGTCAGGTCTTTGAAAAACTTAACTTAACGCCAGGAGATAGGGTGGATGTGACTATCACTCATGGTGAGAAGCTGATTAAGCGACATACCATTCCGTATTACAGGAGTTTTGGCTCGGCCGCCAAAGGCGAGCCTTTGTTATATCTAAATAGTGTAAATGACGTGTCTCTAGCGATTAATCAGGGCAGTTATGCGAGGAACTTCGGTATTTCGTCTGGGTCCGACTGGAGCATCGAAATTTCGCCCCACAATTAGGAATTATTCAGCGATTATTTGGCTGCAATTAATTTCATTCTATTAAGTCACCCAATGAGGCTGTTAATCATTCTCGGCTTGCTGTTAGAATTTGATCCAAATTCAAATAGGAGACTCACCATGCCGCAATTTTGTAGTGTAGAAAAGGAAGGTCCACTAACGATTGTGACGATTCAACGCCCAGAGGTGATGAATTCACTTCATCCACCAGCGAATGCTGAACTAGCAGAAGTCTTTGATGATTTTGCTGCCGATAAAGATCAATGGGTTGCGATCATTACAGGGGCTGGGGAGCGTGCCTTCAGTGCGGGAAACGATCTAAAATATCAAGCAACCGGGGGCAAGATGTTCTCCGTAGCAAGTGGTTTTGCCGGTCTTACGGCGCGTTTCGATAATTCAAAACCTGTTATTGCCGCAGTCAATGGCGTCGCGATGGGCGGTGGTTTTGAAATAGCGCTAGCTTGCGATCTAATCATCGCATCAGAAAATGCCATATTCGCACTACCAGAGCCTCGCGTTGGATTAGCAGCCCTTGCCGGTGGCGTTCATCGGTTGCCGAGAGAAATAGGCATGAAGCAAGCGATGGGAATGTTATTAACAGGTCGCCGAGTACCGGCTGCAGAAGGCAAACAGCTTGGGTTTGTAAATGACGTAGTACCCGTAGGCGAAGCCCTGAATGCAGCAAAAGCCTGGGCGGCCCAAATTCTTGAATGTGCACCGCTATCTGTTCGTGGCAGCAAGCAAGCGGCTATGCAAGGCATGTCTGCGGCTTCACTTGAAGAGGCGCTTAGAGGGAAGTATGACCAAATATCAGCCATGGTTGGTTCGGCTGATTTCGTCGAAGGCCCGCTCGCTTTCTCAGAGAAGCGAGCACCTAATTGGAAAGGAGAGTAGATTTACTCCTACCTCCATATATCTGGCTATACTGGAATGGATGTGCGCGAAACACTGCGCTGTAATTTAAGGAACACGGATGATCCTCACAGTCTTGTCCGTTTTGGTTATTCAATATAGAGGGCTGTCATGAAGACGACCATTACGCTGTTAGGGATGTTATTTTCACCGTTGTTGTTTGCTTCCGAGTCCGGTTTACCTATTGTAAATCTTGGACTTACCACGTCATTTATCGGCGTTCTTTGTGTTGTTGTTTTTGTGCTGGCCTACAGTTGTGTTATGGCAGAGGAATTTATTCATCTGCCTAAATCGAAGCCGGTGATTATGGCCGCTGGAATTATTTGGATTCTGGTAGCCTATCTCGCAAAGCAAAACGGAGCAGATCCGCATATGCTGGAGCAGATCCTTCAACACAATCTGTTGGAGTACGCAGCATTGTTCTTGTTTCTGCTCGTCGCGATGACCTATATCAATGCGATGACAGAGCGAAATGTTTTTGAAGCGCTTCGGTCCTGGCTGGTGAATCGTGGGTTCGGCTATCGAAAGCTGTTCTGGATTACAGGCACAATCGCCTTTTTCCTTTCTCCGATTGCAGATAACCTGACGACAGCCTTGTTGATGGGTGCTGTTGTTCTTTCGGTGGGGTCCGATAGCCCAAAATTTGTGGGTATTGGTTGCATTAACATTGTGGTTGCAGCTAATGCCGGTGGTGCGTTTAGTCCATTCGGAGACATAACGACACTCATGGTTTGGCAGAGCGGACACGCCGACTTTTTCGAGTTTTTTAGCTTGTTCCTGCCATCAGTCGTAAACTATCTTATTCCTGCCGTCATAATGAGCTTTGCTGTACCTGACGAGCACCCTGCCGCGATGTCAGACACCGTTGAACTGAAACGTGGCGCAATGACCATTTGCATATTATTTCTCTGCACTATTGCAACCGCAGTTTCATTTGAGCAGTTCCTGCATTTGCCACCCTATCTCGGCATGATGTTTGGTATGTCTTATCTGTTTCTTTATGCCTATTACTTGAAAATGTCCTCTGCTAAAGACCATGAGGATTATTTTCAGTTCAATATATTCAACAAAGTGGCCCAAGCAGAGTGGGACACTTTGTTCTTCTTCTTCGGTGTCATCTTCTGTGTCGGTGGTCTAGGGTATATTGGCTACTTGGAGATAATGTCGGGTTTCCTTTACGGTGACCTTGGGGCGACCAAAGCCAATATTGCAATGGGAGTAATATCGGCGATTATCGATAATATTCCGGTGATGTTTGCAATTTTAACGATGAACCCTGAAATGGATCACTATCAGTGGTTGTTGATCACATTGACATGTGGCGTCGGCGGCAGCTTACTTTCAATTGGCTCAGCGGCTGGGGTGGCTCTGATGGGCCAGGCTAAAGGGGTTTACACGTTTTTTGCACATTTAAAGTGGAGCTGGGCGATAAGTCTGGGTTATGCCGCAAGTATCTATGTCCACTATCTGGTAAACGGATAGATTTTTGAGAGCTCTACGCATACTGACCTAAGGATATGATCCATGTTTTCATTGATAAAAAGCGTAAATAAAATTGCTGTGCTAGCAATGTTTCTGCCCTTTTCTTCGAGCTTTGCCTCAGATGATGCATGTAATGAAAATGAGGTCGGTTACGTTGCAACATTCGAAGTTAAACCCGGAAGTGAGATCGCGCTGGAAGCAGCTTTAAGTGATTTGGCCGAAGCAGTTAACAGGTTGGAGCCGGGAGTAGTGTTATATGCGCCGTTCAAAGGTGCAGACGGTCAATACTACATGATGGAGAGGTATCAGGATGAAGCCGCTCGCAAAGTTCATGCTAGCTCCGATGAAGTACGGGCCCTGTTCGGCCCGTTAATGAATACCTTGGTGGGTCCGCCCGACGTTCAACCCGTTAGCGCGGTCTGTTCATAGCGGTCTGTTCATAGCGGGATTGCCATATAGAGAATTACGTAATTGTATGCGCGGCATCCCAGAATCGTTTGATTGCATCGATGTGCTCATCCTCCTTCAACCCGACATTCATCGTCGTGACCGCCGCATGTGTTACTCCCATATCTGCTAGCATCTTAAGTTGATCTAGCTGTTTTTGCCCTGCTTCGCCGAGAGGCGTGATAACTTCAATACCGATGTCGTCGGATCTACGGCCATGCTGCTCTGCTTTTGTTCGCACCTCGGCTATCTGGTTCGCTAGGTTCTTATTATAAAAAGGGAACCAGCCATCGGCGATACGCGCAACTCGATCTATCACTTTAGGCGCCATACCGCCCAACCAAATAGGTAGGTTGCGATCGACAGGTCGAGGATTTAGCCCAGCTTCTGTAATTTTATGCCACTTGCCGTCATAACTGATGACATCATCAGCAAATAGTTTTCGCAAAACATCGATCTGTTCTTCGGATCTCGAGCCACGGTTAGAGAAATTCTCGTCGAGTGCTTCGTACTCAACTTCGTTCCAGCCTGTGCCGACGCCAAGGCGAAGTCGCCCTTTGCTGAGAACATCGAGCGTCGCTGCCTGCTTTGCAACCAGGATTGTTTGACGCTGGGGCAATATAATGACGCCGGTGACAAGCTCTAACGTTTTGGTCAGTCCGGCAAGATAAGAAAAAAGGACAAAAGGCTCATGAAACATGCTCTTGTCAGTGTACGGCCCAGCCCAGTCGGGACGATTAGTTGTGCTTGCACCTAACACGTGGTCATAGGCAACGATGTGATCGTAGCCTAATGACTCCGCTGTAGTGGCGAATGCTGCTGCTCGATCAGGATCTTCGCCAATCTCGGTTTGTGGGAATACGACGCCTAGTTTCATTGTTTACCT
>JBLHWY010000020.1:0-53685 GCA_047629195.1 Candidatus Azotimanducaceae bacterium
CACAACAAATATTAGTCGATTTTTGAGTCGAGAATCGTGGAAAGAATGTAATGGAAATATATCTAGTTGGAGGTGCAATAAGAGACGAACTGCTAGGACTTGCCGTAACCGAGCGGGACTGGGTAGTCGTAGGTTCAACGCCTAAAGAATTACTCGACGACGGCTATTATAGAGTAGGGAAGGACTTTCCTGTTTTCTTGCATCCAAAAACACATGAAGAATATGCACTGGCGAGGACGGAATCGAAATCTGGCAAAGGACATAGAGGATTTGTCGTTGACGCAAGCAAAACCATTAGCCTTGAAGAGGATTTGCAGCGCAGAGACTTGACAATAAACGCCATCGCTCGCGATCAAGCAGGAAACATCATCGACCTGGTCGGCGGCATCTCTGATCTCAAATCTAAAGTGTTACGACATATATCTCCAGCTTTCTCTGATGACCCTCTCAGAGTGCTGCGAGTCGCCAGATTTTTGGCTCGTTTCGAACATCTCGGTTTCAGTGTCTCACCTGAGACCAAAGGTCTGATGAGCGCAATGACCAAAGCTGGCCAGCTGTTGGAACTCACTCGTGAAAGAATATTTATCGAGCTTCAAAAAGCCCTCCACTCAACATCACCGTGGAAGTTTTTTGATCTTCTAAATGAAATTGATGCTTTGGGAGTTATTGGGTTTGCGGATATCAAACTTGATATCGCTCAGTTTAAGCGCGCCTGTGAGTTGAATCAGGACCCTTTAATACGGTTTTCCTGCCTGACGGCGAATACCGATGTTATCTCTGTTCAAAAACTAAGCGATCACCTTAAGGCACCAAAAAGATACCAGGAAGTCGCTACGCTCACTATTCTCAACTACATCCCTTGGCATTCCGTAGAAGCGCTTAGCGCAGAGGATATTGTCGAATTTCTTTACGAACTCGACGCCTATAGACGACCAGAAAGATTTGAGGTGTTACAAACTTGTTGTTCTACGATTCAACAATCAGAAGGTAAATCACCTAGCACCACAATCGCTGTTTGGAACAAGTTCCTAGATGCAACTAAAGCAATTTCAGCGCGAGATATAGAAGGCGGAATAAAAGGAAGCGAAATCAGCTTAGCGATAAAAAAGCTAAGAATCCAATGCGTCGCATCTATCACTCCGCTCAATTAGACTCGCGCTCACCTAGCCTATGCTTGTTTGATCTTACCTGATCTTACTTAGTCTTAGTCAGTCTCGCGTTCAATCGCTCGATAACCTATATCACGACGACAATATGCTCCTTCGAAATTTATCTCATCGACCATTTTGTACGCGATCGCTTGAGCCTCAGACACGCTTTGCCCCATAGCAGTAACACCCAATACGCGACCGCCCGCAGTTAAGACCTTACCTTCGACTTCTTTCGTACCAGCATGAAAAACCTTACCAAGGCGATTCGCAGGCTCGATACCGCTAATCTCAATCCCCTCTTCGTATTTGCCAGGATAACCACCAGAGGCCATAACGACCGATATTGCAGTATTAATTTCAAAACCAATCGACCGCCCCTCAAGACGACCTTGAATGGCTGAGATACAGAGGTCGTACAAGTCATCCTTCATTCTCATCATAATAGGCTGAGTCTCAGGATCGCCAAATCGACAATTGAACTCGATAACATTCACATTTTCACTGGCGTCAATCATCAAGCCTGCGTACAAAAAGCCGACATACGGGTACCCTTCTTGCGCCATGCCAGCGAGCGTCGGTTCTATCACCTGCTGCATGATTTTGCGATGAAGCTCCTCTGTGACAACCGGCGCAGGTGAATAAGCACCCATACCGCCAGTGTTAGGTCCCTTATCTCCATCAAATACGGCTTTGTGATCCTGCGATGTTGCGAAAGGTATCGCGACCTTACCGTCAGCGATCACAATAAAGCTTGCTTCTTCACCTCGCAAAAACTCTTCGATAACCAATCGGTTTCCGGCAAGACCAAAACTGTTTTGCTCCATCATCTGACGGATAGTTTCTTCTGCTTCCTCTAGCGTCTGTGCTATAACGACACCTTTTCCCGCCGCTAGCCCGTCAGCCTTTAGGACTATTGGTAAGTTCACTCCCTGCACATACTCTAACGCTGCATCCGCAGAGTCAAAACTGCCATATTTTGCGGTAGGGATTTCATATTTTTTTAAAAAATCTTTAGTAAAGATTTTTGACCCTTCAAGTTGAGCAGCTGCCTTCGAAGGACCAAAACAGACTAACCCGGCCGCTTGAAACTTATCAACAACACCCGCTACTAACGGTGCTTCGGGTCCAATCATCGTCAAATCAATTTCATGTTTTAAGGCAAACTCGATCTGCTTCTTGAAATCCATTACCCCTATGTCAACATTTTCGAGCTTCGGATCATCAGCCGAGCCAGCATTGCCCGGCATAAGATATACAGTTTCAACGTTGGCAGATTGTGCAAACTTCCAGGCAAGTGCGTGCTCTCGGCCGCCATTTCCCGTAACAAGAATTTTCATTTAAATTCATCCATGTGAAACAACAAAAACAGAATAGAGATCAATGCCTAAAGTGACGCATTCCAGTAAACATCATCACCATTCCCGCTTCATCAGCTGCAGTGATCACCTCCTTATCTCGTACTGACCCCCCGGGCTGAATCACGGCGGTAATACCAACTTCGGCGGCAGAATCGATACCGTCTCGAAAAGGGAAAAAGGCGTCCGATGCCATCACCG
The DNA here is from genome assembly GCA_047629195.1 of Candidatus Azotimanducaceae bacterium. Classification (GTDB taxonomy): domain Bacteria; phylum Pseudomonadota; class Gammaproteobacteria; order Pseudomonadales; family Azotimanducaceae; genus UBA4582. Next base: position 2,708 of record JBLHWY010000020.1, read on the forward strand.
AACCGGAAACTTGTAACCCTTCGTCCGCTGCCTTGATACCAGCAATTTTTGCGCTATAAACACGACTCATTTGACCAGCACCAACGCCAATTGTACGACTATCTCGGGCATAAACGATGGCATTCGATTTAACAAATTTCGCGACGACCCACGCAAACATAAGGTCTGTTTTTTCGGCTGGGGTCGGCTGTCGACTCGAAACAACTCGGAGTTGGTCAGCTACCAGAAGTGCCGTATCTTTACTCTGGACGAGCAGTCCACCCGCCACTTGCTTTAACTGCAGAACCGGGACTGATGTAAACGAAGAACTCATCAGCGCACCGCACTTCAGCACTCTGACATTCTTTTTCTTACTGAATGCCGCCAAAGAGCCTTCTGTAAACTCTGGTGCGATCACAACTTCAACGAATTGTTTTTCAACAATCATTTCCGCAAGTTTCGAATTGACGGTTCGATTAAATGCAATGATTCCGCCAAAAGCAGAAGTCGGGTCTGTTTCAAATGCCTTCAAATAGGCACGGGATAAATCCGCATCAACCGCAACACCACAAGGGTTTGCATGTTTAACAATGACACAAGCTGGCGCTTCAAAAGATGAAACACATTCCAGTGCAGCATCCGTATCAGCGATATTGTTAAATGAAAGCGCTTTGCCATGAAGCTGGGTAGCAGACCCGATTGTACCAGGCTCGGGATTCTTCTGAGTATAAAAAGCCGCGGATTGGTGTGGATTTTCGCCGTAGCGCATTTCTTGTTTTTTCTCATATTGAACAGTCAAGGTGTTTGAGAATTCGGTGAATTCTGGTGCCACTTCAACTTCCTCCCCCAACTCAACTGAACCCAGATAATTACTGATCGCTGCATCGTATTCTGCAACATGTTCGAAGGCTTTTCTTGCGAGCCTGAATCGAGTCGAGAGAGACAGGTGGCCATCACTTTCTGTCAATTCATCAACAACGCCCTGATAATCTGCGGAATCACATATCACAGCCACACTATCAAAGTTCTTTGCGGCTGAGCGCAACATTGCGGGCCCACCAATATCGATATTCTCTATCGCATCGCCAAAACTACAGTCAGGCTTCGAAATTGTTTCCTGAAAGGGATAAAGATTGACGACCAGAAGATCAATCTCTTCAATTTCGTGCTGTGTCATGATGCCGACATCGACCCCAGTGCCGTCGCCATTTCTACGCCCTAGTAATCCACCATGTATTTTTGGGTGTAAAGTCTTAACTCGACCGTCCATCATTTCTGCGGAGCCGGTGTATTCAGAGACTTCTTTCACAAGCACCCCTGCTTCAGAAAGTAGTTGATAGGTTCCACCAGTGGAAAGGAACGTCACTTTATAAGGCTGCAGCGACCTGGCAAAGTCTTTTAATCCAGCTTTATCCGACACGCTTGCAAGGACGGTCTTAATTTTTACGGGTTTCATATCTAAAGGCTCTCACGACGATGGTTTCACAGCGGTAACTTCCATCAAAACTGGAAACGAAAAAAGGACGGATTGACCGCCCTTTTCGGGAGCGAGGATTATGCCATGAGGCGCAAACTAATTCGAACGATCCAGCGCTCTTTCGTTCAACGAAGTCAGGAACGGAGCCATTAGTTGAGACAGAAGTAGAGATAGAGGCTGGGACAGATGCAGAACCAATCGTTAATTCGCTAAATAGCGCCGAGATCATCTGCCCTGGACATGCCTCATCGTGACTGAGAGTGTCATCTCAAGAATGAATTTATCACTATAGCATTCCGTATTTACGAAGCTTCTTACGCAGAGTCCCTCGATTTAGCCCCAAAATCATCGCTGTTCTGCTTTGATTGTTATGGGTTAAATTCAAAACACTTTCCAGCAACGGTGCTTCTACTTCAGAAATCACTAGCTCATATAAATCCTCGATGTTTTGATCATCCATTGCAGAAATATATCGCTCAACAGATTCACGCACAGATTCAGATAAAGTAGGTCGCTCGCTATTAGGTGTTGCTCCCAGATTAAAGGACGATGAGGGTAGCAAACTTTCCTGATTTAGTTCCGCCGGTTTTTCTACCACTTTTTCTAGCCCGCCTCTTCCTTCTAGACCTCTTCCTTCGAGCCCACCTCTTCGCTCTAGTCCAACTATTGTTTCTAGTTCGCCTTTAGATTCTAGTTCAAGAGTTCTGTCCATTAAATTCAGGGTACCCATCTTTATCTCCAATCATGCCGCCGGAGCTTGCTCAAGTGACGCTCTAGCATAGAGCGTTTGCTTGCAGCTTGCTCGTTCAAAAAGAGCTTCGCTCGTAGAAGCCCGCAGAAAAGAGTGTTCGATCACTTCGATTTGTTCCACAAGTGTTTCGCACAAGTTAAACGCTTTTTTCGCCAAAGTCCCAAGCTGAGGGTCATTAGTAAAACAAGCGTCCAAGTACCAACCAACATGCTTTCTCGCGATACGTACACCCATAATATCTCCATAAAAGTTGGAGAGTTCTGATATATGTGCAGCAAGCGCGTGCTTTATCTCACCCAAATTTGGGTTTTTTCTTAAACAGCCCGTTTTCAAGTAATAATCCACTTGAGCAGGTAGCCAAGGATTTCCCTGGGCACCGCGACCAATCATGACAGCATCTGCTCCTGTCGAGGACAGAACATTCATTGCTTTCTCGGGAGTATCGATATCGCCGTTTGCCACTACGGGGATACTGACCGCATCAACAACGCGACCAATTGCTTCGTAATCCACTTCACCAGAAAACTTATCCGCCCTTGTTCGACCATGAACAGTAATGAGTTGGACGCCACTCGCCTCAGCCATTTTTGCAATTTCTACAGCATTCTGTTGATCCCTGGACCAACCAAGCCGTATTTTGAGTGTCACTGGCACAGAGACCGCTGTGACGGTAGCCGTTAAAAGCTTTTGGACCAATGCCTCATCCTTCATCAGCGCTGAGCCAGCAGCCTTTCGGCAGACCTTTTTCGCAGGACAACCCATATTAATGTCTATAATACTTGCGCCTAGTTCTTCATTAAAGCGCGCAGCTTCAGCCATCATGGCGGGCTCAGCGCCTGCGATCTGCACCCACCTGGGACCAATTTCTCCTTCGAAACGTAGCCGGTTGGCTGATTTTGACGTTTTCCACAAACTCGTGTCACTGGTTAACATCTCTGAAACTAACCAATGCGCTCCATAACTCCGACACATGTTTCGAAATGGCTGATCTGTCACACCAGCCATAGGCGCAACGATAACGCGGCTTTCATGTTGAAACGGTCCTATTTTGAGCATGGATTTGAAGTCTACGTAGTTGAATAGGCGAATAATAACAGCCAAACGATAACCTGCACTAATTGGCTCAACCATCAGATTGAGGTAGGAGATTATTCTATTTTGGTTGAACGGCTTCGAGCGAATATCCAAAAGCATTTTCACCAGGGTCGACGATTTCTAAACCTAACCGAACCTCAGTGCGCGGAGGAATAAATTTAAGCCCTAACATTTCGCCGCCTAAGTATTCCTTCGGCAAAAATAGCCTTGAAGCTGTCACCAAATTGTTTATGCCTGTGAATTTCATTTCGAGCGGGGGGAAAGCCTGACGATATATAGAAGTGTTTCTGATAATCGCGTCAACAAGTAATGCCCGCTCAATCTCTGGATGGACACGAACGACTAACTCAGTAGTTTCGATAGAGGCTATATCTTCAAACGTGGGGAGTCTACAACCTGCATAATTACAAAAAAGTGCATAGTAAGGACGCAGTTTTGGCTGCTGAACCAAAAGCTCAATATTTACATAGGCGTATTGGCTGACCATAACGGCCGTTAGCAGTACAGTCCCGAGGAACCAACTCAGATTATGTGATTTTGCCGGTACCTGATAATCCCCAACGATCGCTTCGGGCACTTCAGATTCCAAATTTATATTCGAAACGAACTCTAGAGACTCACTTTGATCATCGTCCAGATTGCTTAGCACCACTTCAACAGCCGTCGGGATCGCAGGCTCAGAAGACACATCAAAAGCGTCTTCTGGTGTTTGTATATCCGCTTCTACAACATCAGTTTCTAAAACATCAGCTTCCAGCACTTCACCTTCAGGTAAATCTGCTTCCTGCTCATCAACAGACTCATCAACAATGGGCCTAAATTCATTTGCTCCTAAATCGGACTCTAGTTCCATTCTAAAAAGAGGCGCTGTTTCAACAAAATCACTACCAACCTTGTTCTCAATGGAGCCACCTGAAAGATCGCTCGGTGTTACATCCTCCCGAGACTCGGAGGGTATCACTCCGTCATGATTGAGCTCGTCAAATAGCGCACTAAGTGCCGCCTCATCTGGACCAGAGACGTTAATAACTTCAGATTGATCAGGCTCTCCGGCCAATTTAAACTCGCCAGACCTTGCTGTAGCCATGCCTCCTTCAGAATTTAGATCGTCAGCGACAGGGTCATTTGGGTCTTCTATTTGCTCAGCGTTGCGATCAACTTCGGTAGTCGTCTCCGACGACATCCCCTCGGTAACGAAGTAGTTAACACCAAAAATTGCTTTTCCCGCGTTCTCAACCTCGCTTGCAGGAACCAGCCCCTCTAAGACATCATACGACGAAGGGTCAGATGAAGCACCTGGCGCTACTTCGGTTTCATTAACTTTATCGCTCGATCTATCTATAACTACATCAGTTTCATATCCCTCGTAACCCTCAGGATCGTCGTTCGTGATCTCAGACGAATCACTGGCAAGGTGATCAAGTTCGATCAATGGTTCGACGACAGTTGCTAAGGGTTCGGCGACAATAGACTCGGCGAGGATCAAGTGATCATTCGCGGCAAAGACCTGAAGACACGCCCCGCAACGAACAGCCCCATGAGCGGCAGCGAGTTGTGTTTCTGTTACACGAAAGGTCGTCTCACACTTTGGGCATCGCGTAACAAAATCAGATTCAAGCATCACACCTATTCCTTCGCCGGCATCCGTTGCGGCCTACTCGCAGCCAAACAAACCCAACCATCTCGCTCTTGCTCCGAGTCGAACACCAATCCCAACGCCTCATAGGCTTCCTTCACCCATATTTTCTGCCCAGACATAATACCGGACAGCACAATATGTGCTTCTGGCTTCATCATTTTTTCCAGCGTTCCCGCTAGATCTATCAGTGGTTGGGCCAAAATATTTGCGATGACGACATCATAAGTTTCCGTATATTCGGTTTTTGGAAGCTCCGGAATGATTCTCCCAACGACATCATTTCGCCGAGCATTTTCGATGGTCGCTGTTACTGCTTGTGGATCATTATCTATCGCGGCAACGCTTGAAGCACCTAGCAAAAGCGCTGCAATTCCCAGTATCCCTGAACCACAACCAAAATCGATCACAGCCTGACTTGGTTTAATATGCTCATCCAACCAGGCAAGACAAAGATGTGTCGTTGCATGTGTACCGGTACCGAAAGCGAGACCAGGATCTAGCTTAACCACAACCGCATCAACTTCATCCACCTCGTGGCTGGAAGGACAAACCCATAACCTGCGTCCGAAACACATGGGTTCAAACCGGCTCAACCATTCTCGCTCCCATATCTTGTCAGCAACGGATTCTTCGTAAAGAAACTCAAATGTTGTCTCAGCAAGTGCTGTTTTAATAGCAGTGACATCAACATCCTCCTCGAACAATCCTGTCACTGTGACATTTTCCCATACGGGAGTTTCTCCGGGTCCAGGCTCATAAATGGGGTTATCTTCTGCATCAACAACAGTCACTGAAACAGCGCCATTATTCCAAAAGAAAGACTCCAATGTATCCAGCGGGTCACCCTGTCCTTCAACATGGGTTGTCGACGTGCTTGCTGCGAGGGTTTTCCAAGGCATTAGCGATTTCCTCCTAAATTGTCATTACGACTGATTCCATCGACTAAAAGGTTTGCTACGAATTCGGTCGAAAATTCATGATCAATAAACCCCGGCGCCACAAGGATACGGTAAAGCAATTTTCGGTTTGTTTCGATTCCATCAACGGCCATTTCAGTCAATGCGCCACAAAGGCGTCTGCGGGCTGTTTCTCGATTAGGACCCTGGGCAATGACTTTTGCTATCAAAGAGTCGTATTGATGGGGAACGCGATAACCCGAAAAAAGGTGAGAATCAACCCTAATCCCGGGCCCGCCTGGCGGAGAGTAACCACTTACCAACCCAGGGGATGGCAAGAATTCGTCGGTTTCCGCATTTATTCTGCATTCAATAGCGTTACCACTAAATTCAACTTCCGATTGTTCGAACGGTAATTTATTATCGAGCGCTATCTGTAATTGGGCTTCAACAATATCCAGACCTGTAATAAGTTCCGTCACTGGATGCTCGACCTGTAACCTGGTATTCATCTCAATAAAATAGAATTCGCCAGCACTATACAAAAACTCTAGTGTACCGGCGTTCTGGTATTTTATGGCCGACATTACCTCAACGCATTTGCCGGTGAGTCTATCAAGCAATTCTGATTCAATATTGTTTGCCGGCGCTTCCTCGATTAGTTTCTGGTATCGCCTTTGAATGGAGCATTCCCTCGTACCCAGATGTACAACATTACCCAGCCCATCCCCGAGCACTTGAACTTCAATGTGTCTTGCCCCGGATAGATATTTCTCAACATAAAAAGCGCTTTCACCAAAACTTGCTAGCGCTTCTTGCTGCGCCTCAGATATTGCCTCATGTAATTGGGCGATATCTCGGACGACCCGCATCCCTTTGCCGCCTCCGCCAAAGGATGCCTTGATGCAGATAGGCAATCCAATGTCTTCAACAAGCCCGAGGACTTCGTTTGCATTCAGCGCCCCTTTTGATCCTTCAATAACCTTGAGGCCAAGCTTTGCCACAGTCGCTCTGGCGACGGCTTTATCACCCATTAGATCGATGTGTTCTGCAGTTGGACCGACAAAACCTATCCCTGCAGTAGTGACTGCTTGTGCAAACGCTCCACTTTCTGAAAGGAAGCCGTAACCAGGATGAACGAGCGTACAGCCGGTAATCTGAGCAGCAGAAATCAAGGCCGGAATATTCAGGTAATCACGCTCACCTATACAAAATTTCTGATCTGCCAAATCAAGATAACGTGCAGCCTTATCAACAGCGGTATATGCTGCAACGACTTCGATATCCAACTGTCTGCAGGCACGCAAAATTCTAATTGCGATTTCTCCACGATTTGCGATTAAAAGCCGTTGAATCTTTCTATCGGTGAGCATGTACAGTCTTTGATGTCAGAATGGGGGAAAACCTAAAATAGTGTTTCGGTCACACAATTAGGAAACTGTTACTTAGCAAAGGGCGTTAAAACAAACAGAGGTTGGTCGTATTCGACACCACTTGCGTTTTCAACCAATACTTTCTCTAGAATGCCGTCAATTTCTGCGGTAACCCGGTTCATCATCTTCATAGACTCTATAATACACAAAGTATCACCTTCTTTAACTTGCTCTCCCAACTTTACAAATGCATCTGAATCAGGATCTGGAGCCAAATAAAATGTACCTACCATCGGCGCAGTAACGATGGCTTGCTCAGTTCCCTCATCTAAATGTTCTCGACTAGCGCCAGTATTCATTGCCGAGCTTCTTTTGGGTGATTCATAACCAGAAGCCACAAAATTTTCCTTCGAAGACTGCCGCTTCGTATGATTTGAGGCGGTCGATGTTCTTCTGACAGACCTTGGCGCAGCTCTTCTTTGTCGCGCCTCGTCGCTACGCGTTTCTTCAACGGCAGAATACGCTCGGTCTGAAAATACAAACTGGGCAGACAGTGGATTAGAGTTATGACCATTCGTAGTGTTGGATCTGGAAATTCGAACTGAATCCTCACCTTCCTTAATCTCAATCTCTCCGATATCTGAGTCTTCCATCATCTCAATCAACTTTTTGACTTTTCGAATATCCAAGTAACACTCCTGAGATTCAATTTTGATTAGCCGCGAAAACAAAACATTCACGTTGTCTCGCGTCATTTTTTGTCGAATTTAGATACTATTTCGACGAAATAAGTAGGGAGGATGCCACCTTTTGATGGTCAGATAGCAACTTTAGCATCGAACGAATTCACCTATAGGCCAATTTTTCGCTTTTGAGGAGGATAACATAGTCCGGCGTCCGCACAGCCTTGGTATTGGACTAAAAGCCCGACATTTGCAGAAGTTTTCCGCACGATTACTTCTAATTCATCGTAGTAAGTTTCTACGTCACCAAAATATTCGTCATATTTCTGTTGTCCCTTGGGAAGCGCTATCACGAGTGTTTTGTCAGGATGTGTATCGCTTTGACTACTGAACAATAAACGATGCTTGTACAAATAATATCCAGGAGCAATCCGCCATCGCACAATCACATCATTGCCTTCAGTGACTGAAGACACTTGAAAAGCTTGATCGACTTCAAGGAATTCAGGATCGCCAAAGCCTTTGAAACCCTGCAAAGATGATTCAGCGCTAACGGCGCCTGCAAACGTCATTAGCAGAAAAAGATAAACTAAATTTAGCCACTTAGTTGGCATTTGAAACAAGTTCATGTATTTATCTCACTGTATAATAATAATTAGTCTAATATTTTCGCAATAACTCAAACATAAATTTGACAGTGAACCAGACACTAAATTCCACTATATTCAAAATTCTCGCGGGCCCATACAGGCTGCGCGCTGCAATCGCTATATTTGTAATTATAGTACCCCTCTCGGCATGCAATTCCACCTTCGATGAATATAGCCCCATTCCTGCCAACCCAACGATAACAACAGAACCCAGCACGCCCGTGCGAGATCCCAAGATCCAACAACTGCTAGAGGAAGCGTATTTCGCTTTTATTGAAAGCAGATTGACAACTCCTGTCGAAGATAATGCCTATTTTCGATATCTACAAGTCCTCACTATTGATCCCGACAGCGAAGACGCGAATAGAGGGATATCAAATATTGTGGAACAATATTTAGACTGGTCGTTGGAAAGCCTGCAGAACAGGAACTTTCGCGCTGCGACAAACTATCTAAACAAAGCCCGTTCACTCGACGAATTGCACCCCAATATCACAGCAGTTGCAACTAGGATTGCAGAACATAGAAATTCAAGTGAAGAAAGTTATTTGTTAGACCCACGCGGTTTAGCCAACCGCTCAAATTCAACAAAAATGGAATTAGGCTCTATTGCCGCAAGGATGCAAGAAACAAGAGCGACAATTATCATTTCGGCTCGAAACGATTCTGAAGGACGGTGGATCTATCAACAGTTAAATGAACAGACAGATAGTCGTGTAAAAGCGCGATTTGAACAACGCTCGAAACCTAGTATTCGACTAATCATTCCTTAACAAAGCCCATATTCAACCAAAAACCCGTCATTATTACGCAGGTAATCTGCGCATAAGTAACTATAGTTAGTATAAGAAATTACTAACAACCCACAGGCTTAACTAGCCTTACTATCCTATGCAATTTCTCTTTCCACCAGAGACGAGAGGAAACCAGCGCGCGAACGCAAACTGGACATTTAATGCTGGCCCAAGAAAAGCCAACAACATATGCCTCTGCCTAATTCTGACAATTCTCTCAACGGGCATCAGCATAGGAGCAAGTCTTGGCATTACTGAAGAGATGCTTAACCTCGTTACTGAGAAGTACGGACGTAGCGCAAGAGGCAGAATCTTGCTTTGGCAAAGAATTGTCGACAATAATCAACACAAGCCCGAAATAGAAAAGCTAAACATCGTCAACAACTTTTTCAACAAGAACGGCTTCGTAAGTGATAGCAAACACTGGAATCGAACAGATTATTGGGCTACTCCAATAGAGTTCCTATCAACGAAAGCGGGAGATTGTGAAGACTTCGCCATCGCTAAGTACATCACGCTAATTGCTTTGCAGGTCGATAACGAGAAGCTTCGTATTACTTATGTAAAAGCATCGAGCATTAATCAAGCACATATGGTGCTCACTTATTACGCATCGCCTAGCGCAACACCATTGGTTTTAGACAACTTGGTCAGCACGATTGAAAAAGCTTCGGACCGTCCCGATCTTATTCCCGTTTACAGCTTCAACGGTGAAGGTCTCTGGTTGGCAAAAATGAGAGACGAAGGCCAGAACAACCAAACTACAAACGACCTAAATATGTGGCGAGACCTCATCGCTAGATTAAAACGTGAACGGAGTACAAAATGACACTGCTAAGACAATTGATGTTAGTGATCATAATGCTGTTTATTGTTCTTTTCACAGCAAATTTTATATTGACAGTATTGAACTCAAGGCTTTATCTGGAAAATCAACTACAGTCACACGCAGACGACACCGCCAGCTCCCTAGGATTGTCGATGACCACAGCTTTGCAAGAGAAAGATATAGCGCATCTTGATGTACTTGCCAACGCAATTTTTGATAGAGGTTACTATCAAAGCATTACACTCAAAGGTCTAAGGGGGGAGACTATTCTGGAGAAAAGGAATCTCATTGCCATCGATGATGTCCCAGCATGGTTTTTATCTCTGGTCGCGCTTCCAAGCCCCGTGGGACAATCCGAGATCATGTCAGGGTGGAGCCAACTTGGCGTTCTCTCCGTCATCAGCCATCCCGGGCACGCCTATCGAGACTTATGGCGTATCAGCACTGACTTTTTTTACATGTTTATCGCAATCCTTCTTCTCAGCTATATATTGCTGGGCTTATGTCTGAAATTAATACTTCGCCCACTCAAAGAAGTTGAGAAGCAAGCTAACGCCATTTGTGAAAAGAAATTCACCACGCTTGAAAGCATCCCCCGCACCAGAGAACTTAAACTCGTCGTGGAAGCGATGAACAGAATGTCGCATAAACTAAGGGATTTATTTGCCAAACAAGTAGAGCTCACTGAAAATTTACGTCAGGAGGCAAGAACAGACCCAGTCACAGGCTTAATCAACCGAAGAGAATTTAACGCAGTATTGGCCTCAAAATTAAACGATGAGTCCGGTGCGGGATCTGGCGCCCTGGCACTCATTCAAATCCAGAACTTGGTGGAACTGAACCACAATAAGGGTAGAAATGAAGGCGACGCTATCCTCAAGCAGATCGGCCAACGACTCAAAACTGATTTTGGACAGGGTGGCAATCTCGTCAAAAACTCTGCCATTGAACCATTGATAGCAAGATACTCAGGCGCAGGTTTTATCGCCTATTTCCAAAATATCGGACTCGAACATGCACGAGTCAAGTTGCTACAGCTTCAAACGGCGTTAGATACAATACAGTTGGTTGACGACGCCTCGGTAGATTATTCAGTTGACATTGGTATGACTTTTCAAGCAAACCCGAAAACATTGTCATCTTTGTTAACGCAAGCTGATGCAGCGTTGAGCACGGCACAAACTCAAGCAGGAAACGGCGCGCACTTTGTAACGTTTATGGATGGCGAACCCCTCAGCAAACTGATTAAACAAGCAAACGAATGGAAGAAAACATTAGAACTAGTCATGACTAACGAAGATGTTCTTCTTCATTACCAACCCATCTACCAGTACACGACCAACAATGAGTTGAAAACGAACTACAAACTCACCAAACTGGAGGTCTTCATGCGTATTCAAGTGGCGGGAGAAATCATACATGCGGGCGTCTTCTTGCCAATGGTGGAACGGTTTGATTGGTTACCAAAATTCGATAAAATTGTTGTTTTACAAGTCTTTTCGCAATTAGCCGATTCAAAATATGAACTAGTGGTGAACCTGTCTACACGCTCCATTTTGGATGAGGACTTTACTCTGTGGCTCGGAGGTTTCCTAAAAGCGCAACAAAAACGTTCCAAACGGGTAATCTTTGAAATACAAGAACACGCAATTCAACTCTCATTTTCCAAGGTTAAAGCATTAGTGGAACTGGGGACCTCTTTAGGATTTCGTTTCTCGGTCGATCAATTTGGAATTTCTCAATCGACCTTCGCTTATCTCCACAGTCTCGATATCACCTTTTTGAAAATAGACCGAAGCATTGTCGATGGTATTTCAGATAGCCCGGACAACCAATTCTTTGTTCAGTCTGTCTTGCAAATCGCTGAATCACGAGACATCACAATAATCGCTGAAGGCGTTGAACAGCTCCGAGACCTCGAAACACTTCATTCTCTCGGAGTTGACATGGCTATGGGCTATTTATTAGGTCGTCCTGCCGCTGAAGTTGGCAATTTCCCTCAAGATCTTTAACATAACAGCATTGTTTTAAGTAAGGTTCAGATAGTGTTTGATAAATTGAAAACTAGCGTTAACGATCAGATTGAAACTAATGCAATTGGCAGCAGCTTCGCCAAGGGAGTTGCTTTGGTCATTATCATTGTCCTCTTACTCTCCGCTATCGTAGGTTTTATTTGGGATACCGAGCCGGATACTTTTGATATCCGAGCCCTTACGGACGAAACAACTCAAAACTTCGGCGTAAAAATTGTGACTGGCAGCGCCACTGTCGCAACCACTATGGCCATAACAGAGAAGATGCTCAATAAACGTGGCGGATATCTTACCAATGACGTTATACCTCCAAGTATTTGGATGGATAACGTCCCAAATTGGGAATATGGCGTTATTGTTCAGATCAGGGATATGACACGAACGCTGCGCAATAATATGAGCCGTTCACAGTCCCAATCTACCGAAGACCCAGCACTCACCACTGCTGAAAATCAATTCTATTTCGACACTGATAGCTGGGCTTTCCCGCAGACAGAATCAGAATATAGCCAGGGTCGCAATGCGCTTGCCGACTATCTAAAGAGATTAGGTGACCAAGACCAGCAATCTGCTCAATTTTATGCCCGCGCTGACAATCTGGTGGTCTGGCTTACCGAAGTAGACACCAGGCTCGGAAGCCTATCCCAACGCTTGAGCACCAGCGTGGGAAAGCGCCAGCTAGATGTTTCACTAGCCGGAGACCCTTCAGCCAAACAATCTACCGGCACAACACCCGACGTCGAGGTAAAGACACCATGGTCAGAACTTGATGATGTTTTTTATGAAGCGAGAGGGACTACATGGGCGCTTCTACACTTATTGAAGGCGGTTGAGATTGATTTTAGGGACGTCCTAGAAAAGAAAAACGCATTGGTCAGTCTGCAACAAATTATTCGAGAAATTGAACCGACTCAGGACACACTCTGGAGCCCACTCATTCTAAATGGCAGTGGCTTTGGCTTGCTCGCAAATCACTCGCTTGTGATGGGCGCGCACATCTCTCGGGCCAATGCTGCGATAGTTGATCTTCGAAGATTGCTCCAAGATGGATAACTAAAACCTCACTCGCACCGATAATTGCCTCAAAATCACACCGAGATACCGATTCCCGGACCAATTCCTGCACAAAAAACGTGAAAGAAGCTAAAAACTGCACATTTGTAGTTCAAGACTGGCGATCACTTTTGTACTATAGGGGTACTCCTGAGAGACCACGAAGAGTCTCGATTGGGCCGACACACTAAAAATAATCCGACCGGAAATCACTATGAGCGATATTATCAACTTGCCACCAATTATTGGTGTGCTAGGACTAGTCTGTGCTTTCGTCATTTATATCCTAATGACGAGATACTCAGATGGCGACGAAGCACTAAAAAAGATAGCCAGGGCGATTCATGAGGGCGCCATGGTCTTTATGAACAGAGAATATATGATGCTTGCGATGTTCGCAGTGCCGCTACTTATAATTCTCTATATTTTCCTGGGCGAATACACCGCCTTATCATTTGCCGTAGGCGCAATAACATCAGGGCTCGCCGGCTACCTCGGCATGTTCTCTGCTACTAAAGCAAATATACGAACCACCGTAGCTGCACAACAGTCAGGGGCTGCAAGCGCACTGACAGTGGCTTTTTATGGCGGCTCAATCATGGGACTTTGTGTCGCATCACTCGGTCTCATTGGCCTGGGTTCGCTTTATTGGTTCTTCGGCGGCGATCCTGAAGCATTACATGCCATCCACGGATTCGGCATGGGTGGTTCAGTTGTTGCTCTGTTCTCACGCGTAGGTGGCGGTATATTTACTAAGAGCGCTGACGTTGGTGCTGACCTTGTGGGTAAGATCGAAGCAGGTATTCCTGAAGATGACCCCAGAAACCCAGGTGTTATCGCCGATAACGTAGGCGACAACGTCGGCGATGTTGCCGGCATGGGGTCAGACATCTTTGAATCATATTGTGGCTCTATGATCGCCACAATTGCCATTGCATCTACCATGGCAATGGGTGCGGAGTACGGCATCGCTGCACTGACAACAGATCCAATGAAAGGGCAGCAAGCATTAATGTTCTTGCCGCTGGCGCTCGCATCGTTCGGATTAATTTGTTCGATTTTCGGTATTCTTGTCGTTCGAGCAATGTCAAATAGCGCACCGGAAACTGCATTACGCATGGGCCATCAGCTAAGTGCGGTTGCACTCGTGGCAGGTGCATATTTCATCACCAGCATGATGGGTATTTCAAACGACGTTTGGTGGGCTGTTGTTGCAGGCACCGGCGGCGGCGTTCTGATCGGACTAGTCACAGAATATTACACCGCCAAGGGGCCAGTCATTCGAATTGCCGAGTCTGGTAAAACGGGTTCTGCGACCGTCATGATTACCGGGTTAGCCGTTGGAATGCAGTCCGTTGTTATTCCAGTCGTTGTGATCAGTACCATTATTTATATTTCTACTGACTTGGCTGGTCTATACGGCGTAGGTATTGCCGCTGTCGGCATGCTCGCTACTGTAGGCATGACCATGGCACTGGATGCATACGGTCCCGTTGCTGATAACGCCGGTGGTATCGCAGAAATGGGTGGCCTCGGTCCAGACATTCGCGAAATCACAGACGGGCTAGATGAAGTTGGTAATACAACTGCGGCAATTGGTAAAGGCTTTGCGATCGGTGCTGCAGCACTTGCCGCTCTCGCAATTATTGCCGCGTTCGTTGAAACCATGCACAACAAGTACCCTGACTTTTCATTGGAGCTCTCCAATCCACAAGTGCTCGTGGGCATGTTCATCGGTGGTTGTCTACCATTTCTCATCGCCTCTATCACCATGACCGCTGTTGGTGATGCTGCGATGGAAATGATCGAAGAAATTCGTCGTCAGTTCCGCGAAATCAAAGGTTTGATGGAAGGTACAGCTGATCCAGATCATGCAAAATGCATAGATATTGCAACTAAAGCTGCACTGAAGAAGATGATTCTTCCTGGTGTTATCGCAGTTTCAATGCCAGCAGTCGTTGGCTTTGGTCTCGGCGGTGAAAGCCTCGGCGGCATGTTAGCCGGTGCTCTGCTCGGTTGTGTCTTGCTTGCTCTGATGATGGCAAACGCTGGTGGCGCATGGGATAACGCCAAGAAGTATGTCGAGAAAGGTAACCTGGGTGGTAAAGGTTCTGACGTTCACGCTGCAGTTGTTGTTGGCGACACCGTTGGCGACCCCTTCAAGGATACCTCTGGACCTGCAATGAACATTCTCATTAACGTGATGGCAATCGTCAGTCTGGTGATTGCACCGCTGTTATAGTCTTATGTAAATAAGGCAGCGAAAATCATAACCGGTATCGAGCCCTAAGCTCGATACCGGTTTTTTTCGGGCTCCGGAATATGAAATAAGAGACATCAATAAAAGGGGGCGGGAATAAATGGGGGCGGAATGACCGAGCGAAAAACATCCGTGCACTACAGACTGGTATCGAGGCACCCTAACAATACAGAGATAAGACGATTGAACATCATTCTGGAAGACTGCTCGCTTTAACTATTAGCAGCAGTTGCCATTGGCATTGGTAACGCTACCTCTTTCTCTGGCAAAGTATTCATTAAGCTTTCACCAAACCAATGGAAAGATTCAGCCAAGGTAACTACTCCGCCGACAATGATAAGCGCCGGCGACTTCATATCATTATTTGCGATCTGTTCTGGCAATTCTTCAAGGCTAGCAAGCAAGACGCGCTGATCACGCCTGGTGCCCTGTTCAACGACTGCAACCGGGGTTAAGGCTGACATACCAGAATCAATAAGCTTTTCCCTAATCAGCGCAGCACTGGTAAGTCCCATGTAAAACACGATAGTCTGTCTATTTGTCGAGAGCGCGTCCAACGGCAAGTCAAAATAACCATGATCTTTTCGATGCCCAGTCACAAAGGTTACGCTATCCGCAAAGTCCCGATGGGTCAGTGGAATTCCAGCATAAGCTGCACAACCGTTTGCGGCACTGATACCCGGGACAACTTGGAAAGGAATACCAGCCTCAACTAAAGTTTCAAGCTCTTCTCCACCACGACCAAATATAAATGGGTCACCGCCTTTTAGTCGGCAGACTCTTTTACCTTCACTCGCGAAACGTACTAACTCACTATTGATGTCTTGTTGTGGTACCGAATGCCGCCCCTTTGCTTTAGCGACAGATATGCGTTTTGCATCGCGCCTGATTAATTCGAGGATATCTGAAGAGACCAAATTGTCATATAAGACAACATCGGCCTGTTGCATGAGACGAAGCGCTTTGAGCGTCAGTAACTCAGGATCACCAGGCCCAGCACCGACAAGGTATACCTCGCCGACCTGCCCGGAAATGCAGTCATTGTTTTCACTATTCGCCCAGCTCTCTCGGCTCTGTCTGTCTGCGACCACTTCGAGTTCAGTGTCAAACGCGAGGCGAGCCTCTGCCCCACGACCCGACAGGATCAAGTTCGCTATTGGGCCGTCAAAGAACGTCTCCCAGAATTTTCGGCGCTGTCCCATTTTGAGCTTCGACTTAACGACAGAACGAAGTTGACCTGCAAATAACGCAAGATCTCTATAACCAAAAGGGACCAATGTTTCGAGTTTTTGCCTGAGTTTGCGCGCCAAAACTGGAGCCGCCCCACCCGAAGAAATCGCAATCATCAGAGGCGATCGGTCAATAATACTGGGTAAAATAAAGCTGCAGTGTTCCGGGGAGTCAACAACGTTAACGAGAATGCTAGCTCGCTCCGCATCTCGGTAAACTTGTTGGTTAACCGTCCTAGAGTTCGTCGCAGCTATCACCAGATACTGATTCTCAAGGTCCGAGGTTTGATAATTCCTTATGCAGCAATGGCTGACCGATGCAGCTTCAACCCAACCTGATATTTCAGTAGAGATTTTTGGTGAAATGACAGTCACCATTGCACCAGCTTCTATCAATGTTCCAATTTTTCTGGTAGCAACATCACCACCGCCAACAACAGTGCAATGTTTCCCCTTTAAGTTCAAGAATATAGGGTAGTAGTCCACAGCCTACTGGTAAGACACTGAGAAAGGCGCAAGCCGTTGCAATGATGCCTCAGGATCCTGCCCTTCTCTTAGTTCAAAAGCGTTGATCCCAGACCTTCGCATCAAGAAAAGCTGGTCTGTCAGTACTTCTCCGGTAGCCCTGATCTCCTTCTGATAACCTAATCTATCACGCAGCATTTTAGCCTGACTATAGGCCCGACCATCACCAGCTTCGGGGAAGTCAAGACAAATCAAATCAAAATACTGCAGATCATCGACTAACTCGAGCACATCATCCACATTACAAAGGGCCAGTCCTTTAGCGCCAGCATCCGTGATATAGCGATCCTTGTTCTGCCGCCATTCTGTGAGCGAAATCACCCGATTCGATTCAGTAAGTTTTCCTGCATCGGGTGAACTTACCCTTTCGGATCGATCAATGAGCCAATCATCCTCAACCAAAACGCCATCTTTAATAATTGTCTTACCCATAAACTGCCTCTTTGAATGGCGCCACACCCAGCCGTCTTACTGATTGAAGAAAAGATTCTTCCTCAGCTCTGAGCGCGACGTAAGTCGTCAACAAAGTTTGAATCGTTTCGGCGACCCGCTCTTTTGACACGGAAGGTCCGATAATCTTACCCAGAGAAGCATCTTCTTCAGCAGACCCACCTATTGTAATCTGGTACCACTCTTCCCCTTTCTTATCGACTCCCAATATACCGATATGACCAACATGGTGGTGGCCACAGGCATTCATGCAGCCAGACATTTTTACTTTAATCTCGCCAATATCGTAAAGATAATCCAAATCATCAAATTTTTCGTTGATCTGTTTCGCAATGGGTATAGAACCCGCATTAGCCAAACTACAAAAATCAAGCCCTGGACAACAAATCATATCTGTTAGGGTGCCAATATTGGGCGTCGCTAAATCGAGGCTTACAAGACCTTTCCAGAGCACATGAAGCTCATTCAGGGGCACATCAGCCAATACCAGGTTTTGTTCATGGGTTATTCTGAGCTGGCCAAAACTGTGTGCTTCAGCCAATTGCGCGACGCCATCCATTTGCTTATCAGTGAGATCTCCAGGCGCTTCACCGGGTGCTTTAACTGAGATTGTCACTACTCTATAGCCTGAAACTTTATGCGCCTGTGTGTTTTGCCTATACCAAATAGCGAATGCAGGACTCGCCTCCAGCTTATCTTTCAAATTTTTCTGCACGTCATCGTCAGATATAGAAAGGTAGTCAAATGGACGGAAATAGTTTTGCATATCAGTAATGCTAGCATCATCAATTAGCAAGCTTCCTTCACGCAGGTGGCTCCACTCTTCTTCAACCTGCTTCGTGAATTCTTCGATACCCACGCTGTTGACCAAAATTTTTATTCGCGCTTTATATTTGTTATCACGTCGACCCGCTAGATTGTATATCCGCAGAATCGCTTCGAGATATGACAGCAAAAATTTCTTAGGCAAGTATTCTTTTATAACCTTGCCTATGACGGGTGTTCTACCGAGGCCACCGCCGACTAGGATTTTGAAGCCTACTTCACCTGTTTCCGGATGCTCGATCAATTGAATGCCAATATCGTGCACTTGCGTCGCAGCCCTGTCGTTGCGCGAGCCAGAAACCGCGATCTTGAACTTTCGAGGTAAAAACGAGAATTCCGGGTGTAAGGTCGACCACTGTCTAATCATTTCACAATAGGGACGCGGATCCTCAAGCTCATCTTCTGCAGCGCCCGCTAGCTGATCGGACGACGTATTTCTTATACAGTTACCGCTTGTCTGGATCGAATGCATTTCAACCCCAGCAAGATCAGCAAGCACATCTGGCACATCTTTTAACGCCAACCAGTTGAACTGCATATTTTGCCTAGTTGTTAAATGACCATAGTTTCGGTCATATTTTCTCGAGATGTCCGCAAGCATATGCATCTGCTTTGAACTGAGCAGCCCGTAGGGCACAGCAACTCTCAACATAGGCGCATGTGTTTGAATATAGAGACCATTCATTAATCTAAGTGGACGAAACTCGTCTTCACTAAGCTCTCCAGCTAAGTACCTCTCGGTCTGATCACGAAACTGAGCAACGCGCTCGTTGACCAAACTCTGGTCTTCTGGTCTATATTGATACATCGAATTATTCCAAATTTGAAGGAAGACGAAACTATAAGGTTAGGTTCTAAGTAGAGGACCAGAGCGTACGGGAAATTGAGGGATTTCAATAATAATATTTCATTATCGACTTATAACTCAAAACACTATTGAGCTGTGCTTGCCTATAAACTTGGGGTGCAATACGAGTGCTATTTTAGGTGACCGCAGGTTTTTGCGGGTATGATATACCAAAGTGGTGGGTTGGCATCTCCGACAAAACCGCGCTCTTGGACGCAACGTATATTACCAAATCCATCATCCGTTAAAATCGTTCTATACCCCCTCGCATCGCGCCATACTACCCGCCGCGGTGCACTGATGAGCGTTTGAATGGCTTCATTTCGGAAATAGCTCGGCTCGTCACCTTTCGATGGGAAATCTGCGGTGCTAAACGTTATTATCTTATTCTTCACCCTAGATGCTTCTGCCCTGAGAATTTCGCTGAATCGATGATACTCAAGCGCGCTCGATTTTGACCTAAGCGGGGGGATTTTATATTCAGGTAAAGGTCTTGCCGAAGGTGGAACACTAGACTCTTTCTCAGCAAATGCGGGCTCTGCCGGCGGCTCGACTTCTTTATTCGATTGAGTCAATTCATCAACTGCAGGAATGGATAAATCTTCCTCTAGCAATTCTACCAACACTACCTCTGGATTGAGCAAAGCTTTTGTCAGAGTGACACTCAATGATGACGGTAACGAGTCAGACTCTTCAATTTCAATCAGATAGATAGCCAATACATGCAGGAAAAACGCAAAGACAGCGACTCTTACCAATAGTTGGCTATCAGCCTGTTGCTTCGGAGCCTGATAAAACATCAGGTTCTCATGGACTTGAAAAGATTCTATTGAGGATAGACTTAGACTCATACAAATTAGAGCAACTGGCATTGCAATAGTTCCACAGACCCAGTCCTGCCAGAGTCGAACTCTGCACCTATAGACAACAGCCTCTAGCCCTACTAGTCTTGCTGCAACCAATTACTCATGCGCGCTATTTAAAAAAATATAATCAACCTAGGCTGGCTCAACGCACAATTCCAATATGCTCAAACTTAAAAAACCCAGATTGCTTGGCATAGTCAACATCACAGAAGATTCGTTTTCGGACGGCGGACGTTTTCTGGACAGCCAATCGGCTGTCGACCACGCATTCGCGCTTAAACACAGTGGTGCCGATATCATTGACCTTGGGCCGGCCTCAAGCAACCCTGATGCAAAGCACGTAAGCGCTGATTTAGAAATCGAACGGTTAACACCTGTGGTATCGAAGCTAACATCCAGTGGTATAGAACTTTCCATAGATTCATTCCGACCCAAAACCCAATTATGGGGGATTGCTTCTGAGGTAAATTACCTCAACGACATTGAGGGATTCGCGAATCCTGAAATCTATCCACAACTAAGCGATGCGGATTGCCAACTGTTCCTTATGCACTCTATACAACGCCGCGGTATTGCAACCCGGGTTAATACCGAGCCAACAAAAATTCTCGATCAGATTTCGATATTTTTCGAGCAACGAATCAAGGATTTGCTGGCTGCGGGAATTTCATCTGACCGCATCATCCTGGACCCGGGTATGGGATTTTTCTTAGGAACTAATGAGGCCACGTCAGTCAAAGTATTACAAAACCTTGAACACATTAAGAATCAGTTCGACTTACCGCTGCTAATATCTGTATCGCGCAAGTCCTTTCTAAGAAAAATAGCCGGGAGAAATGTTGCTGAATCAAACTCCGCCACACTAGCGGCAGAAATATTTGCTGCAATGAACGGTGCGGACTACATCAGAACTCATGATGCCGGTGCGCTTAGCGACGCACTGGCTATCTTAACCACGCTCGACAACAGTCACAATTAGTCAAAATCGTGGCGGAATATAAGTATTCCCGACCAGCCCTGTTAGCGGCCACTCGCTGTAACAACTCGAATCAACAGCATATTTTATATTGATCCATATAATTACACTTGTGAATAAGCCATGTAACTTATACGTTGCATCATTGCTGTCCCGTTAACTTTCATAGAAGCGACGTTTGATTGATGAGAAGTGACTCATCGATTACTGGATCACCTCTCAACAGTGCCATTAGATCACGTTTTTGAAATAAATTGAGCTGCAGTAACCACAGAATTTGTTGCATGCTCTTTGCCACTTGAGATTGAAATTTAATGAAGGCGAAATCTATCCTGACATAAGGGGGATAGAGGTGTTCACGTTCGCCGGAATATGCATGAGTTGCTCGCCAAGCCTGAACCAAAGTGCCTCAATTTGCTCAAGGTCCATTGCGACATCATCTGGGTAATATTCTGATAACGCTCTTAGGCTACTAATAGTCGTTTCGTTATCAGCTTCAGGTTGGTCATACATCTTTTTTAGCCTTTTCTGGTCTACCTGTTCGGTGATAACCTCCAAGACTCATCGAATTTCACTGTTATGCTCGCGCTGAAGCTTACTAGCATTCTTTTTCTGAATTATAAGCGCGCACAACAGACCTAGCACAACGCCACCTACAGCTAACATTAACATTTCACTCATGCTGTAGGTTTCTACGCTAGTACCACTACAATTCCATGCCCCATCTGACCGGCACTCTCTCTATGGATGAGTGAATCGCTAAACTTGTCTTATCTTGAAATTAGTACAAACAACTGAATTATTTTGCAATGGCAGATCATGGTACATCAAATAATCCCGGCTTGTGCCAGAGTAGCTGCAATATTTGGCCAACTCTCGCTTCAGTCAAAATCGAAAGGTTTCAACTTCTTTTTCGTCAAAACATTTTTTAGCCGCACATATTGTGGCATGCCATCCTTATAGATTGGATGATCCTCTCCAGAAATCAATGGCTGCAAGTAATTCCTCGCCTTAGACGTAATGCCGTACCCGTCTTTTGATATATAGCTTCTCGGCATCATTCTCTCTACATTAGCCACCTTAGCCAACGGGGCTTCACCGATAGACCAACTGTACTTTTTCCCTTTTCCTCTCACTATTGTTGGCATTATTGCATTCTTGCCAGCTAAGGCAAACTCAACCGCTGCTTGTCCTACTGCATACGCCTGTTCTACATCGGTCGCTGAAGCAACGTGCCTGGCAGCTCGCTGCAAATAGTCCGCTACTGACCAATGGCATTTATATCCGTGCGCATCTTTGATCATGTCAACCAGGGTAGGTGCTACGCCACCTAGCTGGGTATGACCAAAAGCATCTTTCACTCCGGCATCCGCTACAAATCTTCCATCTTTATATCGCGCACCTTCCGAGGCAACAACGACACAAAAACCAACCTTTCTCACGGTATCTTTTACTTTTTGAAGAAATACTTTCCGATCAAAAGCGATTTCGGGAAACAAAATAACATGCGGCGGCTGATCCTTAGCTTGCTTAGCAAGTCCTCCCGCAGCAGCTATCCAACCCGCATGTCGCCCCATAACTTCGAGCACAAAAACCTTAGTTGACGACTCTGCCATCGAAGCAATGTCGAGCCCTGCCTCCAAGGTAGAAATAGCAACGTACTTTGCAACCGAACCAAAACCAGGACAGCAATCTGTCAGCGGCAAATCATTGTCCACCGTTTTGGGTATCCCTATACAGGTCAGGTCGACGCCTCTTGCAAGGCTCAGTTGGGCTAACTTATTAGCTGTATCTTGGGAATCACCACCACCGTTATAGAAAAAATAGCCGATATTATGTGCCTTGAATACCTCGAGTATTCGTTCGTATTCAATTCGGTTTTCTTCAACTGATTTCAATTTGTAGCGGCAGGACCCAAACGCGCCTGAAGGCGTGTATTTAAGAGCAGCAATATCTTTCGCAGACTCTTTGGAAGTATCGATCAACTCTTCTTTCAGCGCGCCGATTATGCCATTTTTCCCCGCAAACACCTTGCCGATTCCGCGGGAGCGTTTTGCGGTCTGAATCACACCACAAGCACTAGAATTTATGACCGCGGTCACACCACCGGATTGAGCATAAAAAGCATTTTTTGACATTATATTTGTTCCTTATCATCTGTTTTGTAAAATGCTCCTGTCGCACAATAAGCGTTCTACTAACTTAAAAACCACGGACTGTATTCTGTATCATCCAGTCTACATTATCATTAGCCTTTTGATCATCGGAAGATCGTGAAGTGCCTCTAGTCAGCTCAGAGACTCAGCCTTTACAAATTCAACAATCTCACAAATTGTGTTTGGCAAAGCGAATTACCTCATTCTTTGACGAACTAATCATTACTTCACCTATCGATTTGTGACCTCCTCAAATCTGTCCAGGGATCTACAATGAAAGTCAACGCCCCCCGACACTTCAGATCCCAACGCTAGGATAATGCTCCGGAACTTCACCAATATGGTTATTAAACTAGATCGAATTACGAACCCCAAAGCGGAATTGTTAGCTAGGAAAGAACTAAAGGCCTTCGCAACGCTTAAAACGTGGCGTCCGAATTGGCTAAAATATGAACTAAAGTGCTAATTCAACCACTCATGCTCGAGCTCGAGTCTGGACTTAAGCTAAACTATTCATGCTTTAGTCAAACACTTGTCAGGTAATG
This sequence comes from Candidatus Azotimanducaceae bacterium, assembly GCA_047629195.1. GTDB lineage: Bacteria > Pseudomonadota > Gammaproteobacteria > Pseudomonadales > Azotimanducaceae > UBA4582. The sequence goes on from JBLHWY010000020.1 coordinate 26,639, forward strand.
TTAAAGAGGTCAGTGATATCGCATTAAAAATAGGAACAGCAAAAGCACAAAGAGCCTCAACTTTCGCTTTGGCACTTTGTGCTTTCGGGTTTATCGTCAGCGTTGCCTATTACCAACATCCATTGGAATTGCTGCACTGAGCAACTGAAACGTTTACTGAAAAAGAGTACTGAAACAAATAATTAAAGCAAAGCGCTTCAGTCGCCAACTCTGACAGTTAACACATCGCAGGTTGAACCATGCAGCACACTATTCGCGGTGGAGCCCAAGAGCAACTGCAAGCCCGACTGCCCATGCGTGCCCATCACGATGAGGTCGATGTTCTTTTCCTTCACCAAATCATGAATTTCACGTGCAGGTTTACCTTCACGCGTGATGCAGTGATCTATCGGGACGCTCGCTTTTTCACTTAGCTCAAGCATCTTCTTGCGCGCTAACTCTCTGATACTAGTTTCAAGCACAACAACCTGATCACTCCAACTCATCCCATCGGCTCCATAAGCTACCGCGAGGGGTTCGTTGACATGTATAAAATAGAGCTCGGCATTGTTCGATGTTGCTAGCGCCAACCCTTTTTCGACAATCTCATCATTGTCTGCATGAAAATCTAGTGCGATTAAAATTTTTGTGTACATAGCCATAATCTACTCCTTCGAGCTTTTAGTCATAGTGGTGAGAGTGGAGCTCAACGTGAATGCAAAATCCTTATTTATTTGGTTTTACTAACAATACATCACACTCCAGGTAGTCGATAACTTTCTCTGTTGTACTGCCGATAAAAACTTCAGTAAGAACATTTCGGGAAACCGCACCCATTACAATCAAATTAGGCTTTAGCTTGATTTCAATTTGCTTAAGCCCAAATTCTGGAACTTCTTCGATCAAGTGTTGCTGCCCGCCTGGAATATCATAGTCTACCAATAGCTCCTCAAAAGCTAATTTGTGCGCAACTTCAGCATTTCCCGGATAACTTCCAGCAAATAGCAGCTGACCATATGAGTGGAACACATGCGTCTTACTTCCTAACAATTCGCCTACCACTAGTGCTAAATCTAATATTTTATGATCAAGACCTAGAGGTTTATGCCTCGCATGCTTTGGGTCAACAGCTGCCAACACAACAGACTCATTAACCCAAGCTTTTTCTTTAACCAAGAGCAATGGCGCAGGACATGATCGAACTAAGTGCCAGTCGTCGTTTGTCAAAAACAACCGTGACAAGGCTCCGTGCTTACGCGTGTGGCTTACGACAAGATCAATGTCATGTTCTTCGACTTCATTTACGATCGCTTGAAAGCCAGGGTGCCCCCACACAGCTTTAGTGATTACTACGACCCCTTTTTGACGAATTGGTTCAGCTAACGCCTCCAAGGCAATCCGGCGCTCATCCAGATACTCTTTCCTCAGCTGTGAAAGGTCTACTGCATCAAAGTAGTAGCCTTCAATCAAATAGTCTGTGTAGTCACTTGCTATAAGTGTTATCTCAAACTCAGAATCTCTTGCCAACAACATTACTTTGTCTAGTGCTGGCTGGGACTCTTGATCAGTTTCAATGACAACCAAAATTTTTTTAATGTTCATTATCCCGCCTCGCTTGCACACACTATACAAGTTTCAGTGAATGGCAGTGCTTCCAAACGTGCATCAGCTATGAGCTCACCGCATTTTGAACATTGGTCATATTTATCTTCGTCTAGTCGATGAAGCGCTTTTACGATCTGGCGAAGCTCATCTCGACCTTCGGCATCTAGCATGATTACGAGTTCTTGATTTTCCATTTCAACTGATTGCTCACCATAATCTCCGCTTATTCGCTCCTCGCGTTCATGGATGTGTTTGTGCGTTCGCTCAACTCGAGCATTAAGCTCTTCCCGCAAATCTTCTAGTTTTTTACGAATATCAACAGCGTTTTTGATCATTTTTGCCTCCTTCTTTCACCCTTACTTTAGGGTAGCTTTCCCTGCCGACACTTGACCGAAATCAAGCAATACACTGAAGTAAACTATTTTGCGAAAATTGTATTCCCAAGTATTGAATTTGTTATCAATGGATACATCTCTTTATCACGCAAAGCGTAAATACATACAAGCGCGATCACGTTTATGGAGATAACAAGATGAGTCAGTATATTCATTCACCTTTCAACAGCATGAATCAACGACAAAAAGAGCTGGGAAGGTTTTCGAGCCAACCCTATCGGGATTGATTTCAACAAACCATCACCTTGCTTCGCAGGAATACTGGTCACCCGAAATAGATATTATTGAAACGGCCGAGAGTTATCAGCTAATTGTTGATCTACCAGGCATAGACCCTGCAGACGTTGATGTCACTGTAGATAAAGACCTGCTGTCAATTCGCGGCAGCAGAACAAATCGCCAGGATAAAAATGAAAAAAGGTACAAACGCCGCGAACGTGTGGTCGGATCCTTTTTGCGTCAGTTTACTTTATCCGATTCTGCCGATAGCGAGAGTATCAGCGCAAAATCAAACCATGGTGTACTTGAGATCAACATTCCAAAGCACACTAAGTCGCCGCCAATTAACATTGCCGTAGAAAGCTAATAAGACTGTAATCGAATCAAATATTCAGGGCAACTTGAGAATAATCAACCTAGATCAAATTACCCATAGCTTGAGGGATACGCTAGAGAATGTCAGCGATGGCTGGCAGCATCTATGGAGCCGCGCAAGTAACGCCGTGACGCATTTCACACCATCAGGAGAGGATGCAATTAGAGTTCCTACAAGAGCTGTTTCTGCTCACTGGGGTGTACTGTCTGCAGAAGTTTTCGAAACCGATTCCGCATTAGAAATTCAATTCGAGTCTCCGGGGATGAAAGGCGATGATTTTCAAATCAGCGTCAATCAACAATTACTGTCAATCAGGGGGAAACGTGATTCCTCCGCCCAGCGCAATTAGGGCATATACCAACTAACGGAACGTGCATATGGTAGTTTCGAACGCGTCATTAGCCTACCCTGTCGAGTTGATGATGCGAAAGCCAAGGCTCAGTATCGCGATGGCGTTCTGTATATTGCCTTACCGAAGAAATCAAGCGGCCAACTCAAACGTATTCTCATAAATTAGCCATAACGACAGAAGGCGAGTGGCAAAGCGCAGGCGGCGACAATCGTTAGCAGCCTGTTAGGACCATTTCTCTACTATCGGTAATCTTCGCCCAATCCCAAAGGCAATTTTGCTAACCTTTGTACCTGGGCAGGTTTGTCGTCTTTTATATTCCATCTTGCCTATAAGACTTATAATTCGCTGGTATGACAATTTCACATCCGCATGGTACAACCATTTTGCTAGGTAAGCGGTGTCGGCAGAAATCCTCTCTCTGAGAGATATTTTGTCATTAACCCAGACAATAAAATCGACAAATTCGCTAATATGATCTTCAATATGCGATTGCACAATCGGGTCAAGTACTGAATAGGGAAGGAGTGAAGCTTCATCTGTCTGACCGTGCGCAAGTTCAGCGCTTGGAGGTTTCTGCCAGATATTCTCCGGTATATCTGTGTTCGCCTTTGCCAGATCAAAAACCTGGAATTTATAAATATCTTTGATTGGCGCGAAACTAAAATTCATATCGAAATGCGTGTAATAGCCGCAAGCTGATTCAGTTTTATTTCCTGTCGACAGGGGCATCGCACCATAAGCATTGCTGAAATGCATCACATAAAGATCACGCAACCTTGCCTGAATGTTCTCGTCTGCAACCTTTGAGTAGCCATTGGAATTAACTTTCCTCGTAACAAGGTTATTCTCATCTCCGACGTGCCGCTCAAAACAGTTTTGTAACATATCGACAACAGATTGATGCTCGATCTCAACTTCGTAGTCCCAACAACCCAGATTTTGATGAAGTTCAATCGCATCAGTCGCCGCGTGGTCACTACTATAAATCGAAGGCATCCTTATAGCATGTACGTTGCTTGCACCTATTGCCTCGCAGGCCAACATGCACACTACGGCGCTATCAACGCCACCACTTGAAGCTAGAACTAGCTGATCAAAACCAGTTTTCTGCACATAATCTCGCAGCCCTAGCACCAGCAGCTGCCTTAATCCTGGAGAACGGTTCTTTACATCCTCTTTGTTTCCAGGATTCGCCACATCTGCTATTTCAGGTTTGCGATTTGAAATATCGACAACGTCAAAGGTATCCTCAAAGACACCTTCACTTAGGTGTAATAGGTCTCTCCCTTTAACAATAAAACTCTGACCATCGAACACCAACTCATCTTGGCCGCCTCTCTGATTGACGTACACTATCGTCAAATCTTTGCTATCGGCCTCCTTCGTCCGTACCGCGCCTGGGGTGATTTTTTCTAGCCTCTGCCATGATTTACCATGAACAAAAGGTGAGCTGTTAAGAGAAAGCACGACATCAACCTGTTCAGCTCGGTATTGCTCAAGAGGATTATTCTCGTAAACATAATCATCCGAGCCTTTGTCGTTCCATAAATCTTCACAGATTGCTATGCCAACCTTTTTGCCCAAAATCTCGACAATTAAGAGATCGTCACCAGGTTCAAAGTACCTAAGCTCATCGAACACATCATAAAAAGGTAATAGCTGCTTACGATATTCACCGATCAATTTCCCCTCTTTCAAAATGCCTGCAACATTATGAAATGGTTTTCCAATACCAAGATTTCGGGTCACGTATCCGCACACGACATGAAGCCCGTCGCATTGCTCAGCTGTGTATTCTCGCAACTCCTCGAGCACAGCCAAGTTTTGGTCAATAAACCCCGGTCTATAGAGAAGATCCTGACTGAGGTAGCCGGGAATACTCAACTCTGGGAAAACAACAAAATCACATTGAGCGGTACTCGCAACATCAACACCTTTTTTTAAGGCCGCCAAATTTCCCGCAAAATCTCCAGGCGTTGTATTGATTTGACCAAGGCAAATTTTCATCCTGAGTTAGCCTCCTGGTTCATGCTGCGAACTGCCAACTATATAGAGAAGTCGCACCATGACAACCAAGAGCACGCACGCGCCAAATTGATGCAAACTCGCGAGACCTATAGGAACAACATTTATCAAAGTCAATACACCAAGCAAAAATTGCGCAATGACTACGGCCATCAAAGTACTTGTATATTTTCGAACAACACGTAGTTCGATATTGGCAAGTGATACTAAATAGACCAAGACAGCGAATATTAATAGCAAAGCGCCAAGCCATCGGTGAAGAAACTGAATAGTAGCGGTGCTTTCAAAGAGATTTATCCACCATGGGTCGAGGTAAAACACCGCCTCCGCAATTAGACTTCCATTCATCAAGGGAAAAGTATTGTAGCCATAGCCCGCTCGACTGCCCGCCGTAAACGCGCCATATAGAATTTGCAGCACCAAAACACCGGCAAAAGCATACAGTAAATTCGAAAACAGCCTTGAATTGACAAAGCTCACGGTTTTTTGTTGTATCTCTAAAATAACCCAATACAGATAAGCGAGTATAAACATCGCTAGGAGTAAGTGAGCAGCTAGCCTGTAATGGCTAACGCGGGGAATATCAACTAAACCACTTTTGACCATGTACCACCCCATCAACCCTTGAAGCCCTCCAAGGACCAAGCCGACGACGAGTTTGATACGCAACGTTCCTCGAACTTTTCCCAGCAAAAGAAAAGCCATGAACGGCAAGAAGTAGGCTAACCCGATTAGTCGACCCAGCAAGCGGTGGCCATATTCCCAATAGAAAATATATTTAAAACCTTCCAGGGTCATATGCTGGTTATTCAGCTTATATTCAGGAAATTGTTGGTATGCCTGAAAGACAGTTTGCCATTCTGTGTCAGACTGTGGCGGCAGAGTCCCCATGATAGGTCTCCAATCCACCATCGACAGACCACTTTCTGTTAGCCGCGTGATGCCTCCGACAACAATCATCAAAGCTACCATTGCGCACACTACGCCAAGCCAGATGATCACGGGTGTATTGCTTTTATCGTCTTTTATTACAAATGGTGACATAAAATTCTAATACCAAATTTTTGTATTTTAACGTTTTTTCGAGAAGAATGTATCACCTCGGTGATATGCTCGACGCTTAATAAGTTGCCAACTTAGATATTATCATTTCGGTTACCAACACTCTCAGCGATAAAAATGAGTAAAACTCACAATAGCGATGTGACCTGCCACGCTTGTAGTTTAAATCTAATTTGCCTGCCACAGTCACTGACACTAGACGAAATCGATCTTGTAGACTCTAAGATACAACGTGGCAGACCCGTCCAACGCAACAAGTCTGTGTTTGAAGAAGGTCAAAAATTTACTTCCCTCTACGCAATTAGATCCGGAGCGATCAAAGCATATTCTGTAGACAAGGAAGGCGGAGAACAGATTATTGGGTTTTATCTTTCCGGTGAACTATTTGGCCTTGATGCCATTCACAACGAAACTTATGTAAGTTCCGCAAAAGCCCTAGAGACATCCGCAGTTTGTGAGTTACCTTTTAGGCAAATTTCAGAATTGTCTTCACAAATTCACCTGTACAAATCACTGAGCAAAGAAATCAGTAAAGACCAGCAATTCCATCGATTGCTCAGCAAAAAAACCGCGGAAGAGCGTATCGCATCTTGCCTGCATAATTTGTCAGAGAGATACCAAAAAAAGAACTTATCCCCCACGAATTTTCGGCTGCCTATGTCTAGAACCGACATTGGGAATTATTTGGGTTTGGCTGTAGAAACTGTGAGTAGGGTATTTACTAGATTACAGCAAAACGAAACCCTCAAGGTAGACGGCAAGGAATTACAAATTCTGGATTTTAAAAAACTGTGCAACATCGCCCACACAGAACGGATCCACTAGTAAAGCAAATAATAAAAGGGGTCAGAACCCAAGTTAAGGTGATTGCACCCTGAAACAATCACCGAAACCCACAAGCGAGCTAAGACCCCTAAAACTATCAAAACTCTGTATTAGCCTATAATTGACGCGCCCGTAACAAGTATCAGGGTCACTACAACTAGGCCCAAAACGTTCATACCAATGTATTTCATTGTCTTAGCGTCTTTTGAATCTAAGATCATAGCTTGTCTCCATTTCCGTATTGTTAGCTAATGCAAGTGAGTTGAAGTGTGCACAATTCCCTTAGTCTTCTCATTGATTTAGATCAATGATTTAGCCTATCTGTTGAGCAATGATGGTGTCACTTACCAAAGGCTTTGTTTTTAATGGCTGCAAAGATACTGACGCTGGGAATTAATCAGGAAGACTTGCAACATTTGGCCTCAGACAATGACAACATTCTTTACAAGGCTCACAATTTAAGTGAATTGAAATCAACGCTTGATAGAGTAGACGAAATTGACACAATCTTGATCGACTCCCACTACTCGAACAGCATTAGGCTGGAACTTCGCGCAATACTTGGGTTGACGCCACTCACGACTCAGATTGTCTTGCAGTACTACAAAGATGATGAACTGGATCTTGAGGTATTAAGACAGCTTGGCATTGAGTTGTCACAAGCACCTTTGAGCAGCTCAGGATGGTATAAAACGCCCGATTGATATCAGGTGCAGACCAGGATAGAACATTTTGCGGCCGCCATATTCATCCACATCTATTTCGCGAATAGTGATTTTCAGTCAGCCCAAAATATGGCCTACTGCGCCTGTTAAACTGGCGATTCAAAAGGAGAACCCCATGTCAGAGCTTGATACATTCCGTAAAGAAACTCGCGAGTTTCTAGAGCAAAACTGTCCACAATCCATGAGAGATCAACACTTTCATTGGGAGGATGCACACGCACATTATGATAATGACGATGCCAGACGATGGTTAAAGGTTATGGCCGATCGAGGCTGGACAGCACCTGCATGGCCAAAAGAATACGCAGGTGGCGGGCTTAATCCAGAAAGAAGAGCAATTCTTTCCCAGGAAATGACCAGAATCAAGGCGCTTCCTCCAAGCACAGGTATGGGACTGGCAATGATCGGTCCTACACTGTTGGAATTTGGCACAGAAGAACAGAAGCAACGTCATCTGCCTAAGATTGTTAGGGGTGAAATAAACTGGTGTCAGGGCTATAGCGAACCCGGTGCCGGATCAGATCTTGCGGCGCTTCAAACAAAGGCTATGATCGATGGCGACAATTTTGTCATAAATGGTCAGAAAATTTGGACCTCTGGGGCACAATATGCAGATTGGATGTTTGCCTTGGTCAGGACTGACTCTGAAGCAGCAAAGCACGATGGTATCAGTTTTGTACTAATAGACATGCATCAGCCCGGCGTCACGATTAAGCCTATTCAGCTCATTTCTGGATCATCACCATTTTGTGAGACGTTCCTCGATGATGCGATTGCCAAACGAGAAGATCTCATTGGAGAATTGAACAAGGGCTGGACTGTTGGTAAAAGATTGCTGCAATACGAGCGTTCAGGTATCGGTGGACTTGCTGGTGGCAACAGCGACAACAAAAAGAAAAAACCTGTAAAGAAGGTCAATGAATTTGCAAAGCTGGCCAAGCAATATGTCGGCGAGCGGGAAGGCAGGATTTCAGATCAGGGCGCAAGAGAATCAATTCTCGGCCACTCAATGACGGAACGCGCATTTCAATTGACAGCTAAACGAGTCACTCAGGAAATGAGCACCAGTAAAACACCAGGGGCAGCCACTTCTATATTTAAATTAGTTGGCGCTAATCTGGCAAGAAGCGGCTCAGAACTAAAATCAACATTAATGGGAACGCAAGGTGCCGGATGGCAGGGTGACGGGTTCAATCAACAGGAACTTGAAACGACTAAGAATTGGCTCAGCAGTCGCGCCGTGACTATTTACGGCGGAACAAATGAGGTCCAAATGAACATTATCAGTAAACGTGTGCTTGGCTTACCTGAATAGGTAAACATGCTTCACAAAGCACAACTTTACCTATCGCAACTCATCTAACAGAGGGGTGAGCGTTTCAGGTACCGCAAGGAATGCGACTGTAAGAACTAATTTACAGTCGCATTTTTTTTGGTCGATAACTTTGTCAGACACCTGAAGAAAAGCAGCGAAACAGCACGAGCGCAAGCTGTCCTGCGACCATAATGCAAGGAGGGAAACAGCTATCTCGTCGCTGCGACTCCTAACAAACAAGACTCCAATCTGTCATGGCTTCTGAGTCTAAAGAAAGATCCTATGGTCCAGTTCGAGCTTGAAGGCGTCCAACTCTACGCCTAGGCAAAAATCCCAATTGGACGCGAGCGAATCACTTTGTTGCCCAAACCAAAGTTCTCGCTCCGAACACGATAAACAAGATTCCGCTAGACACTTGCCTGATTGTGATTTCTCCTGTTAGCTACTAGATGAGCTTACTAACTCTCATGTGCTCGTACTAGCCAAGTGACATCCGCCTCAAGAGTAAACGTTCTACTCGACGAAGACTGGCATCGCGCCCATTTCCCAGAGAATCACCGTCGCACCCAGTAATGCTGCGCACATGACAAGCCCAACACCAACCATTGCAGAAGCGAACAAAAAACCTCTTTCTTTCGGAATCTGCATCACAATCGGAACACCAATATAAAGTAGATAAACTGTGTATGCTGCTGCCGCGCACCCCAACAACATATCCAACCAGAGCAGCGGGTAAAGCCCACTGATGCCACACAAAAAAAGCGGCACACAAGTATAAGCCGCAATTCCAACGCCTTTGCCTAGCGTAGAACCTTGGGCAGCATAGGTTTCAGACATCCAATGGATCATGTACCCCAACATCGCGATACAAACGAGAATCGCCAAATAGAACAACACCATAATCTGCATCGCGCTGCCCGCGGTGAGACGAATCACTCTATCGCCTAACTGCCACCCAACTTGAGTTGAACCATAATACCAGGCAGCAGGTGCGATAGCGGCAACCCAAATTATGAACGCTAGATAATGTGTTATCACACTACTACTGCCAACCCTGATGCTTTCCCACTCCTTGGCGGGACTAATAAATAGCCCAAATAGGTGATTCATCATTTTTTCTCCTGTATCAAATTAGACTGTTAACTTTTTGTTGTTTTACATCAGTACTATCGTCGTTATCTGCAGCACCTAACTCAACCTCAGACTTCCTATACTCAGCTTCATTTCGTTCCACAGACAAAATTCTTTGCCCCTCTTTTTCTAGGTCATCAAACTGGCCGTTCTTTACGGACCAAACAAAAGCATACAAAGCTACTAGCACTAATAACAAACTTACCGGAATAAGAACGAACAATACTTCCATCAGGCCGGTACCTTTCTCAGCCTATTGGCATTTAAGATAACGACTAGCGAACTTAGGGACATGCCCAGCGCTGCCATCCAAGGCTGAATCATTCCAGTAATCGCAAGAGGTACAAGGCAAACGTTGTAGCCTACTGCCCAAAATATATTTTGCCCAATGACGACTTTAAGTTTTCGTGAAAAACGCGTTAGCTTTGAAACTACCGAGATATCATTTGAAAGCAATGTCGCATCAGCTGATTCCTGAACAAACACATCAACTGGGCTCACAGCTAGTGATACGTCAGCAATCCCCATAGCTCCCGCATCGTTAATGCCATCACCAATCATGGCAATTCTCTCGCCATTTTTTTGCCACTTGGAGATCTGGAATATTTTCTGCTCTGGTGTCATATTGCTAAAACAATCTTCTAGCGCCACAGCCTCGCACACACGCTGTGCTTCCACATCCCCATCACCGGTTAACATCGACAAGGCATAGCCGTGACCTTGTAAAGAAAGTATTAAAGGTTTTGCCTCATCTCTCACGCCGTCTGCCAGTTGAATTAGCGCTATGGGTTTATCGTCACCAAGCAGGACCCACATACCCACTCGAGATTCAAATTCGTATGAGCTACTAACCCAAGAAGGTCGTCCAATACGGTAAATTGTTTCATCAATCTCTGCCTCAACCCCTTGCCCCACAACAAAATTTTGGGACTTGGCTACTCTGCTGGTCTTCGCTTCAAATGCGCGGGCAATTGGATGATAGCTTCCTTTTTCAATGGCTGCGGCAAGCTCCAGCACACTCTCTTCACTGATGTCCGATAGAAGCTCAATCGAACTAATAGAGACGGCACCATTCGTTAGCGTCCCCGTCTTATCAAAAACAATCCTATCAACTGTAGCAAGGCGCTCCAAAAAATCTCCACGGGTCGCAATCACACCGATATTTCTGAGTGCAGATATCGCGACAGAATACGCAACGGGTGTTGCTAACGAAAAGGCACAGGGGCAGGAAACAACCAGTACTGTCAAGGAAATCGCAAACCAATCATGCCCACCGTCCAAATACCAATAGAGCCCGCTCAAACAAGCAGCGGCCAAAATGAATTGGACAAAGTATTTTGCAACCTTGTCTGCAACAACCGAAAATTTTGGTCTAAAACTGCTGGATTCAATATAGAGTTCAGATATTTTGTTGATGACAAATTCGTCAGCCTTCGCAGTAACTTCTATAAAAACGATACCATCTAGGTTCTCAGATCCGGCAAAAACCCTATTCCCAATTTTCTTTAAAAGCGGGGCGCTCTCTCCCGTAAATGCAGCTTCATTTGCATGACAACAGCCTTCGATTACAACACCGTCAACAGGTATCATCTCACCAGATTGGACCTCAACAACCATGCCTAGTTGAACATCCGCACTGAGGGCCGTACTGCCATTTTTCAATCGCACTGTGGATGGCAGCAAGTGCTCCACCAGACTCTGACTTTGCTGATATTGTTTTCTCGATTCGAGTTCAACATACCGCCCAATCAGAAGTAAAAATGTAAACATACTCACCGAATCAAAATAAACAACACCAGCGCCGCCAACAGTATTAATAAGACTTAGTGAGAATGCTGCCAATATAGCAATAGATACAGGCACATCCATACCGAGATTACGATTTCTAAGGTCCCGCAAGGCGCCGAGATGAAATGGCGCAGCGCTGTACAAAGCAATGGGGCAAGCGATAAAAAGACTTGCCCATCGCAACAGAACTTCGTAGGCCGCTTCTATGCCAGCTGATCCCGAAAAATAGCCCGCAAATGCAAACATCATCACTTGCATCATTCCTATACCAGCAACCCCAATCCGAGCCAACATGGCCTTCGACTCGACCTCAAGTGCTTTTTGAGCAAGGTTCAGTCTGTCTGGCAGCACTGTAAAACCCAATGACTCTATTTCTGCAACAATCGACAGCGGTTCACCCAAGTTAAGATCTACCACGACCCTTTTATCAGCATGACTCGTAAGCACCTTCGATACGCCGGGATGCGCTAGCAAATGGCTTTCGATCTTGAGTGAACAAGCAGCGCAGCGAATATCAGGCACGCGCAACGCTAATCGCTGATGTTGCCCAACCCAACTAAAACTATCTTTAAACTCCAACCCCCTTTTCGTCTCAGGTGGCGGTGCTTGCTGTAACGGCGAAGCTTCTAGTAGAGAGCGATGACGAGAAGACACTAACTGATTCATTTTGCTTCCAGCAACAATGTCGTCACGGGTGTATTGATTCGCGTCCGCAGGCGCCAGGATTCGTCCGTACCATTAAGTTCTAAATACCAGACACCCGTGCTGGCAAAAATTGCATTCGTTCTACCTGCCAGTGAAGAGACATCATTTCCGGTAGTGGAAGCAGCGGCGTAAACACCATCATTTTGAGGATAAAGCACCATCGAAGTATCAAGCTCACTATCCGTCACATGAAACAAATTTAGCAGCAAAGCTGAGTCATTTACGTTTTCAACTTGAAAGCGGAGTGGGCTACCCACCTTGAGAATTAACTTAGCAGTTACTCCAATCTTTTTGGCATTCTTATCCAGCGTTATTATTTGATTTATTGCCATACCATCTTTGTAATAATCATCAACAACCAGATCGTCGGGAAAGCTTGTGACCATAACAATCATCAAGATGCCAAATAGAACCGCCGAAAAAGGAATAAGTACCAGTACCCATGGCCAAAAATGGAAATACCAGTGATCAACCACGGCAAGATTACTTTGCCCGGAGAGCGTTGGGTTTTCAAAAGCGTCATTCATTATCTCGGTCCTGCCAATGGTTTCGGCCCAAGGTAGCTGCTATCGCTACTGGCTCTCAATATTGACTGTTTCTGGTTTTCGAACACCGTTTCAATAAAAAATTTAATCTTCGTATTAGTCCCCCGTAGCAAATCCGGGTCTACAATGAGATTCGTTGAGATTTCTCCAATTTTTCCACCCTCAACAAAAATGTTGGCGTTGGGGCTAAAAATAGCGCTAGGCAAACCCTCTACGCTCAATTTGTATGTGTGGTCATACAAATCCATATTTAAAATTTTGATGGTATAAGTATTCTGAATTCTGCCGTTGTCGATTTCTTGAAACAATTGGCCTCTATTTCTAAGCACATCTAACTCAAGTGGCGTTCGTGTGATCAGGTTATAAGAGAAAAGACTCAACATAGTTATCACAGCAAAGCCGTAGCCGATCAGGCGGGGTCTCTTCCATGTCCAGACACCTCCGTCGAGTTGGTGCTCCGTGGTGTAGGCAACAAGTCCTCGGTCGTAACCCATCTTATCCATAATCGAATTGCAAGCATCGACACAAAGAGCACAGTTAATACATTCATATTGCAGTCCATCACGAATATCAATCCCAGTTGGGCAAACTTGGACACACATCTGACAATCAATGCAATCCCCTAACCCGATTTCAGAGGGGTTGTCTTGACGCTTTCTCGGCCCTCTCTCTTCGCCTCGCGCAGGGTCATAAGAAACAATCAATGTATCGTTATCGAACATCGATGACTGGAAACGAGCATAGGGACACATGTGAAGACAAACCTGCTCTCTCAACCAGCCGGCATTGATGTATGTTGCAATGGTGAAGAAACTACACCAAAAAACCGTGACAAGTGGTAACTCTAGCTGAAATGCATCAGCCAAAAGATCATAAATACCATAAAAATAGGCAACAAAAGTCGCACCGGTTAACAGCGCGAATCCTACCCACATGCAGTGCTTGAGGAAGCGTTTATAAACCTTGATCAAGGTCCACGGCGCTTTCTCTAATTTGATTCTTTGATTTCTATCTCCCTCGGCAAATTGCTCTGCCCAGATAAAAATAGCCGTCCAGACAGTCTGTGGACATGAGTAACCACACCAGACCCTGCCTAGAAGGTTCGTCACAAAAAATAGGCTGAAGGCAGCAATCATCAAAGCCCAAGCAAGTAAGCCAAAATCCTGAGGCCAGAACGTCAGCCAGAAAATATGGAATTTTCGTTCGGGCAAATCGAACAATATTGCCTGGTGACCATTAACTGATAGCCAAGGCACTAAAAAATACCCCAACAATAAAGGCCACCCGGTGAATAAACGAATTTTCTGGAAGAAGCCTTCAATTCGACGCGTATAGATCTTCTCTCTTTTCTCATAGAGATTGAATGCTACAGAATCCAAATTCTCATCTAACCTATCTGTAGCGAAATTCTTATCCATCAATTCTACTCGGCAGTCATAACGGAGACAGGATTACTCTTGCCTTAAACTCTTAACATAGGCAGCAAGGATATGGACCTTGTCCGCCCCCAACTTGTCTTTGAACGAGGGCATCTGACTATTTCTTCCATGCTTGATCACATGCTCTATTCGCAGTCTGGAATTTCCATACAACCAGATTTCGTTCGTCAGGTTTGGCGCACCAAAGAGAACTGAACCCGTACCCGTCGGACTATGGCAGGCTGCACAGTAAGAAGAAAAGAGAACCTGCCCTTTTGCAGCAACGTCCACATCAACCTCTCGACCTGCCAGTGACAGCACATGCTCTGCAACTTCAGTGACGCCGCTCTCGCCGAGAATATCCTTCCAAGGCATCATCACACCATTACGGCCATTAAGAATGGTTGTTTCAATTTGCTCGCCTTCACCTCCCCAATTCCATTCCGAGTCTTTCAGATTGGGGAACCCGAAACTACCCTGCCCCGTCGCCCCATGACAGACCGAACAATTATTGATAAACAACCGCTTGCCGATTTTGTTAGAGCTCACGTTATTTGACAGCTCATCTATTGGTATATCTCGGTAGGCAGAAAAAATAGGCCCGTAACGCTCATCTGCTAGTTTTCGCTCTGCTTCGAACTCGCCTAATTTGCTCCACCCACTTAAACCTTTGAAATTTCCGAGCCCCGGATAATACGCCAGATAGCCAAGTGCAAATACGATCGTGAGAATAAACTTCCAGTACCACCAAGCCGGTAGAGGATTATCATATTCTTCAATCCCGTCATATATGTGCCCTGTGGTTTTCCCAACATTCTTTGTGGTGCGATTCATCTGTAGCAGAAGAAAGAAAAAGAATATAGAGCCAAGTGTTCCTATAATAACGAACCAGCTAACAGCATTACTCATCAGAATCTCCGTCCACTTTGGACACAACTATATCTTTACCTTCTGTTTCATCTGACTCTTGAAATGGCAGCATCGCCGCAGTTTCGAAGTAACCCTTCCTTGAAGGGGCATACGCCCAATAAACAATCGCACCAAACGCCAACATACAAAGAATGGTCGCGATACCTCTTAAATCTTCAATCTCCATTCGCTATCTCCTCTCCTTGATGATTGTGCCTAGCTGCTGTAGGTAGGCAATAACGGCATCAATTTCAACTTTGCCTTCCATCCCCTTGGTCGCGTTGGCGATGTCTTCATCAGTATACGGAACACCCACAGCACGCAACGCAGCAAGCTTTGCAGGGAGAATTTCATAATCAATTAGATCTTCAAACAGCCACGGAAAACCCGGCATGTTGGATTCTGGCACAACAGATCTTGGGTCATACAAATGAGCACGATGCCAGTCGTCGCTATAGAGTCCACCAACCCGAGCGAGGTCAGGCCCTGTCCTCTTAGAACCAAATAGAAACGGATGATTGTATACAAGCTCACCAGCCACAGAGTAGTGACCATATCGTTCAACTTCCGCTCGCAGAGGACGGATCATCTGAGAGTGACAAACATGACATCCTTCTCTGATATATATGTCACGACCTTCTAATTGAAGTGGCGTAAGTGGCTTCAACCCCTCGACAGGTTCGGTCATCACGTTCTGCGACATCAACGGGATAATTTCTACCATGCCACCGAAACTTACAGCAATAAGGATGAGGGCTAACATTGCGCCCAAGTTTTTTTCAATAAACTCATTCATGCTAAAACTTCTCCATTTCCGCCAATCTCCGGACTCACCCTCTGCTTGGCTTCAATCGGACCCATCGTTTTCCAAACGTTGTAAGCCATAATGAGCATGCCAGTAAGGAACAAAGTACCTCCGATGAATCGAACGACGTAACCTGGGAAACTGGCTTCGACCGACTCAGCAAAGCTATAGGTCAAGGTTCCATCGTCATTGACTGCACGCCACATCAACCCCTGCATCAAACCGTTTACCCACATTGACGCGATATATAGCACCGTCCCAATCGTGGCTAACCAGAAATGAATATCAATCAGTTTTACGCTGTACATCTCGCCTTGCTTTTTCCCGTAAAGAATCGGTATCAGGTGATACATCGCACCCATAGTGGTCATTGCAACCCAACCTAAAGCACCAGAGTGCACATGCCCTATCGTCCAATCAGTATAATGCGACAGAGAATTCACAGACTTAATGGCCATCATCGGGCCTTCGAAGGTAGACATACCGTAGAAGGACAAAGAAACAACGAGGAACTTCAATATTGGATCAGTTCTCAACTTATCCCAGGCCCCAGACAAGGTCATCATGCCGTTAATCATGCCGCCCCAGGATGGCGCCAACAGAATAAGCGACATTGCCATTCCGAGATTTTGTGCCCAATCAGGCAATGTTGTGTAATGAAGGTGGTGAGGTCCCGCCCAGACATAAATGGCAATCAAAGCCCAGAAATGAACGACGGATAGCCTGTAGGAATAGACAGGTCTTTCAGCTTGTTTGGGCACGAAGTAATACATCATGCCGAGAAAACCTGCGGTTAGAAAAAACCCTACTGCGTTGTGTCCGTACCACCACTGAACCATTGCATCAACGGTCCCCGCATAAATTGAATAGGATTTAGTCAATGTCACGGGTATCGCCAGACTATTGACGATATGCAATATCGCTACAGCAATAATAAAAGCAGAGAAGAACCAGTTGGCGACATATATGTGCTGAGTTTTGCGCTTGGCAATCGTTGCAAAATAAACGATCGCATACGCAACCCAGACAATCGTAATCAGAATGTCGATGGGCCATTCAAGCTCAGCGTACTCCTTACTGGTGGTCAACCCCATTGGCAGGGTAATCGCAGCGGCAACAATGACAAGCTGCCAGCCCCAAAAAACAAATGCAGCCAGCCTATCTGAGGCAAGTCTTACCCGACATGTTCGCTGCACAATGTAAAGAGATGTACACATCAGGGCACATCCTCCGAATGCGAAAATTACTGCATTGGTATGCAGCGGTCGCAATCGCCCAAAATGGAACCATGGCAGGTCGAAGTTTAATGAGGGCCATGTTAGCTGGGCTGCAATTACAACTCCGACTAGCATACCCACGACTCCCCAGACCACAGTCATAATCGCGAACTGCCGGACAACCTTCAAATTATATTCAGGGTGATTAGACATAGATTTACTCTTTTATTAATTTTCTGATGACGCAAACAAGCTCTGACTCGAGTGTCCTCAGTGCAGGCGCGATCCTACGCGTGACGTCGCACCCAAGCTTTGACGTAGATCAGAAAAACAACGATTCAATTCAGAGAGGAATTTTATGAGGGGGATTTCATGACATCCACGACACCTCACTTTCGTTATGGCAAGATGACCAATTGTCTGATTAATTCGTAATCCGCTTCCGAGCGAAAATTAACTCTTGGCGAATTTGGCAAAATTTTTAAAAAGTTGCCTTTCAAATAACTAAATTGACGGGAAGTACCAAGAAGATGTTCAATTTAGATAGAAAATAGAGCGTTTTAAGAATTACCTCGATCAATCGACTTAGATTAATTCGACTGCGCTATTTCGATTACCTCGCGTAAAAGGGATAATCACCTGATGTGGCAAATAATTAACTATTTCTGGCAAATCTGTCTTCTGCGCGTGGGACCTGAAAAGATCCCACCCAGTCTAAATCTCCTGACGTTTTCATTCGGGTTGTATTTTCTCGTCAGCAGTACATCAATCATCATTTCTCGACCCGAGTTGAATTTTTTTTCGGGGTCCGTCACCATTTTTATCGGGGCGGGTGTAGCTGCTCTGATGGTATTTAGCTTGCTTGGTTTTAAGCGCACTTCAGGTCGTTTTATTCCAACCATATCAGCTATATTCGGCACCAACGCAATGATATTACTGCCGATGATCACGACCAGTTTCATCATGGAACAAATCGAAACAGGTACCATTCGATTGCTGGTCGACGCGCTAGCGTGGATATTGCTCATCTGGTGGCTAACAATCGTCGGATCTATTCTTTCGCGCGCAGCGAACGTCAGTCTTTTACAAGGATTCATGCTGGCCTTTCTGATAGAGATAGTTTCACTGCTCATCACACTGAGCCTTTTTCCCATAAGCCAACAATAAGGATTCCCTATGCACGTACATATTCTCGGTATTTGCGGAACTTTAATGGGCAGCATTGCCATATTGGCTCAGGCATCAGGACATCAAGTGAGTGGCTGTGACGACAATGTTTATCCTCCAATGAGCGATTTGTTGGCGACATCTGGCATCTCGCTTTCGTCACCTTATAGCGCCGAGAACATTCCTTTTGATGTCGATTTATTTATCATAGGCAACGCCAACTTGCCACGCGGAAACCCGGCAGTTGAACATGTTTTGAACAGTGGCGTTCCATATACTTCTGGTGCTGAGTGGCTAGGTATGCACTTACTCGAGGACAAATGGGTTATCGCAGTCTCAGGGACGCATGGCAAAACAACCACGAGCGCAATGATTGCATGGATACTGGAATATGCAGGCATGAAGCCTGGGTTTTTGATTGGCGGCCTGCCCAACAACTTTTCAGAGTCCGCTCGAATAGGAGAGACTTCTTTCTTTGTGATTGAGGCAGACGAATACGACACATCCTATTTTGATCGGCGATCAAAGTTCCTCCATTACAAACCAAGAACTTTAGTCATTAATAATCTCGAATATGATCATGCGGATATTTTCCCGGATCTTAAAGCAATAAAAAATCAATTCCATCTGCTGGTGCGATCCGTACCTGGTACAGGCACCATCATTCGCCCGCAGTTTGATGGAAACATTGACTCCGTGATCGATATGGGTTGTTGGAGTGAGGAACAAACTTTCAATCTTGATTCTGAAACGAGTCAAGTTGACGCAGCTAAAGATTCAGCAGCCACGCTCTCTGCTTTTACTATTAAAGAGGATGGTAGCGAATTCAATGTCTTTCTTGCCGGAGAAATTACAGGCTCTGTCAGTTGGGAATTGAATGGCGAACACAATATCAAAAATGCGCTCTCTGCAATTTTAGCGGCTCGGAATGTCGGCATACTGCCGGAAGTAGCCTGCGAAGCACTCGGCTTGTTTAAAGGCGTTAAGCGCAGAATGGAGGTAATACACCAGAACGATCAGATAACGATCTATGATGATTTCGCTCACCATCCAACAGCTATCCAGACCACATTAGCGGGACTTAGGCAACGCGTCCAAGGCGAGGGGGTTTTGGCCATCATCGAACTTGGATCTCATACAATGCGCAAAGGCACCCATCTTGGCAAGCTGAGTCCTGCGGTATCAGAAGCCAACCACGTGATCTGGTTCAAACCAGCCAGCACTATATGGGACATGGAGACAGAGCTGGCTGCCGAAAAAAACTCTATTTGCACAACAACTCACGACATTATCGAGTTGGCAATCAACATCATCAACAAAGAAAATATCAAACATCTGGTTATCATGAGCAATTCCGGTTTTCAGGGCATTCATAAATCTCTGATTGAGCAAATCAAACGTATTGAACATTGAAACCTCGCACGTATGAGAGAAACCGATCTATCACATCCTATTAAAAGCCACCTCGAACAAATGGGATATAGAGTTCATGCGGAAGTTAAAGACTGCGATATTACTGCTCAACTAGGCAATGAACTTGTCATCGTAGAGCTAAAGACGAGCGTCAATATGACCCTGCTAATCCAGGCAACGGCGCGACAAAAAATCACCCCGCTAGTCTATGTTGCAATACCAGAGCCCGCTAGCCAAAAGGGATCACACTGGAAAGGAATACTGAATGTTCTTTCCCGCTTAAAGCTCGGGTTGTTGCTCGTTAACTTCAACCCACCAGGCATTACGGTAAAGGAAGCTCTGTCACCACCTGGATTTATCGGAGACTCTGCAGATTCCGTGGCCAAGGTTGGGGTAAAACGTCAAAGTAACCGTAAATCTTCAAAAAAACGCGATGCCATACTTAAGGAACTTGAAGGACGCTCGGTGGACCTCAATGAAGCAGGAAGTCATAGACGCCAGTTAGTCACTGCTTATAGAGAAAACGCGATACTAATCGCCTGTTGCCTTAACATTCGCGGTTCTGCCTCAACTGCCGAACTACGTAAACTTAGCACCGGGAAAAAGACCTCGACAATCCTGGCTAAAAACTACTATGGTTGGTTCGAGCGAGTGAGTAGAGGAACATACCAGTTAACGGATAAAGGGCGTTCAAGTCTTAATGATTATCCACAGCTCAGAGCACTCAGCGAAAATCACATCCACAACATCAATATTCAGTTAAAGTAACTCCGCCATAGAGACTAATCTCGAGAACGTGTCCTAGTTTTTGGATAACGCAAAACGACAAATATTATGGAAGAGAACGGGTCTGAAAAACAATTGCTCGACACTGCTTCTTGCAGGGCTATCGCGTGGATATTTGATGCCTGCCGCGATCATAGCATTGACCCAAAGGGTATTTTAAGAGGGCTACCTCATGACCGAGCATATCTAGAAGACCCCTCGAATTTTATTCGTTGGGATTCTCTCGCGATGCTCCAATACAACTTGTCGCAATTTCTCTCCGATGAAGAACTATACGATGCCGCCCGCCTGTCGTGGAATGCTAAGGGTTTTCGTGTTTATCGAGTTCTCGGAGTACTACTGTACAACCTAACAGATCAGCTGCTCGCAACATTCAATCCACAAGGATTTTTCACCCAGCTCTATCCCTGCCAATTCACTATTATAGAGCAGCATCCAGGTCATTTAAGAATCAAAATGACGATGAATCCTAATTGCTCACCATCGAAGTCCTTTCAAACTATTCTCGCCGGTCAAATCGCCGGATTAGGAGAACAAATGGGCTATCGGCGCACTCGAGTCGAAATGGAGTCGCTTGAGGCGAGCCCAACATATGACATCACGTTTAAGCCTCAGAAAGGATTGTCCGCAATTCTTAAAAACCTGCTGATCCGGCGGCGGAACGTGCGTGAAGCCGCAATCGATCTCACTCTAACGCATGACGCTCTGTTAAATGAGTACCGAAAAGCGGAGCTCCAAGAAACAGAGTTCAATCAACTCAAGAACAAATATGACACGCTGGCCAGCCAATATGAGCGGGTCACGGTCTCTTCTTCGGACGTGATTTGGACAGCAGAGCCAGGAAAAGGATTTACTTACATGAGTCCTTCGATAACAAACGTCCTTGGCTACTCTGCGGATGAACTAACTAGCCTTGAAGATAGCGCCCTGTTCTCAAGTGCATTCTCAGAGAAGGTTACGATGTTTTTACCACCCAGTGAAAGCAATTCGTACCTAGATGCGAAACCTTCCAAGGCAAGCCCTCACGACTTGGCTCCTGGGAAGCAACAAAACCAAAAAGAAAACAGTTTCGAACTGGAGTTGGTGCATCGAAATGGGCGAAGTATCTGGACTAAAACCACTATTGAACTTGCACCAACGGGGTCAGCTAACGAATTAGAAATCAGCGGGATAACCCGAGATACTACCAACGAAAAGGCGGCCGAACAAAAACTGGCTAATTCTGAAGCTAACTACCGTGCAATCACTAACAACGCGGACGATGGCATTCTCATAGTGGACGAAAAGAATTTCGTCATCTTTGCAAATCCAGCAACCACCAGAATATTTGGCTATTCAAATGAAAGGCTAGTAGGACTGGGGCTTGGTGACCTAGTGCCAGAAATTCACTCAGAAAACGTCCAGTTCGATGAGACTTCGCTTAACGGCGTCATGCAAGATGGTACACCTGTCTTGTTGGAGATGTCTTTCGCCGATCAACACGAACAAGAAGGAGGCCTGACAACCTGTATCATTCGCGATGTTACCGCACGAAATCGTGTTACGGCAGAGCAGGAGGCATTGCATGAGCAACTCCTTGCAGCTCAAAAGATGGAATCAATTGGACAGCTCACAGGCGGGATCGCTCACGATTTTAATAACCTTCTGGTTGCTATCAACGGGTTCGCTGAACTCAGTCAGTTAACAACAACTTCAACAGAAGAACGGCATGGTTACCTAAACCAAATAAGGCGAGCTGGAAATCGAGCAGCCGAAATGACTCAAAAACTACTCGCTTTTAGTCGGCGCCAAATCATCGAACTACGAGTGATAGACCTTAATACCCTGATCACAGACCTTGACCTCATGATTCGCCGCCTACTGCCGGAAAACATCGAAGTAAAGATTCACCGCTCCCTCGAAGAAGTGCACGTATTTGCGGACTCAGGTCAACTAGAACAGGTCATCGTGAATCTCGCTGTTAATGCCAGGGATGCAATGACCGACCACGGTAAATTAGACATATCGGTTCGAAACCAAAAACTCGATAGGTCCTTCGCGGTCAACCACCCAACCGCAAGGCCAGGAGATTTCGCCCTAATTACAGTCAAGGACACTGGAACAGGCATTCCAAGCGAAACCATGGAAAAGATGTTCGAGCCCTTCTTCACCACAAAACCAGAGGGGGTAGGCACAGGACTTGGTTTATCTGTTGTTTTTGGCATTGTTTCTCAGCACAACGGTTTCATCGATGTCACCAGCAACGCAACAGACGGAACAAGTTTTCGAGTTTTTCTGCCCGCCACAGAAGCAAGTCTTGACCACGAACTAGCTCGCACCACCACATTGGCATTAGGTGGAAATGAAACATTAATGTTGGTAGAGGACAACGAACATGTAAGGGATCTTGCTCGCCTGATACTAAAAGGTGCTGGCTATACCGTCATAGAAGCTGTTGATGGCATTGACGCAATCAACCAATTTCGAAGCGCTTCAAAAGAAATTGACCTTGTCATTCTAGACGTCGTCATGCCTAAGATGGGTGGGCGAGAAGTTATGTCCGTCATGCAAGAGATAAACCCCGACACGAAAATACTCTTCACCAGCGGCTATGCAAATCAAGGTATTCATACCCATTTTATTCTTGAACAAGGACTGGAGTTCATCCAAAAGCCTTATAGCACAGAATCACTTAGAGCAAAGATTCGACAAACCTTGGATTTGAAATCAGACCTTAGGGACAGCAGTTAGCAGTGATTTTGCTTTTTCCCTGTCAGGAATAAAACCCGGAGTATCCAAGCAGAATTCAACCATAATCCCATTAGGGTCTGCGTAATAAATCGAATGGCACCATTCATGGTCAACTTCCATAATGGGTTCAACATTCGCTTCCGCCATTTTCTTTTTAACTTCGTCGTAACGCGCCTGGTCTGCAGCAAAAGCAACGTGGTTTACCCAGACTGGCAGTCCCATTCCGGTTGAGATATCCGTACGTATTTCTTCTGGCTCACCCAAACCATGGAGGTCAAAAAATGCCAAACTGCTGCCATCTCCCAGATCAAAGAAAATGTGCCTCATATACGCCTCAGGCGTACCTCCCAGTTCGGTATGTATTAATGGAAAGCCCATAAGGTCTTCATAAAATTTCACA
Organism: Candidatus Azotimanducaceae bacterium; assembly: GCA_047629195.1. GTDB lineage: Bacteria > Pseudomonadota > Gammaproteobacteria > Pseudomonadales > Azotimanducaceae > UBA4582. The sequence continues at coordinate 50,531 of JBLHWY010000020.1, forward strand.
GTCGCCTGGATATCTCGACAAGCGAATGCCACGTGATGGAATCCTTTATTTCTCATACCTATACCTCTTTTCGATAGCACCCATGCTACCCAAGCATCGATCTGGTTACTACACCTCGCGCGCGATGGTTGTAATAGTTCGATTCAATATGCAATTTGTCCGACTTGCGTGGCATTAATCGTAAATATTCGTCATTTTCAATCATCTAGGATGAACCAGACCCCGTAAAACGATAGAATGCCCGATTTCCAAAATTAATCTAATGAACCTTAAAAACTATCTTGACCAAGCTGTAAAAAACGTCCTTGCGGAACAGGGTGCCATCGATAGCCCTGCGGTAATAAAACAAGCTCAGCGGATTGAGTTTGGCCAATATCAGGCCAATGGCGTGATGGGCGCTGCTAAAAAACTGAAAATAAAGCCCCGTGATCTCGCCCAAAAAGTAGTCGACAACTTGAAACTCGACTGTCTCGAACGCGCTGAAATCGCTGGCCCTGGATTTATCAATCTCCATCTGGAACCCACTTTTGTAGCAGATCGACTACGGATCATGCGAGCAAGCGATCGCCTTGATGTTGAGCAAGCTACAAGAAAAACCATCGTCGTAGATTATTCAGCGCCAAACCTTGCCAAGGAAATGCATATTGGCCACTTAAGGAGCACCTCTATCGGCGATGCTGCTGTCAGGCTGCTTGAATTCCTGGGCCACAAAGTTATTAGAGCTAATCATGTTGGAGACTGGGGCGCGCAATTCGGTAGCCTGCTTGCATATATGGATCAGTTAGCGGCAAGTGGTGAAGAACTAAGCACAGCACTTGCTGATCTCGAAAAATTCTACATGGCGGCAAGTTCGTTGTTCAGAAACGATGAAGAGTTTGCGAAGAGTGCAAGGCAATACGTAGTTAGGCTCCAAAGTGGAGATGCACAGTGCAGAGCACTCTGGGGACAATTCATAGAAGAATCTATCACCCACTGCCAAGCTGTTTACAAAAGGCTGAACATCACTCTAACTAGAGAAGATATAAAAGCTGAAAGCTCTTACAACAATGATCTTCCTATCGTTGTACGTGAATTGGCAGACATGGATCTCCTCGTTGAATCCGATGGTGCAAAGTGTGTGTTCCTCGATGAGTTTGTCGGAAAAGACGGTAAGCCATTGCCCGCACTAGTCCAAAAGTCTGACGGCGGCTATCCGTATATGGCGAGTGATCTCGCTGCCGTCAGATACCGAACTCAGCATTTAAAGGCAGATCAGGCATTATACTTTGTCGATGCGAGACAAAAACTACACTTGTCGCAATTATTCGCAGTCTCAAGGGAAGCAAAATACCTTGAACCACAACACGATTTCAAACATTGCCCTTTTGGCGTCATTCTAAAGAAGGACGGCAAACCGTTCAAAACCAGAGACGGCGCGGATGTCAAATTGAGAGATGTCATCGAAGAAGCCGTGAGTCGTGCCAAAGATCTAGTAGACGCTAAAAATCCGGAACTAGACAAGGCAGCGCGAACTCGGGTGGCTGAAGTCGTCGGGATCGGCGCAATAAAGTATGCAGAACTCTCTAAGAATAGAACCACGGACTACATTTTCGATTGGGACACAATGCTGTCCTTCGAAGGCAATACTGCACCCTATCTGCAATATGCATATACCCGCATACGCAGCATATTCCGCAGAGCGGGAATTAATCCCGATGAGTTAAAGAACCAAAGTATTGTGTTAAATGAGCCACTCGAACTTGAATTGGGCGTAAAACTAATTCAGCTACCTGAAACACTAGAGGCTGTCGCTGAAGATTTTCAAGCGAATATTCTTTGTAATTATTTGTTCGAACTCGCGGGAATCTTTATGAGCTTCTATGAGGCATGTCCGATTCTTAAAGCAGAGCCAGAAGTTCGAGACAGTCGTATGTTGTTAGCCGACCTTACGGCGAATACATTAAAGCAAGGTCTCGACCTACTAGGAATTGAAGTCGTTGAACAAATGTAACACGTCTCTCCCAACACGCTAGGACAAGTCCGCAATGAATGCTTCATTAGCTAAAAGCTCTGACGCTTGCACAATTTCCATTGTCGCTGCGAGATCACTTAATAACATTATCGGCAATGATGATAAGATCCCATGGCGCGTAAAAGGTGAACAAAAGCTATTTAAAGATCTAACCATGGGTGGGTGCATCATCATGGGTAGAAAAACGTTTGAAACCATTGGCCGCCCCCTACCCGGACGCAAGACCATTATTGTGACCAGAAACGATTCGTACACCTCTGACGGTTGTGAGTGTGCCAGCGACATTCCTACTGCACTAACGCTCGCACGCAGCAAAAACACCCCGATACACATCGTAGGCGGCGGTGAAATATATCGCAAAGCATTGGAACTAGACGTCGTGGACATCATGCACCTCACAACGATTCAAGCAGAAGTAGAGGGGAATGTGTTTTTCCCTGAGATCCCCGAGAGCGAGTTTACACTGGTAGAAAAGAAGGAATATCATTCTAACATCGATTATGTTTACGAATGCTTCCAGCGGATCAAAATCTAAGTGTTAGCTATCTGAATACCCAATAAGCATTCATCTGTTGATTGACTCATTATTCAATGTGCTATTCGGCGTAAAGACAGGAGAAATCAATGAAATTTGAGAATCGCGTAACAAAATTGTTAGGTGTGGAATTGCCCATTGTCCAAGCACCTATGGGCTGGATTGCACGTTCGCCCCTCGCATCTGCCGTTTCCAACGCGGGCGGTATGGGTATCATCGAAACATCCTCTGGTGAACTTGATATCATCAAAGAAGAAATCAAGAAGATGCGTGGCCTCACCGACAAGCCCTTTGGCGTCAATATCGCACAAGCATTTGTCCGAGATCCAAATATTGCCCAGTTTGTTATTGACCAAGGTGTAACATTTGTCACAACCTCTGCCGGCAGCCCAACGAAGTACACGGCTGAACTGAAGCAAGCAGGTTTAACCGTCTTTCACGTTGTGCCCACGCTGTCAGCAGCAATCAAAGCAGTCGATGCAGGTGTTGACGGACTTATCGTTGAAGGTAGCGAAGGCGGCGGTTTCAAGAATCCCAAAGATGTTGCCTCCATGGTTCTGCTACCACTCATTAGATCCAAAGTCGATGTACCCATTATTGCTGCAGGCG
>JBLHWY010000021.1:0-52357 GCA_047629195.1 Candidatus Azotimanducaceae bacterium
TTTGGTTTCTTTTAGATCGCCCTTCAGTGAAGGATCTAGATTGCCGACGTGTTCCAGTGTTTTAAGCGCCTCTCTAAAACCCTGTTTGAATCCCTCGTAACCCTCTCGCAACAAGGAACGTAGTTCTCTATCGCTTGCTCCATCACTTTTTGCAGATTCGAGTCTATCTCTAATCGGCCCAAGGATGTTGTCTGCGGTCTGCTCAGGTGTTTGCCGCGCAGAACTGACGGGGGCGTTATGCGCCACTGATTTTTGCAGATACTGGGAGCTTTCACTGATCGAAACCGTGACTCCGGTACCGGATACTCGAGTATAGCTTTCAGAGACCGAATAACTCGAGCTACTCGTCGTGCTGAGAGATTGACTATCCCGCTCACTTTGGGCGGGAAATTGCTGAACAGCCTGACTGTTCAATAAAGAATTGGCATTGATTCCATGCATAGCAAATAACAACCTGCGTGATTACTTTTCTTTTCTATTAATGGGGATAACGGCGAGCCGGAGGGATTCATGAACACCATTGGTCGGATTGATTGTTTATCGGTATCGAGGTTTATCAGTTAAAATATCGAGCACCACCCAATGGACACCGGCTTGATAAACAAAGCAAGGACACAAGAAAATATGCCAATAAGAGACTGTGTCGTATTACTACACGGACTGGCGCGGACATCAAAGTCGATGGACAAGATAGCCCAAGCGTTTGAGCATAAGGGTTATCTAGTCGTTAATGTTAATTATCCATCACGTACTGACACCGTCGAGAAGTTGTCCGCGGTTGCAATGCAGCAAGCGTTGACAGCTTGTGAGCAAGGCTCTACAAGACTGCAAGGAAAGATTCATTTCGTAACCCACTCAATGGGCGGAATCCTGCTTCGCTACTATCTCGCAGAACAATCAATAGAAAACCTGGGCCGTGCAGTCCTGATCGCACCTCCCAATCAAGGCAGTGAGGTCGTGGATAGACTCGGCAATGTACCCGGCTTCAAACGACTTAACGGACCAGCTGGAATGCAGCTTGGAACTGATAAAAACAGTATTCCAAGCACACTTGGGCCTGTTGACTTTCCCGTCGGCGTTATTGCTGGCTCTAGGTCAATCAACCCTATTTTATCGCTGAACCTGCCTAAACCGAATGATGGAAAAGTGAGCGTCAAGAGTACTAAAGTGGAAGGGATGGCGGACTTTATTCAATTTCCGTTGAACCACACATTTATCATGCGTAATGAACATGTGATTAAACAGAGCATTCTCTTTATCCAAACCGGAAACTTTCAACACCCATTAGAGTGATCTGTGAGATAAAGTAGCACCGGCAGTGTTTGTGTTTAGCCACGTGCCTACAATCAAATTGAACATGGCTTTAAGGATATTCACCGTGAATTTTCGACTATCACACGTAGCGCTAACTGTGCTCAGCCTTCTGCTAATCCTACTACCCACTAAACTCTGGGGAATAGAGACAAGGGAGACTGCAGCGAGCCAAATCGCTTATTCAACCCTGGCTAAACATTTAAATGTGACTGAGACCGAAATAGCTACGATTCGTCTTTCTCGTTTCAATTGGCCAAATTCAGCACTCGGGTGCCCAAAACCAGGTGTCGCATATATGCAATCTATAGTGCCGGGTTATCTAGCGTTACTGAAACATGGAAACAAACAATACCGTGTTCACATTGGCAATGGTCGAGGACTCATTTGTAATCTCGCAACAGTTCCACTGAAGCTCGATGAAATCATTTTTGATAGCATCAAACAGAAATCTATTGATGATTTAGCTGCAAAGGTCTCAGCTGACACCGCCAAAATAAGCGTCATTTCAGCCGTGAATGTGACCTGAGGTGATTCGAGCTTTGAATGCCACTCAAACGGTGAGGCGCCTGTGCAACGTCAGATACCCGGCTCCTGAAGCAGGAAGGTCTGCAACATCGCCGGCCGCAAGGCCAAAGGAGGCTGCAGCCGGAACCACTTCATCAGCCAAGTCAATGCGACCAACCTGTACATTGAAGTCACCGGAGCGTACATCAAAAAACACAGCGGTGTAGTCAAAGCCTGTATCACCTGGTGTTAAAAAACCCTGGAATCCGAGAGGCGCGTATTGTGCACCGAAGAATGTCAGTATCGCAGTGCCATCATTGTAATCGACGCCAGCATTAAAAAGCGTCGAAATAAGCGACAACAAGAATAGAGTCATCAATTCCGTCACCATCAACATCAATGAATATGTCAATCTCTGCAGCGGCAAAAGTTTCCCATGTCTTTTCACTAGCGATACCGAACTCGACAAGATCACCCTGCGCTGCAAAAGAGTTAGTGCGATAACCGATAGTTTCAAACGCATTGAAGGCATCGTCGAGTATCAGCTCGTCTTCACCCGCGAGGGTAAATCCTTCCGCCCAACCATTAGGCGTGCCAGCTACACGAACGACATCCGGAAAACTCACTTCCACGCCAGCAACATGAGGAGCAGACATAGAGGTACCAGCGATCGTCAATGGACCTGTGCCGGTGCCAACACCAGTGTCGATTACAGCAATGGTCACACCACTACCATCATTGCCGCTGGCATGCACAGCGTCGGCACCAATCCAACCGACACTACGGGCAAGGTAGGGTGTTTACAGTCTGATTTTTGTCACCGCTGCAAGACCCGTCATATTACGTATATTATCTAGCTGACTTGATTTGACTCAATGCGAAATCAATTATCGCCAACGCGCAGGGAAGACAACGTTTGTGCAGCCATCGATTGAAGTTGAGCACCAACTTCACTTTGCAAACTTGCCAACGATGCCGCATAGGCTCGCTGGGCAGCTGAAGCGGGTTCTTCTCCGCTTGCCGCCACAGCCTGATTTCTCCATGCTACGAGGGATGCTTCATTCAGGCACACAAAAAAGCCTAATTTTCTCCAATATCAACAAGACTATCTTTGCCATCAAGACTAATAAAAACCGGGGCAGACCCGGCTTTCTGAATTAGACCGACCGCTTGGACAGATTCTACGATAGGAGGAGGCGCGAGAAGAACCTATACATAGCTAACATTTCTGTACTTGTTTTTTATACATTATCCACCTCTGTATTTTTTTCTAATTGTTTTTTATTTGCTGGAGAAGCCCTAACTATTCGAGGATAGCGCGGGCTTCTGCGGCTTATACAAGGGCTTTATTTGGTGTATTAATTGGTGCCAGGCCGCTGCAGAACGTCACATTTTTTTCAATGAAAATGGCTAATAACTGAACCTACTTACCCCCCAACTACTTACCACCAAGCAGAGCTTCATTCATGACATGAAAAATTACATTCTGCTCCATCACACCATTGATCCATTGGCTACCGGGTCCTGTGGAATATATTGCAACATCTTCTCCACCGTGGGTTTCAATACCAAGAGGCACAGTCGCCTCTTGCTTGTAGTCAACAGCATTCGTGTCAACCTCGCTAAGATCCACCCTGCTATCTGTTACCTTTTTATATCCCGTGCCGTTGGCGTAGCTTAAGGTTGTGTAGGGAAGTTCGTTAACATCTTTGCCGGCAAACCCGAGGATCGGGTTACCCCGTTTTGGATAACCTGCCATGGTCATCGTGTGACTATGATCAGCAGTGACAATGATCAAAGTCTCTGGCCCCACCATTTCAGTCGCTCGTCGTACTGCGTTGCTAAGTTCAACCGTCTCAGTCAGTGCCAATTTTGCAATGCCCGCATGATGCCCATGATCAATCCTGCCTGCTTCTACGAGCAGGAAAAACCCGTTACTGTTAGACTTCAGCAACTCAATCGCCTTTTCCGTCATTTCAGTCAAGCTAGGCTCATCCGCTGTGTTTTCGTCCCTAAGCGCTGAGTAGTTCATATGCGAATTTGAAAACAAGCCCAACAGATGATCAGTAGATTTAGCAACGCTCTTCAACCCTGCGCTATCGGTCACATAACCGGCATTTTCAAATTTTGATTGCCACTCCTCTGTCAAATCACGACCGTCTTTGCGCTTACCGCCCTTCGCCTCGGGCAAAAACATCTGACGACCACCACCAAGCGCTACTTCAAGGCCATCGCCGTAGGGGAATTCGATCAACTGCTGTGCGATATCAGCGCAACCCGCGCCTTGTGCTTCATTGTCTCGCTCTGTCACATGAGCATAGGTCGCTGCGGGCGTCGCATGGGTAATTCGAGTTGTCGTCACAAAGCCAGTAGACAGCCCCTTTTGCTCAGCGCTTTCCAGCAGTGTCCGCAAACGACCCGCGTCACAATTGCCAGCCACAGCAGTCCCGTCGACTCCGAGCGTTCTAAAACGCACTTTCACGCCCGTCAACATCGCAGTCGCGGTAGATGCAGAATCAGGTACTTGCCTGTCAACCGCATAAGTTTTCGAGAGTGCAACGTGTGGAAAGGTCTCGAACGAAAGTGAATTCTCCTCACCAGACCGACCATTCGCCTGCCCTTCATAGATTCTACTGGCGGTGACGGTGGTGCCACTCATGCCATCACCGACAAACAGGATGACATTTTTAGCCTTTTTCTTACCCCGAGTACTACGTTTTTGCTGACTTACAAAATCTTGTCCTGACTTGTACCAGAACCTCGCTTTCGCATCTGACGGCATTTCAGCTTGGGCTTCAAAACCAGGCAAACAAAGACAAGCTAACATTAAAAGAGTCGTTAGGTAATTCTGTTGGCTACCTGTTTCATGTTCGGTAAAACGACTTGATATAAAATAACTGCAAAATAAATTGGTCATAGTAATCTCTTGTTTCTGGTGATGTTTTGACGTGGTCTTAGTTTATCTTTGCGATTTGGACAGATTCACGCCCTTTAAATCGCCTGTTAACCTAAACATAAATTGCAATGTTATCATCTCGGATATGGCTCTTGCAGATCATTAACCAGTATCACTCTTTGCTCTGCGGCAGTTCGATTTCCATGTAAACGTCGGCACGGTTGTAGTCAGACTCCCAGGGAAAGGGCATTTGCACGAAACCCATATGTCGGTAGAGCCCTAAAGCCGGTACCAATTTTGAATTCGTCTCGAGGTATACTTTTCCGAACCCCATTGCAGACGCTTTTTCCAGAGCTGCGATGAGCAACATCTTTCCCAAACCATGCCCGCGGCCTGATCTATAGACGCCCATTTTGGCAAGTTCGGCAGTATCTGCACTTTGCTTAATCAGAGCACAGGTTCCAAATGCCTTACCACTTGACTTTTCACAGGCAAAAATTATTTCACCACCAGGATCAATGATGTATCCCTTCGGGTCAGACAATGCGACACGATCAGACTCTTCAATGACAAAGTCTTCGTTTATCCATTCTTCATTAATTAATCTAAACGAGTCTGCTAACGCCAGATCAAAAACTTTGATTTCAAACGCTGTTGGTGAAGCGACGTATTTATCGAGGAACCGGCTTTCAAGGCTACGTTGGTCCAGCGCTTCCTCAACTGTGTCGATATAGCCTAAAAAGTCTACCCCTGTCTCTGCAAGTAACTCAACCAGGGTCGCTTCGATTACCTGCCAAACCTTCTGAATAGACGCTCGCTGCTCTTCTCCATAACTGGTTAGCGCGAGCACCCGCCTACGCTTGTCATTCATGTCTTTAGACGCAGAAATTAAGTTAGCCGAGATCATTTCCTTGGCTATCTGGTTTACCGACGGATGGGAAATCCCAAGACCTCGGGCAATATCCATTATCGAGCCAGAGCCTAATTCACTGAGGTAATAGTAAACAGGGAACCATTTCGGCTCAAATTCCAAACCAGAGGCACGATACATTTTGGCACCATCCTGCATGACACGATCAGAGAGTCGCTTCAGCCTGCTGCCAAAGGCCAGCGCACCAATTTCCCTCAAAACATCAGGCGGAATATTCATCACTATCATTCAACTTAGGTAGTTAGCTACGTAATCCTATTCATCCCAGCATCAGAATCAAGCGTATTCGCCAAATTAACGAGGTATAACCATTACTCGGATAACGAAAACTTAGTTAATCTCTTGCTGGCAACCTATCTGAGCTAAATTAAATACCACGGATGGTGCAAGCACTTAGCTTGTCGATCCTACCTATAAAAATCCATCAAAAGCCTAGATAGACTAATGGCAGAGGTTAAGCGCTCGATCTCATCGAAATTAGACCAAAGCTAGGTGCCCAGACCCTCTGCTCAACTAAAACCTTTAAGTAGAAGTTATTTCTTGCCCTTATTACCGTCCCGCTTCTTTTTGTTCTTTTTACGCTTATCAGCGACAGATGCCTCAGCTTTTCTTTGCTTCTCAACCTCATCGCGCGAGGCCTTGAATGCAGCCTTCATTGCGTCCAATTTTCGATCTTTTTGCTTCAAGACGCTACTTTGATGCTTAGCTGAGGTCTTGGCCTTGTCAAAGGCAATAATTTTATCTTCTGTCACTGTATCCTCAGCATTTCCATTAGTATGTTGATGACGCTCTACTGATCAATCAAAACCAGTAGTTTACTTTTGATCTGCTCACTTATACCATGGCCGTCGGTATAGTTATGGCTCGGGCAATTTCTCTGGCTTATCGTACAATTAACTCAGGTAGCCACTCGATAGATACTGTGTTTAGAAAAACTGCTGACCGCATGCCGGTCCTTCTCATACTTTCACTGACGCTGGTGGACTTCTTCCTTTACTTTACAGTTGAGAGTTTTTGGGTGCTCGCTGTCTATTTTGCGCTCACAGTTGTGCCCAAAGGGTGCATCTGTTCCTGGAACCACCACCACCAACATACCAAAACATTTCGGTCAACGCCTCTAAATCGTCTTTTAGAAATTGCCTACGCGATGCATACCGGTGTTACGACCAATCTATGGTTGCTACATCATGTATTTGGTCATCACCACAACTACCTCGATCAAACTATCGACGAGAGTCGCTGGAAGCGTAACGACGGCAAGCATATGGGTGAGATAGAATATACATTTGTTGTCTCACTAACCGCTTACTACCGAGGCTATCTGGTGGGCAAGAAGTACCCGAATCATTACCGTACTCATGCTATCTACACCGCGCTAACCCTACTGCTGGTCATTGGTCTAACAATTTACCACCCGCTTCAGAGCTTGATGCTATTCATTATTCCCATGATTGTCGGGCTAATGATAACTGCATGGGTCACCTACGATCACCATGCCGGGCTAGATGAAACGGAAGACCACTTTAAAGCGTCGTATAACAATATTAATCCGGTTTTCAATCTCGTCACGGGTAATCTCGGCTACCATACTGCTCATCACTACAGGCAGGGCTTACATTGGTCAGAGTTACCCGCATTGCACGCCAAAATCCAAGGTGACATTCCCAAGGAAATGTATAAAACCTCATTCTGGGAAGTATTTAACAATGACTTCTGTCTAAAGCTACTTGGACTGTCACGATAATTCCTGTCGCGACAACCCTCAAGAAAAGCACCTCAAAAGCCTAAAACAACAAAGCACTGCGAAAAATATCAACTTAGCCTTATTTATTTCTAGCTAAATTCATGCAAACTAGCCAGCCAGAGCCAATCAATTCTGGTTAGTCATGGTGTCGCTTGCAAAAGACCCTGTCGACTAAACAGATATCACCTGAGGTGCTGAAGTGAGTGCAGATACAACTGAAACCAACCCTGACATAAACCTCCGTAAGAGTCTAAGAAGTGATGCAAATCATTGCTTTGTATGCGGCCCCGAAAACCCTATCGGGCTGCACCTACAATTCAGAATCGAAGATGGCGTATGCCGCACAGAATTCACGCCGGAGTCGCACCACTGCGGCTATGACGGGGTAACCCACGGCGGTCTAATTTTCTCCGCGCTGGATGATGTTATGGCCAATTGGATATTTCTCCAGGGTGAAGCCGCGTTCACCGCAAAGTGTGATATTCGATACAAAGACAATTTACCAACAGGAACAGCAGTCCGGCTAGAAGGCCGTTGCATCAAACGAAGAGGCAGACTAGTGATGATGGAGGGGAAAATGATCAGGCAGGATAACGATCAAATCGTCGCAGAATGTGAAGCAAGCTTTATGAAACCATCAGCACCATAGAACTAAGCGCTTACCAACCTGATCCGAAAACAGACCCTAAGGTTTATGCATCTAAAGTTCTGGATGTAAATTTCTGGATGCCCAGAACTACTCGCCCAGAACTAGGAAGGTTGGTACAATCACGCTTTTTTTAATCAGGTGCGAAATAATGACAGTTGAGCAGGAATACCCGAACGCAAGTCTTCGACGCAGACTTGCTGCTCAGACTTACGACTTCTTCCTGCTTATCGCACTTTGGCTGGTGACAGGGTCCGCACTTCTCATGATCTTCGGCGATTCTGCACCTGATGATCGTCGACTGCCTGAGCAAGAAACCTTATCAACCATTTGGGTTCAACTAATCTGCTTCGTTGAAATGTTTCTGTTTTATTTCTACTTTTGGTTAGTTGAGGGTCAGTCTTTAGGGATGCAAGTCTGGAAGATTCGTGCGGTAGATCAACATGGCAAGATAATGGGGCCAAAAGACGCACTTATACGTTTTATTTGCGCGACGGTTTCAATGCTGCCTTTAGGCGCTGGTATGTTCTGGGCGCTAATTAACAAAGATCACCTTGCGCTACATGATGTCTGGTCAAAAACGAAGGTTGTCTACCTTGGCCACAAACCTTATGACACTGAGAAGATGGATCGACGAGATGAAGTGTTGAAGGAATAGGATTCCTCTTAACCTCTGACTCAGCTCGCTTTGCGCATCAACGGATATCCGACCAAAAAGCAGATCAGGATCGGTATAAGTATGGCGATTATGGGCGAGAAGCCAAAAACCATACTCGCGGGAGACAGAAGATCCTGAACAAACTTGAACAATATACCAATGACCAAACCCATAACCACTCTCATACCCATGGTTGATTCTCGCAAAGGCCCAAAAATAAAAGAAATTGCCACGAACACAAGCCCAATGGTTGCCAGCGGCTGAAGGACTTTTTTCCAAAAACCTAGCTCAAACTTCCCGCTGTTCAATCCCTGTTCCCTCATATAATCGATCTTGTCGCTTAACTCGCTGATAGACATCTTGTCAGGCTGGACCAGAATCTCTGTACTCAGCAATTCCGGCGCAAGGGTGCTGTCCCAGCGTACCGAAGCAATTCGACTCGCTTCAGTATTGCCAGCATGGAAGTCTGTCACGATGACATCTTCTAGCTGCCAATAGGATTGATCAGTTCCTTCGCCGTAAAAAGTACCGTTTTTGGCGAAAAGACTTCGGGTCATTTCGTTTTCGTCATTGAAGTAGTAATGAGATATACCTTCAAGACTGCCGTCCTGACCCACTTCATCAAAGTGCATGAAGATGTTCCCCTCACGGTACCAGAACCCAAATTGCGGAGTAATTTGATTTTTGGAAGACAGCGCTTTTAGCCGATCATTTCTAGCGATCCTCTCGACATCCGGTAGGACATATTCACCAACTGCAAGCCCAACTAGTACCAGTACTATTGTCGGCTTCATCGCACTCGCGGATAAAGACCAAGTAGAGATACCAGCCGCTCGCATCACTACTATCTCACTATTATTTGCGAGCAAACCTAAACCCGCTAGGCAACCTATCAAGGCGGAGTAAGGAATGACTTCATAGAACATGCGCGGCATGCTGTAGATGACAAATTGTATGACGTTGACTAGCGCGTAGTTATTTTCTATATCCTCAACTTGCTCGAGAAAAGTAAATATCGTCAATATACCGAGCAACCCAAGCTCTGCCATTAACATCGTCATCCCGACCGTTTTAGCGACATAGATATCCAGTTGCTTCATGACGTTCCGACCTTTGGCTTACGCTTGAACATAGAAGCCAGAGCCCGAAATGGCGCAGTCACTTTATCCAACTGATACAAACCGATAGCCACGACGACAAAAATGCCATGAATCCACCATAATCCCACTTCCTTTGGCAGTTGAGATTTCTCGATAGCGCCACGACCAGCCGAGAGGCAGATAACGTAGAGGAAGCAAAGAATCAACCCAGGCACAAGACGCGTAAACCGCCCCTGCCTAGGGTTTACACGACTCAGGGGAATCGCCATCACGGCAATAATTGGAATCATCAATATAATTGAGATACGCCAATGCAGTTCACTGACGTGAGCCAGCGTTTCCATACTAAACAACTCGAGCGTTGGAATCGCAGCCCTTCTGCGGTTCATTGCCGGTGCTTTTGCTCTAGCAACAAGTTGCCCATATTGGTCATACTTGATGACCTGATAACCAGCGCTGCCCGGAACCCCGCTGTAACGCATACCATTTTTCAGCAGAATAAACCGGTTACCCGTTTCGTCGACAACATTTTCACCACTCTCAGCAACAAGCGTCACCACGTCTTTGGCGCCATGTGCGTTCGACACTTTATACTCATTAATAAATACATTCTTAAGCTCGCCACTATCGGAAAAGCTTTCGGTATAGGTCACCCGCTTACCAGAACGTAGGGTTTGAAACCTCCCGGGTGCAAGCGTGTCAAATTCTGTCAGATCTCGTTGGGCTTTGAGTAGTGTCTCTACTTTTTTCTCGCCTAGGGGTTTAAGCCAAAGCGTGATCGAAGCTGTTCCGGCCATAACCACTAGCGACAATACAATCGTCATCGTCATCAGCTTCGCTGGACTCAAGCCACTCGTTTCCAGAATAACCATTTCACTGTCGACATGAAGACGGCCGTAGGTCAGCATGATGGCAAGGAAAAAACTGACTGGGGCGATGAGTTCCAGGAATCCTGGTAAGCGATAAGCCATGATCAAAAATAGTACATCACTACTGATCACGCCCCGAGCAGCTTCGTTTAAGTAGCCACTAAATCGCCAACCCATAGAAATCACCAAGACAACGCTTGCCACTGAAAGCATGGTCACGAATATTTCTTTAGCAAAATATCGATATAAAATCACGAGTAGAACCTGTCTTCCTTTTCATTTCATTTTCATTAATAACAAAGCGCGAGAGAAGCTGTGCCAAAAACGTGAATAATCACACCGTTTTATATGCCATTGGGTATTGGCTTCCAGAATGTATTCAACCTTAGTGTGACCAACAGTCTCGGACGCGGTATTATCCACTTCACTTACACTAATGTCTCTAGGAGTCAGCATGCAATTCGGTACTAAGACAGGAACACCGGAAAAAGCCCGCACCCAGTGCGTCATCGTGGGCGTCTATGAAAACGATAAATTTTCCGATTCCGCGAAACTACTCGATACAGCAAGCAAGGGCTCGATCAAAAAAGTACTTGGACGTGGCGACATGACGGGCAAAGCTGGCCAAACGTTAATGCTCCATGACCTACCCAACATTACTGCCCCACGTGTCTTGATCGTCGGGCTCGGTAATGTAGAAACCACTGGTGGACCCAAGTTCATTCTAATTGCTAAAGCAATGATTAACGCGCTGAGTAAAAGTTCAGCAAAGAACGCACTTTGCTGCCTCTTGGAGTCAAAGGCTGGGGACGAGACTGATGGCTGGAAGACCCGAAGAATAGTTGAGCAAAGCACCGCGGGGATCTACAACTTCACCGAAATGCGTAGTAAGCCACCGGAGTCCAACCCGGCTATCGAGACCATTGATATATTAGTTACAAAGCCTCAACTAAGCCAAGTTCGCCGAGCTATCGTTGAGGGCAGCGCAATTTCTGCCGGCGTGGATATTGCTAAAGATCTGGGTAATATGCCACCCAATATTTGTACTCCAACTTACCTCGCAGATCAGGCAAAACTACTCGCGAAAAATTTCAGCTCACTGACAACAAAAGTGCTTGAAGAGAAAGATATGGAGAAGCTCGGCATGGGCTCCTTCCTTTCCGTATCGCAGGGTAGTGTACAGCCTGGAAAAATGATTATTATTGAACACAAGGGGGCCAAGAATAAAAAGGACGCGCCGCACGTGATTGTTGGCAAAGGTATCACATTCGATACCGGCGGCATTAGCCTGAAACCTCCAGGCGCTATGTATGAAATGACTTATGACATGTGTGGTGCTGCCAGTGTGTTTGGCGCTATGCGTGCGGTTGCAGAACTAGCACTACCACTCAATGTAGTTTGTGTTATCGCCGCGGCGGAAAACATGCCTTCAGGTATCGCTACTCGTCCCGGTGATATCGTAAAAAGCATGTCTGGTCAGACAATCGAAATTCTGAACACCGACGCCGAAGGTCGACTAGTCCTCTGTGATGCTTTGACCTATGTGGAAAAATTCAAACCGGCTTCTGTGATTGATGTTGCGACCTTAACAGGTGCCGTTGTTATGGCACTGGGATCTCATCCCGCCGCGTTATATGCCAATGACGACCAGCTTGCAGATGACATCAATAAAGCTGGCGAAAACACCCGAGACAGAGTGTGGCGAATGCCGCTATGGGAAGAATATCAACCTCAGCTCAATAGTGCCTTTGCGGATATGGCGAACATCGGTGGCCGTGAGGCCGGCAGCGTCACAGCCGCTTGCTTCTTAGCTCGCTTCACTAAAAAATATCGATGGGCTCATCTAGATATTGCGGGTATTGCTTACAAGGCCGCTGGCAGCGTAAAAGGTTCAACCGGCCGCCCAGTCGCACTTCTCACACAATACTTGATCGATAGATCACAAAAATCAGCCTAAGCTAACGAATAATGACGAAGATAGATTTTTATCAAATCGAAAATGGCGAAGCACCGCTACTATTCAGCTGTCGCTTGATTGCTAAAATTTATCGGATGGGTCACCAGGTCCATATTCATGCAGAAAGTGATGCTCAGGCCGAGGAGATCGACAATTTATTGTGGAGCTTCCGGCCTGAGAGCTTTATTCCGCACATGCTCGATAATGTGGCTGAAATAGCACCTGTACGAATTGGCTGTAGCAACATGAATGAACCCAGCACGCATCAAGAAGTGCTGGTGAATTTATCCGGTGCCGTGCCCGATTTTTTCAGTCGCTTCGAGAGAGTTGCTGAAGTCGTTCCCCTCGATGAAAATAGCCGCGATGCTGCGCGCGAAAACTTTAGATTCTATAAAGATCGTGGATATGAAATTAAATACAATAAGGTGGGCAAGCGAACGGCTGGCAGCAATGCCTAACAACGAAGATCCACATGACAAGGCGCTTGATAAGGATCTTTCCAATGAGAAGGTACTTGCTGACGAGAAGGTTTCTGATGAGCACCAGCGCACACTCCCCTCGCAGATCCCATTACTAGAAGACGTCATTAGCAATCTGACAGTCAAAACTGAAAGCGCTAATAAGACCGCAGTCAAAAAGAAAAAGGCAACTCCAGATATTGACCCTCTGGACAAACCATTAGCAATGGACCTTTTTGGCGACCCTATCCATTCATACGCAGTGCATACTGAAAACACGCACTATATAGATCCAGACGAATTGCATTCACAAGCAACCCAAGTCGTAAACTCGTTGGTAAAAGAGTATTCGCATGAAATCGTTCGACGTCTTCGAAACGAGCTGACGTCAGTTTTGAACGATCTGACTGAAGAAAAAAACTCGCTTCAGGCTCCTACGCGGAAACCGCGAAACCCCCACCCTAAACATGAGCCAGAACAAGATTCAGAACAAAATCAAAAACAAGAACCAGACCAAGAGTCACCTTAGCGCGGTTAACTCATTCCACTAACCTGTTTCACTGCATCACAAAACGCCTGAACCGCATCTTTGAGATCATCACGCCTGGCGTTACCCACACTCTCACTAAAACAAAAAGACAGCCTTAACTGATTAAGCCCCGCTCGAGAATTACGCAACTTCGCATCATCTGGGTAGAAGGGGTACATTGGTATGACGACGATTCCAAAATTCGCTGCAAGGTCGCCGACAAACGCTTCATCTACGGTGATTTTTTCGTCAATGAATGTGAACACAGTGAAGAAACCGGCACCGGGTTGCGTCCAGGCGAACTTCTCGGGGAACGCACCTAATTCACGCTCCAAACCGGCTAGCATAATCTGCCTGTTGTCCCGATAAACGACCAGCTTGTCTTCTGCCACAGGCCAAAGAGATGAACGAAGCACCATATTTTCATCATGCAACAGCGCCTCCATGCCATAGAGTGCTTCAGGATTTTGAAACAGAATATCGCCACTGGCCTCTGTAATAATCAAATCGGTAAGTAATGCGGTCTTACCGCCAAATATTTCCAGTTGTGCTTGAGAATAAAGAAAACCAACTCGAGGCCCGGGAAAGCCAATTTTTGAACCCGTGAACAAATGTACCGTTTGTTCCGGGTCAATAGAGAAAAATGGCTGCGGTCTATCCTTCCCGTCGGCGTAACTGATGTAAATATAGGGCGCGTCCTCAACAACTAGCAAGCCATATTCCTTCATCACAGCCATAATCGCTTGTCGTCGAGACTGACTGAAACTGAAACCCGCGGGGTTATGGCCATCGGGAACAGTATAATAAAATGGGACAAACCGACCATCAGATCGCGCCTGTTCGATCTGATTGCGTAACGAATCGATAATCGGGCCTTCCTCGTCCATATCAACGCTATAAATTCTGGTCTGTTGCCCAAGGCTTGCTCTGGCTAGAAATCCAGCATAAGTCGGTGCATCTGTGATGAAGGCAAGCGGTTCGCCTGAACGCTCAAACAGCGAACAAAGCAGGCTGATTCCACCTGTTGCACCCACCGTTGGCACCAACTTTGCCGGATCTATTTGTACCTGCCAGTCGGCGCCATAAACCTGAGCAAAACATTGACGAACGCTTTGCGGTCCGAGAGTATCAGTATAGGAAAAAGATTCACGTAGATATTCCGGCAGTTGTGACGGATCGTTTAAACCTTCTTTTTCCCTCAAGTGTTGATAGTAGGCCGCTTTGTGAGCTATAAAACCCCGCGGGTCTGTCACTTCCGGATGCGGATAACCCGCACCGAGATGATGCATTTTTAATCCTTTACTTGCAGCCATTTGGCGTAGGCCAGGTAATGATGCCGCCATCTTTCTCGTCACCGAGACTGGTTGAGCAACGACTTTGGGCGCTTTGACTAAGCTCGATTTACTTTCTGTTTTTTGCATGCTTAATGCCATTCTCTAAATTTGGATATCATTGCATGATACAACAATTGTGTAGGGCATTTTTGCCATTGCAGCCAGTTCATTGAACTGATCAAATACGAGAGCAGACCATTACCCAGTGTCGAGGAAAATTGAGCATGCCGAATAGGACAACACCCATACATATCTGGGCATCTATCGCGCTTCTGCTCTTAATGACGACAACTGCTTTACCCACCTATGGCAAAGAAATTTGGAACAAAGTTGACCGGATTGTCGCCATCGGCGATGTTCACGGCGATTACGAGCAGTACCTTACAATATTGAAAGACAACAACTTAATCGACGCTGAGCTAAATTGGACAGGCGCCAAAACGCATTTAGTGCAATTGGGTGATGTACCGGACAGGGGCGCAGATTCACTCAAGATCATGCGCCACCTAAAGCAGCTGCAAAAACAGGCTCGCAAGAAAGGTGGCTATGTCCATGCGTTACTCGGTAATCACGAAGTGATGAATGTCGACGGAGATTTACGTTACGTTCACCCCGGTGAATATAAGGTCCTTGTTAACAGAAAATCTGCGCGCCTTCAGAGCAACTACATTGCCGAAGTGATCGATTATCTCGACAATAGAGACCCCGTCTTAAACACAAACACAAATAGAGAATCACAACTTGCCGAGTTAGAAAAGACCTATCCGCTGGGCTACGTTGAACACCGTCGCCTTTGGGCACCTCGAGGCGAGTTTTTTGAGTGGATTAAAGGTCACAATACGGTTATCAAAATAAACCGAACGCTTTTTGTACATGGAGGAATATCACCCCATATCCCTTCCATTCCACTGAAGAAAATCAACAGACGAATTCGTGATTATCTTAAGTATCACAGCAACACGATGATAAATGCGATCGATGATCTGAATAGTCCTCTCTGGTATCGTGGTCTTGCCGTAAATTCAGCAGAAGACGAACTTGAACCCCTAAAATCCATGCTTAAATTTTACGATGCCGACACCATTGTGATCGCCCACACGCCAACTGCCGGCCAAATTATTCCGCGCATGGGACGTCGAGTAATACAAGCAGACGTCGGACTTAGTCGATTTTACAACGGAGGCAGAGCAGCGCTGGTTATTGAGAACGGAGAATACTACGCTGTTCATCAAGGCAATAAAGTATCAATCCCAAGCGATGACAAAAACATTAAAACTTACTTAGCAAAGCTCACAACCATCAGCAAAAATAGCGGTCACAAGACGAATGAATAAAAAACATGTCTGAAATTATCAACAAGTTATGGCAAAAAATTCGCCCCGCACAAAAAACGCGACCGCCAATGGTTAACATACCTGCGACGGAACTACTTCCCGACGTGCTATCTAATGCTCGCTATCTCAATCGTGAAATATCAGATATCCAATTTATCCAACGCGTGGTAGAAGAGTCTGACAATGCCAATGTGCCTTTGTTTGAACGAGTAAGGTTCCTTGCAATTTCCGCGGCTGTACTCGACCAGTTCTATACGGTGCGGGTTGCAAAACTCAATCGATTAGTTAGCGATCGTATCCTCTCACGCAGTATCGATGGGCTGACGCCAGAACAGCAACTCACAGCAATAGGTCTACGTGCAGACAGTTTGATGAGCAAGCAAGAGGCCATATGGCAGTCTCAAAAAACAGAACTACAAGCAATTGGAATTTCGATCACAGAGCCAGACAGCTTATCGACAGACGAAAAAAACTGGCTATCTGATTATTTTCGTATTCAAATAATGCCAGTTCTAACGCCGTTTACGCTTGATGAAGAACATCCTTTCCCTTACATTCCAAGCGGTGGCATGTGCGTGGCTTTGCAACTTGAGAACAATCACATTTTGCTGCCAGTGCCAGCAAATTTGCCCCGGTTCATTTCAATTATGGGGATGAATACACGTTACGTGTTACTCGAAGACATTCTAGCGCAGATGAGCAGCATGCTGCTGCCCAATGTTAAACTGCTGAGCAGCGGAACCTTTCAAATTCTTCGAGACAACGATCTGGCAAAAAAGGAACGCACCGATGATTTAAGATCAATTGTTGAGTCGGGTCTAAAAAAACGTCACAAGGCGAACGTAATAAGACTAAAGGTTAATGGGTTGTCCGAGGCGAACTTGCGCTTCATTAGCCAACATCTTGGCCTACTTAATGAAACTGAATTAGAGATGCTCGAGTTTCAGGGTATTTCAGTGAGTTCCAAACCTTTTATTATTGAAACAGTTCCCGGTCTATCTCAAATATCTGACCTGATTGACAACAATCGATTTCCGACCCTCGTTTATCCGCCTCATCAGCCAAGATACCCACAAAGAATGCTGGATCATAATCACGATTGTTTTAGCACCATCAAAGAAAAAGATCTGTTGGTACATTGGCCCTATGAAAGTTTTGATGTCGTCGTTCGCTTTCTTGAACAAGCAGCAGTTGATGAAGATGTACTTTCAATCAAACAGACCTTATATCGAACCAGCGACGACTCACCTATCGTCAACGCCCTGGTTGAGGCTGCAAGACGCGGAAAAACGGTTGTTGCCGTGGTCGAACTCGAAGCAAGAGATAACGAGCAATCAAATGTTGCCTTGGCCAAGCGACTGGAAAATGCAGGCGTGCAAATACTTTATGGGATTATAGGATTAAAGATACACTGTAAGCTGACGGTAATTACTCGACGAGAAGACGATACGCTGGCTATCTACTGCCATTTCGGCACCGGAAATTACCACCCCGGCAACGCCAAGACCTATACCGATCTGTCCTTTTTCACGCGTGACGCAGCACTCTGCCAAGACGCAAATCTTGTGCTTAATTACATTACCAGCGAGTCTTTCGTTGCACCCAACACATTGGCCATGGCGCCGTTTCAGTTACGTGACAGAATTTATCGTTGTATTGATGCAGAAATAGAGCATGCGCGTGCAGGAAAAAACGCACAAATTTGGCTAAAGATTAACTCGCTAACCGATCCAGATCTCATCGAACGGTTTTATGAGGCTTCAGAAGCTGGCGTTGAGATAGACTTAGTGATTCGTCGCCATTGCAGCCTTAGACCCGGAATTCCGGGTATGAGTAGCCGCATCCGAGTCAAAAGTATTGTCGGCAGATTTCTTGAACACTCTCGAATATATTGCTTTGCAAACGGTGAGCGAATGTCCGCTGAGCATGCTGATATCTACCTGGCATCAGCTGACCTGATGGAAAGAAATCTAGACGAGCGAGCCGAAGTGATGGTTCCCTTAGCTGACATTACAGTTCGCAAACAGGTCTTAGAACAGATAATGAAAGCCAACATTCTGGACAACAAACAATCATGGCAGTTACGAGAAAACGGCGAATGGGAACGCGCTAGCATGCAGCCTGAAGCGGCTGAGCAACACCAGCCTCTTTTTGACCAGCCTTTCTGTGCCCAGACATGGTTTGCCAAGACTGATAGTCTCTCCGGTCTTGGCTCTCTGAGAGCGAAGCGAAATATTCCAGAGGTGAATCTTAATTAATATTATTCCATCAATCCTGATTGCAGCCATCGCCAGTTTCCCTGCCACCGTCATCGGTGGACTATTCGACGAAGATGAAACGTTAAAGATCGAAATTCAAGCTGACTTCTCTGCTCTTGAGAGGGAAAGAAATAAAGAGAACACATATCCCGGCCAGCTAATTCTCGATAACCTTGAATTGCCCATCGCTTTGAATGTAAGGGGCAATAACCGACTGAAGAAAAAAACTTGCTCACATTCACCTCTAAAGGTCGATTTTAAAAAATCGGAAGCGCGCAAGCAGTCTATTTTTCACAAACAAGGGGACCTTAAACTGGTCGTTCTATGCAAGAAAAAGAGCGCGTACCATAATTACCTTCGGGCTGAGTATCTCGCCTACAAGATGCTCAATGTTTTAACGCCACTGAGCTACCGCGTCCGCTGGGTTGATGTCACGTACAAAAATGGCACGCAAACTTTAGGGCATCGTCCTGCTTTTTTCGTAGAGCATAAAAAGAGGGTGGCGAAACGCAATAATATTGGTCTCGATCAACCCACAGAACCAATATTTTACGAACACCTCGAAGCCGTTCAAGCAACACTCATAGAACAATTTCAATATTTCGTCGGCAATACTGACTATTCACTTCTACGATCTGTAGACCCGGGAGACTGCTGCCATAATGCGAAACTCCTGAGCGAGCAAGCAATATACACGCCTATCATTTATGACTTTGACGCAACCGGCCTTGTTGCCGCCAGCTATGCATCACCCGCACCGAATTTGAAAATTCGTAGCGTTAAGAAACGACTATTCAGAGGCTATTGCCAGCCAGAACATGAACTTCAAAAAGCACGACAACAAATTTTGAATGCCAAGGATCAAATTCTTACGCTTGTCACTACTGACAGCAAACTCTCTAAAAGTGGCATGAAAAAGACGCTGCGTTACGTTTCAGAATCTTTTGAGCACTTCTCGAGCGACAAAATTTGGAACGAGCAAATACGCGACGTTTGCCGAGCAATTTAGCCCGAGCCCGATCAAAGAATGACTGACCTACTCGCTTGGAAAAGCGGGATAAATAGTGATTCGACCACCATCTCCATTCCCCTCATCGGCAATAATAACTCGTCCTCGATCGACGACTAAACCTTCGGGTTGAGGATGCCGACGTTTATCCAGCTTAAATTGTCGCAAAAGACTGCCAGCCCAATCGAACTCAATTATCCTATGCTGTTTTGCTGAGAGCATATAAATTGACTGCTCATCCAACCAGATTGCAGAGGTATTGAATTTTTTTAGCTGAAGACTCTCCAGGTCAAACCTGAATTCATTGGTGATACTGTGACTCTCAAGGCTGTACTCAAACAAAACAAGTTTTTTTTTGTCCGACTTCAAATACGGCGTTTTACAAGCGATATACAAATAGTTATTTAACGCGTGTAGCCCTTCGATTTCGCATAAGTCTAATATCCCGGTGTCAAAAACATCAGCTGAAACAATGTTTACCAGCGTGTCTGTCGCCTCTTGTGAAAAGGAGCGTGAGACCTGAAACAGCTCACCTTCACTAGTGATTAAAAAAAACGATGAGTCGGTGTGAGCAATGCCTTCGAAATCCCTCTCTATTGTTGGCTGTTCGACCCGCAAGACTGTTGAAACGTCTCCGGTGTCTAATTGCACTTCATAAACAACAGCTATTTCGTCATCGTGCAGCAATACTGAACCGCTATTGCCCAGAGTCAGGCCCGATATTTCATCTAACTGAGGAGGCAATTGCCATTGATTGAAGTCTTGCTCAGCGCTGCAGCCAAGCACCAACGTCAGCAGGCTAGCGTGGAGAGTCTTGCTCAGAGTTTTTATTGTCAGGCGGTTCATCAACGTTCGCTTTTCTTTCTAGGGCTTGTTTATCCAAGGGATGTTTGTTCACGGAAGTGTTATGCATCCATGTTTTAGAGAACCAGCGATTGACAGAAACTTCATCTGCATAGTCCAGCTCCCAAAAGAACAACATAATGTAATTGAAAAAGATGGTAACTACGGCGGCTATTTCTAATGCTGAGATTCCTGCCGCCAATCCCGCGCCGATCGACAGGAATATGAATATAGCGTCCAAGGAATCATCCAGCGTTAAACGGAAACGAACGGCGGCAACAATGCCCGCGAGACTAAATGCTAATGCAAGCGAGTTTTGGACAATGATAACAATACCTGCAACAACCACGGGTAGCAGCAAGACCGTGAGCACAAAAGATTGCTCACGCCCTTTTCGACGTCTCGCACCCATGTAAACCCAAGCTACGGGCTCCATTAACAACAGCAAGCCGAACAACGAGATCGCAAGACTAATCATCTGATTAGTAGAATCAATAATGATCGGCTTGGCTTTGCCACTGACAAACTCACCGATTCCCGTGCTCAAATTTTCAGTACCTCCAATGGGGCTGTACTGGGATAGAACCGGAAAAAAGTGTAGCAACATACCGCCAAGCAAGACGAGGCAAGCATAGTAGCTAGTTATCTGGATCAAAGGCTTCGTTGATTTCATGACAAACATATTAACAAATTTGCTCAAGATTAAACGCGCTTGTTACTCTTCGCAGGCAAATCTAGTTGGGATTTGGAGAAAAACCCCAGAATGACGTCACCTATCCAGTATCTTTACAAACAATCACAAGTCGCCCGGCGATGAGATTCGCTAATATTTATTTCTTCGGACAATTAACCTATGTGTATAATCACTGGTTCGATTAAGTCAATTTATGTACATTGGAATCTTAAACCTGCGAGTGTACGGGGTTGACTAGATTCTGACTCAAATGCAGTAAAAAAAGAGCCAGAAATGAAGAAATACCAACCGCAGGATATAGAACAAAGCTGGTACCAGAAATGGGAGGCGAACGATTACTTCTCGCCGCGCGATACCGCAGATAATGTCAACAGAAAGCCCTTCTGTATCATGATTCCGCCACCAAATGTCACCGGCACACTACATATGGGCCACGGCTTTCAACATAGCCTCGTCGACTCAGTCATTCGTCACAGGCGTATGAAAGGGGATAAGACGCTCTGGCAGATGGGCACAGATCACGCCGGTATATCGACCCAGCTTATAGTGACCGAACAACTCGCAGCCGAAGGTATTAAGGCTTCAGAATTGGGCCGCGAAAAATTTATTGAACGCGCTTGGCAGTGGAAAGAGCAGTCTGGTGGCACCATATCTAAACAGCTTCGTCGATTAGGGGCTTCTCTCGACTGGAGTACCGAAAGGTTCACCATGGACGAGGGTATGTGCGAGGCCGTGCTTGAAGTCTTTGTTTCCTTATATGACGAAGGTTTGATTTATCGCGGCAAACGCCTGGTTAACTGGGATCCAGCACTGAAGACCTCAATCTCTGACTTGGAAGTAGAGTCTGAAGAAGAAAAAGGCAATCTATGGCATTTCAAATATCCCCTAGTTGACTCCGATAGCACTAACGGTGAGTTCCTGATCGTCGCGACGACTCGGCCCGAAACAATGCTGGGGGATTCAGCGGTTGCGGTTCACCCAGACGACGAACGCTATAAACATCTGGTAGGCAAAGAAATAGCCTTACCTCTTACCGACCGAAAAATTCCGATCATTGCTGATCGGTATGTCGATCAGGAATTTGGCACTGGTTGCGTCAAGATCACACCGGGACACGATTTCAACGATTACGATATGGGTAAGAGGCATAACCTACCCATCATCAACATCTTCAACGATGACGCTAGTCTAAATTCAGCGGTTCCCGAGGCTTATCAGGGACTCGAAAGATATGAAGCTCGAACACAGGTCATCAAAGATCTAACTTTACTTGGCTTGTTGGATAAGGTTGAAGACCACATGATGGCTGTACCCCGAGGAGAGAAATCGGGTGTCGTAATTGAGCCATATCTGAGTGATCAGTGGTACGTGAAAATTCAGCCACTGGCAGATCCTGCGATTGAAGCGGTTGAGAATGGCAGCATCGAATTCACGCCTAAAAACGCCGAAAATACTTACTTCGCTTGGATGAGAGACATTCAAGACTGGTGCATCAGTCGCCAACAATGGTGGGGGCACCAAATTCCAGCCTGGTATGATGAGTCTGGCAAAGTTTATGTTGGTCACGATGAACAAGCTGTTCGTGAAAAATATGACCTCGCGGAAAACCTTGTGCTCAGCCGGGACGAAGATGTACTCGACACGTGGTTCTCCTCGGCACTATGGACATTTGCAACCCTCGGTTGGCCGGAGCAAACAGAAGCACTAAAAACTTATCATTCAACAGATCTGATGGTAACCGGTCACGACATCATCAGCTTCTGGGTTTCTAGAATGATCATGATGACCCTGAAGTACACTGATGAAGTACCATTTAAAAAGGTTTATATCCATGGTCTTGTCACCGATGCCGACGGCCAGAAGATGTCCAAGTCTAAAGGTAATGGTCTCGATCCGATGGACATCATCGACGGCATTACGCTGGAAGCACTGGTTGAGAAACGCACCGGACATTTGCTTCAGCCCAAGAAAGCTGCGCAGATTGAAAACGCGACTCGCAAAGAGTTCCCAGACGGCATCAAGGCCTATGGCAGTGATCCGTTAAGGTTTACATTTTATTCTATCGCCTCCAGCGCACGTGGTATCCGATTCGATATGAATCGAGTAGAAGGCTATCGTAATTTCTGTAACAAATTGTGGAATGCTGCAAATTTTGTCTTCATGAATACAACTACAGGTGAAGACATAGAGCCATTCGATAGCGGACAGAAACGCGAACTCAGTGTCGTTGATCGATGGATCGTTTCCGAGTTTCAACAAACCATTAGGGCGGTTGATCTTGCAATGGAAACTTATCGGTTTGATCTTGCAGCTAAGGCCATTTACGAGTTCGTATGGGATCAACTGTGTGACTGGTACCTCGAACTGAGCAAGCCTGTCCTTAATAGCGACGATGCGACACCTGAGCAAAAAGCAGGCACTCGATACACTCTCATATCAACGCTTGAAGCAACGCTTAGGTTAGCTCATCCGTTCATACCGTTCATTACGGAAGAATTGTGGCAGCAAATTCCAAGCTCGATTAGAGGTTCAGGCGAAACTATTGTGCTATCAGCATACCCTGAAGCCGCTGACGGGTTAGTCGATCAAGAAGCTGAAGATGACATTGCATGGCTAAAAGCTATTGTCACTGGCACCCGTAATATTCGTGGAGAAATGGACATCTCCTTCGGTAAACCGATTCCTGTTTTATTTTTTAACGGTAGTGCTCAAGACAAAGCGCGACTGGAAAGTAACACTTCACTATTAGAATTTTTGGTCAAACCAGAAAGCCTTACCTGGCTTGATGCCGATGCAGAACCGCCAGCTTCGGCAACACACCTGGTAGGAGACATGCAGGTACTTATCCCCCTTAGCGACTTAATCGACAAAGATGCAGAGCTCACTCGTCTGAACAAAGAGATCGAAAAGAAAACCAAAGAGAAGTCCCGAGCTGAGGGCAAGATAAACAATCCAAGCTTCGTTAATAAAGCGCCCGAAGCCGTTGTCCAAAAAGAGAAAGACAAAGTGACTGAGCTGAACTCTGCCATTGAACAGCTCGAGCAACAGAAGCTCAAAGTGACGCAACTCTAACCGTTACAGCACTAATTTGAGCCGCGTTTGGCGCTAGTTAAGCTTGTTTCGCTTGGCTTTCGAAAGCAACTCACCAGTGCCGGCCGCGCGGGGTCGCAAGCCCCGCGGTGCGAGTCCAAGCGGCTCGTGCTATGAGGCCTTAAACAGGCTTAACAGCATCACTGTTGATCAAAAAATAACCAAATAGCACTAGACAGCCCCCCACATCTCTGTCCTAATCGCGCAACTTCACACTGAAAGATATCGACAGGACACCTATCTTCTGTCCTAATTGCGCAACCCTACATAAAATAAAAAAAAGGATTAGTTATGTCTGAAAGAAAGCTGGGTAATATCAAATGGTTTAACGATGCAAAGGGCTTTGGCTTTATCGAAAGAGAAGAAGGAGAAGATATATTTGTTCACTTCCGTTCAATTCGCGGGGAAGGCTATCGCACTCTCAAACAAGGCGCTTCGGTTGAATTTGATCTATCAGAAACAGATAAAGGCTTTCAGGCTGAGGATGTCATAGAACTCTGATATCTAGCTCTTGCATCTGGTGAAGAAACAACTCTTGTGACTAATCCCTCTCGGATTTTGCCCTCAAATTTTCTCTCTCGATACCTCAACGAGTCGAGTTGCCCACAACGCAAGTCTGTTGATAGACGTCGTTTCTCGTTTTCCAGTGCTGGCTTTTTATTTCAAAGCCCGCACTAGAAAGCTTTTATGACACTCCCCCTACTACGCGGCTTCTATTGATAGAACAACCTTGCCTACAGTAGTGTCGGATGAAACAAGCTCGTGTGCTTGTTCGATATCTGTTATTGGGAATACTGTATCGAGAATCGGTTTTATCTCACCGGCGACAATTTTCGGCCAAACTCTTGTTTCAAGCTGCCCCATGATCTCTGCTTTTTCTTCAATCGGTCGTGTTCGCAAGGTTGAACCGATCACTCTAAGTCTTTTTCTAAGCATCTGCGTAAGGTCAATCTCTGAGGTCAATCCGCCCATTAGCCCAATCAAGACCAGACGTCCACCGAGCCCCAACAACTTCAGATTGTCTTGAAGGTAGCCTCCGCCAACAGGGTCAAGTATCAAATCGACACCGGACTCGCCGGCAAAAATTGTTGCTTTATCGAGAAAACTCTCAGTTTTTCGGTTCGCGCCAGCCGTTGCTCCAAGATCTATACAGACCTGGATTTTGTCATCAGTGCCTGCTGTGACGAAACAAGGATTACCGAAAGCTTTAGCCAATTGAATGCCAGCGGTGCCAACACCACTAGCACCGGCATGAAGTATTACTTTCTCTCCCTCTTTCAAATTCGCTTCGATATACATATTCAAGTAAGCGGTTGCAAAAACCTCAGGCAGACAGGCTGCTTGAACCATAGAAAGCCCTTCAGGCACAGGCAACACACTGCCCTCTGGCGCAGTTGCATATTCACCATATCCGCCGCCGGCCAACAAAGCACACACCTCATCACCTTCTTTCCAGCGAGTAACACCTTCGCCAATACTCGCAACAATACCTGCGCACTCAAGGCCCATAATTTCGCTTGCGCCTGCTGGCGGTGGATACATACCCATTCTCTGCATTAAATCTGCACGATTGATCGCCGTTGCATGCACCTTAATAAGGACTTCTCCGACTCCCGGAGTAGGCGTTGGGACTTCGTTCCAAGCCAGTTTTGAGTCAGCGATTACACATACTGCTTTCATAATTTTTTCCCCTAAATAAATCTACGAATGAGAGTTCCAACCAATTGTTAAACAAACTTCATAATGGCGAACCCGCTTTAATTCCGCCCCATGATAAACTGATCGTGTTGTTAATAATGTGGTGGCGGTGCCTCTGGACCAGATGATGCGGGCTCCAGTTCAATTTCTTTAATTTGCGTACCCATTATCTGTATCTGACGCTCCAGATCCATTATCTGTTGCTGCTGAGCCGCCAGAGCATCGTCCAACTTCTGTATTGTATCTTCCTGAAAGACAACTCGGGTCTCGAGTTCTTCTAACCTTTTTTCTGTCATCGTTTCCATTTCTTGCCCCAGACTTTCAAATAGTCTTCTAGTAACCTTCGAATAAGGTGGGTCTACCAGGTCTTGCGAATATTCACACCTTGCTCATCCAGCCAGGCTTTTATACCACTCACCGTATACTCGCCGAAGTGAACCATCGAGGCAATTAAGGCAGCATCTGCTTTACCCTCAGTCAACACTTCTAACAAATGCTCCGGCTTTCCTGCACCGCCTGAAGCAATCACTGGAATGCTAACAGCTTCAGCTATCATTCGAGTCAAGTTAATCTCATAGCCTTCGCGGGTACCATCAGCATCAATTGAATTCACAACGAGTTCGCCGGCACCCAGCTCTTCACCCTTGAGCGCCCAATAAAGCGCGTCCATGCCAACGGGCGTTCTGCCCCCATTAATGACGACCTCGTACCCACTTGGAAAACCGCGGTTGATCTCTACTCTCTTGATATCCATTGAGAGGACAATATTCTGACTGCCAACAGCATAGGCGCACTCGGAGATGAGCTCAGGCCTTTGCACAGCCGCGGAATTTAGATTAATTTTCTCAGCGCCAGCCCAGAGTAATTTGTTTGCATCTTCAACGGATCTAATACCGCCGCCGACCGAGAACGGTATAAATATCTGCTCTGCAACTTTCTCAACAACATCAAGCATAATGTCGCGCTTGTCGCTGGAGGCAGTGATGTCATACATGACCAATTCATCCAGACCATCGAGGTAGTACTCCCTTGCTTTTGCAACGGGATCTCCAATGTCTTTGGTATCGACAAATTTGACACTTTTAGCAAGATTGCCTTCTCTCACATCAAGACAAGCGATAATTCGTTTACTCAGCATTAGTTGGTTCCCGTCGATAAGCACACATACAGGGTAAGTTCCCCAGACTTTTCAGATCTGTTGGTTTAGAAATCAATAATTTGTCGGGCAATAACCTTGGAGATGTTTAGTTCCCGGATAAAGTCAGTCGGCCGCCCAATGTTTAAATTCACTGAGTATGGAGAGGCCTTTGGCGCCGCTTTTCTCTAGATGAAATTGGGTCGCGAATAAGTTGTCTCGGCCAAGAATAGAGCAATACTCAATACCGTGTTCAGTCCGACCAAGACAGTCTGACTGCGTTGTTGGACGGCAGTAATATGAGTGAACAAAATAGAACTCATCCCCCTCTCGGACATTTTTTAGCATCGGATGATCGCCCACGTCGGTCACCTGATTCCAGCCGATGTGAGGCACTTTGATCACGGCATCAGAAGGATCAAACCGCAATACCTCACCCCCTAACAAGCCGAGACAATCACGCTCTCCTTCCTCAGTGTATTCCAACAAAATCTGACAGCCCAAACATATACCGAGCAAAGGCTTGCCAGCGGCATGAAAGTCTTTCAGCGCTTCGTCCAGGCCTCTTTCGTGCAGCGTGTCAACCGCACTTTCAGCTGAGCCCACGCCAGGGAAAATAACCCTGTCCGCACGTCTGACGACTTCGGGATCTGCCGTAATAGTTGCCGTAATCCCAACTTCGGCACAGGCCCGTTGAACGCTGCGCACATTTCCAGCGTCGTAATCGATAATTATTGCTTCCACAGATGCCACAGTCTTTGTCCTTACAACCCGCCCAAATTCTGGGCTTTTGAGGATGCGCATTATAGGCGATTCGTCTTCCGAAAGCCTCATCACTCTCGACTAATCAGCACAGGCTACCAGCCAGTTCACAAACAAATGTTTTGATATGCGGGCTACCTTTCACAGTCAAGCATCTGTATTATACAAATAGTACAGATTGGCGCTATTCAAATGCCTACAATCTTAAATCTCTCAGCAACTAAGGCACTATCCATGAAACTTAACCTAGATTCAGGCTCGGCAATCCCTGTCTTCCAGCAAATTATCGACCAGATTCATTTCGCTATCAATACCGGCGAACTGGCTGAAGATGCCCGCCTACCCAGTATTCGTAACATCGCGTCGGATCACGGCATCGCTTCCAACACTGTCGCAAAAGCCCTTCGACAATTGGAATTTCGCGGTCTAATTGCAGCCAAAGACAGGTCTGGATATGTCGTACTAGGTAAACAAGATGGAAGTGGAACTGTCAGTCGATACCAGTCACGTGGCGTCAGCGCCGACAAGAACGAGGTCCATTCCGTCGTTGATACCCTGGACGGCGGCATTATCCCGGGAGCTTTCTGCAAAATCACCGAAGACTATCTTGGTGGCGATCCGGAAAAGTGCAATATCATTCACGCAGACGGCAGTGGTACAAAATCAACTATCGCCTATCTCAAATACAAAGAAACCGGTGACGCTTCAGTTTTTCACGGGATTGCTCAGGACAGCATTGTCATGAATCTGGATGATCTGATTTGTGTTGGTGTTAATGGCCGAATCCTGCTTTCAAGCACAATCAATCGCAACGCGCTGAACTGTCCTGGAGAAGTTATAGCTGCACTCATTGAAGGCACCGAAATGTTTTTGGCAGAAATGCGAGACCAGGGTATCAACATTCATTCCGGCGGCGGAGAGACTGCTGATGTCGGTGATATCACAGGCACACTTGCGGTCGATTCCTGCGCGGTCACAGTGATGCGTAAAAATGACGTGATCACTAACAAAATAGGTGCTGGACTCGCCATCGTCGGTCTTTCATCTACTGGCCAAGCACGGCATGAAGATCGAGAAAACAGTGGCATCGGCAGTAATGGCTTGACCAGTGCAAGACATGACATGCTCTGCAAATACTACGCCGAGCAATATCCAGAATCCTTTGACCCAAATCTTCCCGCCAACCTAGTTTACTGCGGCCCATACAAACTCGAAGACTCATTGCCAAAGTCTAGTCTCAATGTGGGCGAGGCTATTCTCAGTCCGACTAGAAGCTATGCACCGGTAATCCACAAAGTCCTCACCACCATGCGAGACGAGGTTAAAGGCCTGATTCATTGTTCCGGCGGTGCGCAGACAAAATGCATGAAATTTGGTCAGAATGTTCACTTCATCAAAGACAACCTGTTTCCAACGCCACCACTATTCGCCGCGATTCAAACGGCCTCTGAAACACCCTGGCAGGAAATGTACAAAGTCTTCAATATGGGTCACAGAATGGAGCTATATGTTCCACAAACCCGAGTTAATGAAGTCATTGCGATCAGCGAGGAATTTGGCATCGCAGCGAGACAAATAGGCTTCACTGAGTCCGCCACAAGCAATCGATTATCGCTCACAAGCCCATCTGGCGAGCTTTTTGAGTACTGAGTCAAAAAGCAATTCCAAGCAATCGGGCTAATCGATTTACAAGAGATATAACAACAATAGATCTACTTATAAATGATGTACCTGCAAAAATAATGTCGCGCAATCTGAGCGCAAACTCAACGTGAAAGGTTTCACAACCAATGGCCTAGTGATTTTCACCTCAGCATTTTTAATGGTGTAATTGAGACTCAAAAGATGTTGCCAATCGGTGATGTTTTTATCGTTTTGCACCAGCTGGGAAATCGTGGACCAGTATATTACAAACGATACCCTAAAGAATTTGAGAGCTTCACACTGGCTTCTGATTACCGCATCATTGTTGTTCTTTGCATTCCTCATATTCGAATTCAGCAATGCCCACTGACCTATCTATCCGCATGACCCAGTGTTCTAATCCTAGTTTTACGACGCGGCAAAAAGCCTGTAATAACCGCGCGCCCTGAAAAATTCACCCAACCGAACCCACCTACTATTATCCAGCATCGTTATCCCGCGGATCATACAGTGATAACCATACTGCTCTCATGGCTAATCGTACTGCTGCTTGAAGAAGTCACAAACCCAAACCTGAAACGACAGACAATGCGACTTAGCAATCAAATACTGTGCCGAAGACACCAGATTGTATTACTCTTAAACTTCATAAGAGAATCTCACGGTTGAATAGCGATGCTTGGTTTTGAAGAGTGCTTGAAAATACTGGTCGATAAGGAAGGTTCAGACCTCTACTACAGTACAGGGGCCCCACCCAGCGCCAAGTTCCACGGCACTTTAAATAAGCTCAGTGACGTTCCCATGAAACCTGGAGAAATTGCCGTTATCGCAGATTCTGTGATGACAGAGGAGCAGCGCAATCAATTTGCAGAGACCTCGGAAATGAACCTGGCTATATCAAGGCCAGGGCTTGGAAGATATCGAGTCAATATCTTCCGTCAACGTAATCAAGTTTCGATGGTGATTCGGCGTCTCGGAAACACCTTACCTAATTATAAAGACCTCGGACTGCCGCCAGTCTTACCTAAACTTATCATGTCAAAACTTGGGCTCGTGCTTTTTGTTGGCGGCACAGGTTCAGGCAAGTCGACCTCAATGGCAGCTTTGATAGACTACCGAAATGAAAAATCCAAGGGCCACATTATTACCATCGAGGACCCCGTCGAGTTTACCCACCCGCATAAAAACTGCATTGTTAATCAGCGCGAAGTTGGAACAGATACAAATTCATTTCAAGAAGCCCTCGCCAACACGCTACGTCAGGCGCCAGACGTAATCCTTATAGGTGAGATCCGCCATCAGGCAACAATGGAACACGCTCTGGCATTCGCAGAAACAGGTCACCTTTGTTTGTCCACGCTTCACGCCAATAACGCAAATCAGGCAATGGACAGAATTATCAATTTTTTCCCAGAAGAGAGGCACAATCAATTGCTTCAAGATTTGTCCTTAAACATGCGAGGGATCATTTCTCAGCGACTAATTCCTACCTTAGACGGAAAAAGAGCGGCGGCCATTGAAATACTATTAGGCACCCCACGAGCCGCTGACCTTATTGCCAAGGGTGCTGTATCTGATTTGAAAGAGTTGATGGAAAAGTCCGGTGAACAAGGCATGCAAACCTTTGATATGGCACTTTTCAAACTATACAAGCAAGGTAAAATCAGCCTGGAAGAGGCGCTCAAGAATGCTGATTCAAAGAACAACCTACGCTTAAAAATCACTCTTGATAAAAAGGCGAGCGGCTCGGATGCAGACGTAAGAGAAGCAAAACCTAGAGCAAAACCTATACAAGAGAAGGCGAAATTCCCACCACCTGGTGCGCCAGCTGCAAAAAAAGAAGCGCCCCAACCAGGCTTGGGTGAGTTATCACTTACGCCTCTGGATGAAGGAACGGACGACGCCGCACCGACAAACTAATTCACGCTTAGCTTTGCGTGTTAGTTCAATACTTCAGATTGTAAATACTGATAAAAATTTGCAACGATCGGAATGGAGTAAGTTGACTTTCTTGCCACGAATCTCACCGGTCTAGTGAGTCCTTCACTACCAAGGTTAATCAACTTATTTTCAGGCACCTTCAAGGTTCTTGCGACACCGATTGGAACAAGTCCATGGCCAAAACCTGCTATGGACATTTGTGCAACACTAAAAAAAGACTCTAACGCAACTTCTCGATGTATATTCAAGCGCGCGACAACATCCTTAAATGAGCGCCAAGCGCCGGAGTAGTCTTCAATACTAATCACCTTGATTCCGCCTGAAAGCGATCCTTCAATTTTCTCGAGTCCGGAAGGGATAATCACCATATCCTCCTGCATGAGTATTTCTGATTGAAGGTCAGTATCCAATGTCTCTGAACCGGTACAAACGCCAACCATAAACTCGCCCGACCTTACTCGATCAAGTACCACGGGTGTGCGAAAAGTATGAAAGACAAATTTTACTTCGGGCATCAATTTTTTGACCCGATAAAAAACAGAAGGCCCCCAGGACGACAAAATTGCGTCCGAGACGCCAATACTCAATACGCCCCTGCCAGCAGGCGCATCCTCAAGAAACAGATCTCTTAGCTCAGATAAAATAGGTGCAATCTTATCTACAAGTTTCTGACCATACTGCGTTAGCTCAACTCGTCTGCCCTTTTTTTGGATGAGCTTACGATTGTAGTATCGTTCTAAAACAGAAATACGTTTGCTTACTGCTGATTGAGAAATCCTAAGGTCAGTACTTGCTTCTAACATGGTACCTGTCCTTGAAAGAGACAGAAGTGTTTCCAGGTTTTCAATCATGGTTACCCTCGTTTATTGCAGCGGCGTCTTATGTATTCCATTTTGAGATACATCATATTCTTTCTATTCTCTTTTATCACCCATACGCTTTAAGGATTATGGTCCGACAAACGTTCACGAAAATTAAACACCTCTTCACAGCTGGATAAACTTTGCTTTCGATCCTACTAATTATTGCAACCCTCGTGACTAGCTTTATCTCTGGCGTGTTGAGTATGGCGGGAGGGATGATTCTGATGGGGATCTTTGGGTTTTTCCTATCAGTACCCGCCGCGATGGTACTTCATGGCGTCGCTCAAGCCGTATCCAATGGCTCTAGAATATGGCTTTACCGGGATCACATTCGTTGGTCCGTTTTGGCCCCCTACAGCCTTGGGGCGCTCATTATTCTGGGGATATTTGTCGCGATTACTTTCATCCCGAACAAAGCCATCGTATTTATTCTAATCGGCGCATTTCCATTTATCGCGCTCTGCATCCCTAAATCAATCGATCTGGATATGGAACGCAAGCCAGTTGCACTACTTTGCGGCCTGCTGGTCACCACAGCCCAAATGTTGGCAGGCGCATCAGGTCCTGTGCTGGATCTGTTCTACGTGAAAAGTAGCCTCACCAGGCATGAAATCCTGGGCACAAAGGCTATCACCCAAACTTTTGGCCATATTCTGAAACTTACCTACTACTCGTTTCTTATCACTGCAGTAGAAGAGTTGTCGGTATTCATCTTTATCGCCGTTGTTTCCGCTGCAATATTCGGGAATTGGCTTGGGAGTCTGGTCGTCAACAAAATCAATGACAAAACCTTTAAATCTGCTGGGCGAATTGTCATGCTGGCCATTGGCTCGATCTATATCACTAAAGGTGTATTTGAACTAGTTTAGCGCTGTCACCATTCAGCCCTAATATGGCACCGCACAATCACACTTATCGGCTCTCGTTTTACCCGTCGCGTAGAATCTACGCCATGAACATAAAACAATCATTACCCATACAGTTCAACCCCATATCCGTCTTGCCAACCCTAACGCTCATACTAAGCATAAGCATTACTCCGCTTCTGCATGCAGAAATATTCAAATGCGTTGATAGTCAGGGACATGTTAGCTTCTCTGCAATTCCCTGTGAGGGAGTATCTGAACGCCCAATTGAAAAACCTGAAAGCGTCTCTGTCAAAGGATCCATGGAGAAGACCGCAACCGACAACAAAGAACCGATGAGAGAAACTAGCAATATTGACCATGCAAGATTGACTCAATCGAAACAGTCAGAGGCATCGCAAGATAGGCAGCTTCTGTTTGACGTTGATGACAGGATCAAAGATCTCCAGAAGAATATTGACCAAATGCAAAGAAGTCGAGCGAAGGAAATCGCTGCAGTAGATATACCGGAGGCAAGCCATGGTTCAGTCTATCGACAACAATCTGAAATACGAACAAGATTCGATACGGTCATTACATCAGAGCTAAACATTATCTCCCAGCTTCTAAAAAAGCGGCAGGCACTTATTCATAAAGTTATGTAGTGCCTAGGTCTTTCTAACAGCATCAAAGGCTTGCTTTTTTAGGCCAGCCTATTCTGCAGCCTGAACAGCATCTACAGGCTTAATCACAAACAGCAGATCCCCTTCATTAACTTGTTGACCGGTACCAAGGTTAATTCTGGTTACCTCATATTTCTGATTTGAGTCATAAACTTCGCCGTCGTCACTTGAGAACGTATTCAAATTGACAGGCGTGAACATCTTCATCGCCTCGAGTTGACAAATAACTGTTTCAATATCTATCACATCACCCACGTTCACATACTCTGGTTCCGTTGGTGAAGGGGTGCGATAGAAGACTCCTGTTGACGGCGACAGTACCTTCAACTCATTACTGCCTTCTATTCTCAACATCTCAAGGTCAATACCCCTTGATTCAATTCCAGATGCGTCTTCCGTTTCTGCAATCAACGCTGGCACATCGGTGCGCTCTAAAAAAGCAGGCAGGAAACCCGTGTCATATATCCCGTTAAGAAACTCATCATCCTTAAGTATTCGTTTGATTAGCGTTATGTTCGTGCTGATACCATGAATAACAACCTTATCAAGATACTCAATCATTTTTGTTACAGCATCATTTCTATCTGTGCCATAACAAATAATTTGAATAATTAGACTGTCGTAGAAAGGCGAAACAACCTTGCCCTCACCCGCCATAGAGATAAGCTGAATGTGGTCCACATCAGGCAGTTCACATCGGGTTATTTCACCAGGTGTCGGTACAAACGAAACAAGTCCATCTGCATCTTGAACTGCCTTTTCTGCATTGACCCTGACTTCAAGTCCATAGCCATGTGCTTTCGGCACAAGGTCTGCGATCGACCCTCCCGCTGCAATCTCAAATTGCTTTTTGACAATGTCTATACCCGTGGTCACTTCCGTTACCGGATGCTCAACTTGTAAACGAGTATTCATCTCCATGAAATAAATAGCATTGCTAGGCACATCATAAATGAACTCAACGGTTCCAGCGCCAATGTAGTCCACTGCGTTTGCAATTCTAGTGGCGTACTCATAAACGCTTTTTTTGTGCTCTTCGGGCAGCATTGTTGAAGCTGACTCTTCCATCAATTTTTGATTATTACGCTGAACGCTACAGTCTCGTATGCCCAGCACCCGACAATTGCCGTGGGTGTCTCTTAACACCTGAGCTTCGATGTGCCGCAAGGAAGTGACAAACTTCTCAATGTACAGATCACCGTTACCAAAAGCAGCACGAGCCTCCGCTGTCACCTGATGAAACAGCCCATGTAGTTGTTCTGGCCGCCTGACAATCTGAATACCTTTACCACCCCCGCCGTGTACTGCTTTTAGCAGCACTGGATAGACGATCTGTTCAGAAATCTCAGCTGCTTGCTTTGACGTATACACAATGCCATGACTACCAGGGACAACAGGCACGTTATTGCTCATGGTGGTATTAATTGCATTGGATTTATTACCCATGGTTTCCATGCTGCTTACTTTGGGTCCAATGAAATTAATGGAATGCTCACGCACCACCTTCGCAAAGTTGGGGTCTTCCGATAGGAACCCAATGCCAGGGTGAAGGGCATCAACCCCTTCAAGCTCAGCAATATTCAGCACACTCAGCGCGTTCAGGTAGCTTTCGTCAGAAGTGTTACCACCAATACAAACTAGCGTGTGTTTAGTATCAGCGCGCACCATATCCGCAGGCACAGATTCCATGTCGGGATCTGATTGCACCAATACCACTTCATGACCAAACTCAATTGCCTTCGATACCAATTTAACCGCTGTACAGCCACGGGCATGAATCAGCACGCGCTGAATCGGCCGTATAAGATCGTCCTCAGAGGTCACTCGCTTCAAAACAATAGGCTCCGCTGCCGTTAGGCGACCGGACATAATACGATCAATAACCTGCTCTACCGATTCTGTTGGCAAAGGAATAGCGGGGTCTACTCTGCGTAATTCTTTATCCAAGTCCTCCGCAAAAGGATGTTTTACAAGTCCTCTCATCGCTCCTGGTATGACTGATAAATAGTTACTCATCATGCAGGTGTACGGTAGATTTCGTTCTACTACAGTTTGGCCAGCAAAAGGCATGCTAGTACCGGTCAAATAATAAGTCTGAACAAGTGGGTGAGTCACAAAACTTGCCTGAGCGCCACCGGTACAATCTCCGAAACCAAACATCATTATCGGCAGGTCATTATCACGCACGAACCTGGTGATACGATCATTGATAACCGCCATCGTAAAAAGCGCAGCCGCGCCTTCTTTCGTTTGCATACCACCTGAGGACACGAAGCAAACAACAGGAATACGTTGAATCGCACACTCAACTAATAGCTTACAAAACCGCACGCAATCTGAGTTATCAATACTTCCGGCCTGAAATGCGACGTTAGACATGACCAACCCAGCGCGATAGCTGCCTTGCTCTGTCGTAATATCACCGATGCCGGTAACCATTCCCGAGGGATGTACGCCTTTTTTTAGCGCCGCTTCAATCGAGGGCCGAAAGGTTGGAAACGCGACTGGGTTCGCGGACATTAAAGTGCTATTAAGTTCTTCGAAATTGGTCACAAACTTCTCAAGCAGAGTTGTATAGTTCGTTCTGCCTGTGCGTTTTTCTTTCGTTAACAACTCGTGAAACAACAAGTCACGGTAAGCAATAGTAAGCCGATTCCAAAAGTCTTTTCGACGACCAATTCTTACCGGCTCAACACGACCTTCAAACTTCTTGCCAGATTCGAGCGTTGAATAGTACTCAGGTAAAATCTTCTCAAAAAAGAAACTAACAATGACAAACAGTGTGTCTGACTTATCTTTGTGAACTACTCGTATCCACTCCTCAGCAGACTTTAAAAATACCGAGGTGCGGGAATGGCTTGCTAACAACCCAATCCAGTTATTGAATTTACTTTTGATCGTCGCTTCGCTCACATCGGACAGTGACTCTAAAGCTGCAACCTCGGAGAATGAGCGCTGTAATAAATGTTGAATAAACTCGGCCGAAAGAGTTTTCGACTCATGCGCTTGTCGAGCAACAGATACCAAGTCGGAAATGAGATTATCGTAGACAACGGAAAAGGTTATCAAATTCTGACATTCGGTGACAAAATCATCCCTGACATCCTCATCAAGAACAACATCAAGAATGGTTCTGTCTTGATCTGCCACAATTACGGCCACATCACTCTTTCTGTCTATGTAGGACCACAAACTGTCTTCCAGTAGACGACGATTCAGTTGAATGGAGTGGTTTTCTTCCTGCAACAACCGCTGCGTGTAATCTGAAAGGTTTTGCCCGGATAATTTTTCCTGACTAAATAGCGAAGGCCCCTCAAGAATGAGATTGAATTCAGAGATCAACTCAGATAGCAGTAAATCAGACGCTTTCCCTTCAATAACTTCCGAGTCAAAGAGTTTCTTACCTTCATAAGAAAAACGACTTTTCAGATAACTGACGAACTCGCTATCGGTGTCAGACATTGCGCCGAGCAAACCTTTTACATCTTTAACATCCACCGGTTTAAGCAGGTAGCCGCTGGCATCTTCATCGCCAACATGCTCAATCAGCGCTGCCAGATTGTCCCTCGCACTCGCTTTCCATCGATTGTACAAATGCAGACCGGCTAACAAACATAGCTCTTGCTTAGCCCTTTGATAATTTTTAGTAGGCTCACCAAAAATCAATTTAGCGATTCGTCCTCGTTCATCGCCGACGGCCGCTTTCTTGTCAGTGTAATTTTGCCAGGCTTTACTCAGAACATCTTCGTAAAGAATTTTATCCGGGTCCTGCAACCAATCGAAAAAACCAGAGCGTTGCTCCATGTGTATTCTTTGCGCAAGCTCGCCGGGCGGAATCGCAACATCAGCTAAACGACCGTATTGGGTCGTGGTGGTACTTTTAATTCTCTTTCTCAAGCCAAGGTAGCGCATATAGCGATAGGCTGATCCAAAAACATTTGGGTAAGCCGTCGGTGAAGTTCGAAGCTTTAGCGTTGTGCTAGCATTAACCGCCGACAAGAACTCTGAGGGGTGGAGATAGCGAGTAATATTACGCTGGTAGTGATCCATAATTTCAGGATGATCGATCACGAACTGGCGCGTACTATCTTCGATGGACTGAATCCCTGAGACAATCACATCTCGCAAATTACCAATGTTTTCTGCTTCGCCTGGATCATAGTCGATCACACCATCGATATTCCCCTGACGATAGAGCTCATAGGACGAGACTCCGACAAATTTTGCACACTCCTGCCAGGATAAATTGTAACGTCTGACCAAGTTTGCCAAGGACTTAGGATGAATAGTGTTAAAAACACCTGTGCGAGCACAAAGGAGTAAATTACTGGCGGCAAGCGGTATCGCGCCACCGGAATATCCTTGTCCGACGATAATCCCCAGGGTTGGCACATCAACGTTACACAGCTCAGCTATAAGTCTGGATATTGAATGTGCTTGATTATGGGCGTTTGCTTCTTCGTACGGATCAGCGCCAGGCGTGTCCATGAAAGTCACGATAGGCATAGATCTGATGGCGAAATCAGCAGCCATCTTCGCTGCAATCTCATGATGCTCCGGACCCCAAACACCCGTTGCGTGGGCTCTGTCCTGGGCTATTAGCCCTATTTTTCTGATTGAGTCATCAAACTGGAATTCTAACTCTGCACAGTAAAAAGGTCCCATTTCGATCACGTTGGACACGGGTACGTTGAGCGCATCAACAATGGCTCTGGCACCGGGGCGCGTCGATTCTTCTGTTGGCGCTACCGTTGCAGCAATGTAGGCATCAACTTCCATATTGCGAAGCTGGTCCAATTTCGCCTCGATCTGCTTGTCTGACAAGAGACCCTTAATGACTGATGCAGGTTGCTTTTGAGGGAAAAGAGAGAAATCTTGAGCCAGGCCTTCGGCATTCAAATAGAGCTGGTCAACTGACGTTGATTCTTGCGCCATGTTATATGTATTCCAATATTTGTTGCTTGAAAATTAGCATTGATGGGTCATATTCGACAGAAATAGTTAATTCTTATCCAAAGCTCTTTATCCAGACCCCAAAAAGAGCCTAATTTTGGACATAAAAATCACCCCGAAGTTCAATCGTGTAATGTACTCTAAAGCGCCCCGTCTTTCAATCTGCTCAATTGCGGCGCACATTTATAAGCAATTGATTCTAATAGACTAATCCTGCATCGCAGGAATGAGCCCGATCTTTGATCGCCACTCTTTTGGCCCCGAGACATGAACTGAATCACCGGTTGAATCCACGGCAACAGTCACGGGCATATCCTCGACTTCAAATTCGTGAATTGCTTCCATCCCCAACTCTTCAAAAGCCACAACTCTGGACTTTCGAATTGCCTTTGAAACCAGGTACGCAGCACCACCGACGGCCATCAAATATACCGCTTTATGCTTCTTAATCGACTCAATTGTTGCCGGCCCACGCTCTGCTTTACCTATCATCCCCAGCAAGCCTGTTTTTTCTAGCATCATATCGGTGAAACCATCCATACGAGTGGCGGTCGTTGGGCCTGCAGGTCCAACGACTTCATCCCTCACTGGGTCAACTGGGCCGACGTAGTAGATAAACTTGCCATTAAGGTCTACGCCTTCAGGCAAACCTTTACCCTCCGCAAACAGATCACGGATGCGCTTGTGGGCTGCATCTCTTCCGGTCAACATTTTGCCTGACAATAAAATTGTCTCACCGGGTTGCCACCCTGCGACATCTTCTTTTGTGACGGTATTCAAATTGACTCGTCTTGTGCCCGAACCAACTTCCCAAGTTATTTCTGGCCAATCTTCAAGTTTTGGCGGCACAAGATCAGCGCTACCAGAGCCATCAAGCACAAAATGTGCGTGCCTGGTCGCAGCACAATTTGGAATCATCGCCACGGGCAGATTAGCCGCGTGCGTGGGGTAATCCATGATTTTGACATCAAGAACGGTCGTTAATCCGCCAAGACCCTGAGCACCAATACCCAGACCATTAACCTTCTCGAACAGTTCAAGCCTAAGTTCTTCGACCCTGGATTTGGGCCCTCGGGCTTGCAGTTCATGAATATCGATAGAATCCATCAGTGAACGTTTAGCCAGCAACATCGCCTTTTCCGCAGTGCCGCCAATGCCAATCCCCAACATACCGGGTGGACACCAACCCGCGCCCATGGTCGGCACTGTCTTTAACACCCAATCAACAATGCTGTCGGCGGGGTTAAGCATGACAAGTTTCGATTTCGCCTCGGAACCTCCGCCCTTGGCCGCCACATGAACTTCGACCTTGTCGCCCAGCACAAGCTCGGTATGAATGACGGCAGGCGTATTGTCCTTGGTGTTTATTCTCTTACCGGCGGGATCTGACAATACCGATGCCCGGAGCACATTGTCTGGCAACAAGTAGGCGCGCCGAACGCCTTCATTAATCATATCTTCAATAGACTGATCCGTGTCAAAACGGACGTCCATTCCAATCGATATAAAGACATTCACAATGCCAGTGTCCTGGCACATCGGCCGCTTCCCTTGAGCACACATCCTCGAATTAATCAGTATCTGGGCCATGGCTTCCTTGGCAGCCTTTGATTCTTCTCTTTCATAAGCCCCATTTAAAGCTTTGATAAAGTCGGCAGGATGATAGTAAGAAATGTATTGCAGGGCATCCTGAATACTTAGAATAAGATCATCTTTGGTAATAACAGTCATGACTCACTCCTGATTTTAATTAGTCCGCGTACATCATTAGTACAAGTGACTCAGCGATACAAACGGGCTTAGCACCGCCATCAATTTCAATGATCACTTCGCGTTTAATCTGGATCGTGCTCGCGTTCTTAAGTTCAGCTGAAACCAAACGGTGTCTAGCTCTTATGCGAGAATCAACAGGCACAGGTGCGGGGAAACGAACCTTATCAAGACCGTAATTAACCCCCATATAAACACCTTCCAATGCCTCAGGCTTCAATGGAGCGATACTGCCACCGAGATGAACCATGAGCGATAAAGTAAGAAAACCATGAGCGATTGTGACTTTGTAGGGCGACAATTCTGCAGATTTTACCGGATCAATATGGATGAACTGGTGGT
Source organism: Candidatus Azotimanducaceae bacterium (assembly GCA_047629195.1). GTDB lineage: Bacteria > Pseudomonadota > Gammaproteobacteria > Pseudomonadales > Azotimanducaceae > UBA4582. The sequence goes on from JBLHWY010000021.1 coordinate 40,805, forward strand.
CCAAGGTAGCATCAGCAAACGTATTAATTCTGTCTTGATCAACCGTCAACCAATCTCCGACCCCTTCCTCTTCACCTTCATAGGATTTAAATACCGCTAAAGCGGCTTGCGCTTTTGAACTCATTGGTCCTCCAGACTAGCTTTAATTAAAGTGCCTCGAAGCATATCACAGGCCGTTTAATCTGGAGGATTGATTTCCGAGCAACGCTAAAATAGGATGCGACTATAGAAGCTGCAAGAACTGAATTTCCAGCAAGGGAATAAACAAGATGAATAAACAATTAGACAACAAGTTAAATCCAGAACTGGAACCTAAACCCCTAGAATCTAAGCCGAAGTTGCGCTTGGATGTGATGATTATCTTTATAAGCACAACGCTGGTGGCACTCACTGTGGTTCCCTGGTATGGCTTCACAACAGGTTATTCACTTGGCATGTGGGTCACCTTTGTCTTGTTTATGCTGTGGAATGGGCTTTCAATTACCGCGGGTTATCATCGGCTCTGGTCTCATAAAACATACAAAGCCCACCCGATGGTCAGAGTTCTCTTCGCAATTGGTGGCACTCTGGCAGTCCAAAACTCCATCCGCGTTTGGTGTGCAGACCACCGGCACCATCACAGATATACGGATCATGTGGACAAAGACCCCTATTCCGCACAGCGCGGCTTTTGGTACTCTCACATGGGTTGGATGTTGCGGGATTATCAGGCCGCCGAAAAAGATTTCAGCAATATCAAAGACTTAGACAAGGACCCCATTGTCGTATGGCAAGATAAACACTATGCACTGCTGGCCCTAGCAGCCAATTTTCTGCTGACAACCTTTATCGGCGCACTGCTCGGAGATGCCCTAGGAGGTCTTCTATTACTCGGCTTCTTACGTCTGGTACTCAGTCACCACACGACCTTCTTGATAAATTCTCTGGCGCATTTCTGGGGCAGACAACCCTATTCCGACATGAACAGCTCAAAGGATAATCCCATCATTGCCTTTTTTACCTATGGTGAGGGTTATCACAACTATCACCATACTTTTCAATGGGACTATCGCAATGGCATATTCTGGTATCAGTACGATCCGACCAAGTGGCTTATCAAAGTCTTGTCCTGGTGCTCTCTGACCTCTGACTTGAAACGAATCGCGCCCGAAATAATTGAACAGAGCATCGCCAGCATGCAATTGAAAAAAGCGAAAGCAGAGATCAGTAAATTAAAATCGAGCCACAACCAGTTATGGCTTGAAATTCTGGAGGCAGAATACGATCAATTAGTTGAAGCCTTAAACGAATGGTCAACCTACCGCCATCACTGGATCGAGCTGAAACGGAAAACAATTTTAAAGAAGTGGGAAGAAACCGAAACAAGGCATAAGCTGAAGGAACTTGAAGCGGCCTTGGATATTCAGCGCCAGCAGTGGAAAATGCTAACTCAGCAATTTGCCTAGCCCTAGTACTTGTCATTGATCAAAAGCTGAATCACGAGAGCACACACTAAACGTACAATAAAGAGTAAACACAATGAATGATGTATATATCGCAGGTGGCGCACGCACCCCCATGGGCGGCTTTCAAGGAAGCTTGTCAGACCTGAGCGCGGTCGAATTAGGCGCCGCAGCAATTAAGGCAGCCGTTTCCCGGGCAAACCTGAAAGGCAGTGATATTGAAGAAATAATACTCGGATGTGTTTTACCCTCTGGCTTGAGGCAAGGCCCGGCACGACAGGCAGCAATTGATGCCGGCATCCCAGTTGAATCTGGCGCTACAACGATCAATAAGCTCTGTGGATCGGGCATGAAAGCCACCATGATTGCTCACGATCTAATTAAAGCGGGCACCAACGAAATCATGGTTGCAGGAGGCATGGAAAGCATGAGCAACGCCCCTTACCTGCTACCTAAGGCGAGAGCTGGTCTGCGTATGGGACACCAGGAAGTGCAGGATTCCATGTTCACTGACGGTCTGGAAGACGCCAAAACAGGCCGACTCATGGGCTCTTTTGCTCAGGATACAGCAGATAAGTATCAAATGACTCGCGAGGATATGGACGCTTTTGCTATTCAATCACTCACCCGTGCCCAGACTGCTATTGCGGCAGGTAAGTTGGACGCCGAGATCGTTGCCGTGACTATCAAAACCCGTAAAGGTGAAGTGACGATTACAATCGACGAACAACCTGGCAACGCAAATATAGACAAAATCCCGACGCTCAAGCCGGCCTTCAGTGCAGATGGTACCGTGACCGCTGCGAATTCAAGCTCAATCTCAGACGGGGCTTCAGCTCTAGTCCTTGCCAGTGCAAGCGCTATAAAGGAAAGGGACCTGACACCGATTGCGAAAATCGTGGGCCACACAACGAATTCAAGGCATCCGTCAGAATTTACGATTGCTCCCATTGGCGCAATTGAGAAATTGCTGAAGAAAACCGGTTGGCAGAAAGATGAAGTTGATCTATTTGAAATTAACGAAGCATTTGCCATGGTCACTATGGCTGCAATTAAAGATCTTGGGCTCGATCCTGAAAAGGTCAATATTTACGGCGGCGCTTGTGCGCAGGGACACCCGATCGGATCTACAGGATCGCGCATCATAGTGACATTAATGCACGCATTGAAACAAACCGGTGGTACAAAGGGTATCGCCGCACTCTGCATCGGTGGCGGCGAAGCGACGGCAGTTGCGATAGAACTCGTCTAACCATTCACACAATAACCGTACTCTTATCTGATTATAGGGTTTTTTGTCGATTCATCGCCTGCTAATGTGGATTTTAGCGAGTTCAAAATCGTACAATGACCCGACGTCATTTCTTTTTGTTGTTACTCTTTATCATTTTTGGCCGCACTGGCGAACAATCTACATTCAGGAGTTTAACTTTTTTGTCACGCCTCCCAGTTATTGTTGGATTCGGCGGCATTAACCCGGCGGGTCGAAGCTCCGGGCACAATGCCTATCGCCGTATGGTTGTCGACAAACTCGATGCCAATCAAGCTGAGCAGACTTATCAATCGCTCGCGCAACTCATGCAACTTGACGGCACACTAACTGATGAGCTTAAAAAGGAAATCCTGAGTCGTACCCTAGTCCGAAGAATCGAAAATAACCTTTTCGATCCAGCGGCGATCAGGATCAATAAAATTGCGCAGCTTAATCCGACGACACAGCCCCTTACGTTCGAATTACGCAGCAACCAACTGCCCGCGATTATTCCGGAAGGATGGCAGGTTAGCGAAAGCAATGCTGGCAAGGTCGTTGTTAGCGTTAAGGCTGGCCTCGATGTCCTATTGCCCGACACTCGAATCTCCAGAGTCAATTCCGGCGGCCAACTACCTTCAGGGTTTGAACCTGGCAGCTTGTATCAGTCTCGTAATCACCCTAGGGGGTTACAACTCACAGTCTACGCAGCATCTGACGCAATAAACTCGCTCGGGTTCGCGTGGGACGAAGTGCGCAATCGGGTTCCAGCAGATCAAATTTCGGTCTATGCCAGCAGTGCCATGGGCCAACTGGATACCAACGGTGCAGGCGGCATGTTGCAATCGAGTTTATTAGGCAAGCGCGTTAGCTCAAAGAATTGCGCCTTAAGCCTCGCAGAGATGACAGCGGATTTCGTCAATGCCTACGTCCTTGGCAGCATCGGCACGACCGGCGCAAACGTTGGAGCTTGCGCAACTTTCCTTTACAACCTAAGGCAGGGTATTCAAGACATTCGTTCTGGTAAGTTTCGAGCTGTTATGGTCGGTGCCAGCGAAGCGCCATTAACGCCTGAAGTGATGGAGGGTTACCGGACGATGGGCGCCCTTGCAGAAGACGAAGCACTAAATAAAATCGACGGTATTATTGGTGCAACCAACCATACCCGCGCCTGTCGACCGTTCGGAGAAAATTGCGGATTCACGCTCGCTGAGGCATCTCAATTCGTTATTTTAATGGACGACGAACTGGCACTAGAGCTTGGCGCAAATATTTACGGTTCTGTCGCAGACGTCTTTATTAATGCTGATGGCTTCAAAAAATCAATACCGGGACCCGGTATTGGCAACTATGTCACTGTCGGCAAAGCGCTCGGTGTTATTCGCTCAATGCTCGGCGAAGATGCGGTTCGAAATCGAACCTATATGCAGGCGCACGGCACTGGCACCCCAGCGAATAGAACCACTGAATCACATATATTTAACGAACTCGCAAAGACATTTGGCATCAACCACTGGCCAATTACTGCTATTAAATCCTATCTAGGACATTCACTTGCGACCGCTGCAGGAGATCAACTTGTGACATCCCTCGGTGTCTGGGCAAACGGCATAATTCCCGGTATCAGCACCGTTGATGAGGTTGCTGCAGACGTTCACAACTCGCACATCGATTTCTTACTTAAGCATAAGGAGATCGATCCAGCTGAAATAGATGCGACATTCATCAACTCAAAAGGGTTTGGTGGAAATAATGCAACTGGCGCAATTCTTTCGCCAACGATTACTCGCAAAATGCTTGAAAATAAACACGGCTCGGCGGCCATGAATAAACACGCAAAAGCTAACGAACTGGTGCAGGAAAAAACCGCGCAATACGATGTTGAAACCAGTGCTGGCAAAAACGCATTGATCTATAACTTTGGTGTCGGCGTTGTCGATGGCACCGAGCTTACCTTAAGTGACAAAGAAATTCGGGTTCCCGGACTAGCACGCAGCATATCTCTGGAAGTACCTAATCCATACGAAGACATGTTGTAATCGAAGAGGCTAACTCACCTCCCGTGTCGCTCTGAAAGTGATTTCTGGCCACCGCTCTTGTGTCAGACTGAGATTGACACGAGTGGGCGCCAGATAGGTTAGATGGCCTCCGCCATCGACAGATAAATTAGCAGCAGCCTTGCGCTTAAAATCCTCCAGCATTTTCACATCATCACATTCGATCCAGCGTGCAGTGTAAACATTGACGGCCTCATAATTACACTCAACTTTATATTCATCTCTCAATCGATACACAACGACATCGAACTGCAAGATACCGACCGCACCAAGGACCAAATCATTGTTCTCCATTGGCATAAATAATTGGGTCGCACCTTCTTCCGACAGCTGGGTCAACCCTTGCCGTAATTGTTTGCTCTTCAAAGGATCACGCAACCGCACACGTCGGAATAGCTCAGGCGCAAAATGTGGAATGCCCATAAATTTAAAATCGGACCCACCGGTGAAGGTATCACCGATCTGAATGGTACCGTGATTATGTAAACCGATAATGTCGCCGGACCACGCAACCTCAGCCTGAGATCGTTCACCCGCAAGAAACGTCACCGCATCACTGACCCGAACATCTTTGCCGAGCCGAACATGCTTCATCTTCATGCCCTGCTCATACTTACCGGAACAAACTCGCATAAAGGCAATTCGGTCACGGTGCTTTGGGTCCATATTGGCTTGAATTTTAAACACAAAGCCTGAGAATTTATCGCTATTGGAATCAATCATTCCTGCACTTGAATCACGCGCAAGAGGGGACGGTGCAAATTCAACAAAACCTTCCAACATTTGCTGAACACCAAAATTTCTGAGCGCGGTGCCAAAATAGACTGGCGTCAACTTACCGGCTAAGAATTCATCTCTATCAAATTCATGACTGGCACCACGAACAAGTTCGATTTCTTCTTTTAATTCGTCAATCATATCGCCTAGAACTGCCGCTGCTTCTGGACTGTCGATCCCTTTAATGATTTCGGTTTCAAACAGGGTATCGCTGTGACCAGCACGATAGAGGTGCACTTCATCGTCGTAGAGGTGGTAGACACCTTTGAAATTTTGCCCCATTCCAATAGGCCAAGTAATTGGTGCGCAACCGATATCGAGCACCTCTTCGATTTCATCCAGCACTTCTATTGGATCACGAACTTCGCGGTCCATTTTGTTAATGAAACTCACAATGGGTGTGTCACGTAACCGGCATACATCCATTAACTTAACAGTCCTGGCTTCAACACCTTTAGCGCAGTCAATGACCATTAATACGGAATCAACGGCTGTCAGAGTTCGATAAGTATCTTCAGAAAAATCTTCGTGGCCTGGCGTATCGAGCAAATTCACAATTTTGCCTTTGTAGGGAAACTGCATCACTGAAGTGGTAACAGATATGCCACGCTCCTTTTCCATTTCCATCCAGTCAGAGGTTGCATATCGATCGGACTTTTTGGATTTAACCGTGCCCGCCTGCTGAATTGCACGACCCAGCAACAATAGCTTCTCAGTGATGGTTGTCTTCCCGGCATCAGGGTGAGAGATAATCGCGAAGGTACGGCGATTAATAATTTCATTGAGAAAATGGCTATCTGTCATACCCTATAAATCCTAATTTGTACTTGTTTGTTAAATTGCCCCACTCGCCCGTTTTTGGAGGAAAGGTGGCTAAAAGGCGGGCTATTCTAACGAATAACCGTTGCGCCATACATTATTTTGCCAAAACACTTTCCAGCTTGTTCAATTGCTGCTGGTGGTTTTCTGGGTTTTCCCTTTTAAACTTCCCTAAGTTCAAGAGCTTCCATTTCACCGATGGAAAGTTTTGATAATCGTAAATCGACCAATCCGGCTCTAAACGATTTAGGCTCAATAAAAACGCTTTATCGTTTTCATTTAAGCTGGCTTTTACCGTTTCGATTAACTGAAGCCTTGTTGCCTCATAATTGTCATAAGTAAATTCAATAGCACTCATGCCTTCAAATTGATTTTCAAAAGCCGTGCGCTGATCAAGCATATGTGGATCAAGCAGCTCAAAGGTTGGTCGATTACAGCTAGCCAGCCCGAATACAAACCCGCTTTTGATCTCATCTGTAAAACCTTCGCTATCAAGCAGAAGTTTTACATCAAATAAATCTCTTGGGTGCTGCTTGTCCAAGGCCGCACAAATTTTACCGCCGTACAACTGCCCTATCGGCACCAAGGGCATGGCGCAAAATGCATCAAACTGCTCTTGGGCTACGTCACACAGAGGCAATTTTTTCGCATCACCTATCAAACCACGCCCAACCATATTCACTTCAATCTTGATGATCACGCCGTGTTCATCAACCTGCAACTTACAAACATCTGCTTTGTGCTGAACACGCATCGTTGGACGCAAACCCTCGATACGCTCTTTAATACGAATAAGCGCGGTATTGATTCCATCCAGCGTTTCTGTTCGCTCAGCAATCTCAACATAGGTTAAGTCGATATCAACCGACAGCCTTGGCATATCACGCACAAAAAGATTAATTGCGGTTCCGCCATGCATCGCAAAGCATGTCTCTTTTGCGACTTCAGGCAGCACATTCAAAAGAAGCCTAACCTGTTTTGTGTAGCCTTCACTCATGCCTCTGCCTCCCCATTCATTGAAGCGAGAGCCTTAGGTACGGTTATTTGGTATTTAGAGACATACACCCCGTCGCTCACGACAGCGCGTTTACCTGAACCCAAATCCACCTTCTCCAGATTGATATAGCTGAGCCATTCATGCCCCGCCTTATCTGCCAAATATAAAAACAGACGTTTCACCTTCACCGAAGTACAAGCTTCAAGTAGCTGTTGTACTGTGGTTGGCCGTAAATTATTCAGGCCTTCCATCAGCTCATAGACTTCCATTAAAGGCTGAGACTTTGGTGCTAAATACAGGCACTCCATCACAGCGCGCGCAGGGCTGGATATGTTTACCTTAAAGCTTTTGTGGTCGATTTCGACCAAACCAAGCTCAGGCGGTAAAAAGCTCGTCAATTTGCTCTCTACACTTAAACCCCAATCCCGCTTTTTAAACCACAGCGGCAAACTATCTTCCTTGCCACCAAAGAGCTGTACCCTCTTGGTAGAAAGCTCCAAATAATGTGCTTTCCCGTGCAATGACAGTGCGGTTTTAGCCGCTGGGTGCACAAAGAGGCCTAATTGGGACTGCAAAGCATAGATGCCACCTAAATAATCCACCTGATCACCATGGCGCACCAAAGCGCCTGTGCCGATAGAATCAAACCACTGGCTTTTCTTGTACTGTTTTTGCAAATCGAGGCTATAGCCCTGATCCGTCAACCATGCCGAAGAGAGCACTATGCCCGAAGGCTGAGTGCTAAGCAGAGTGTTTAATTTTGACTCTCTTTCGGTATTCATACTTCCAATGTATCTATTTTTTTAAACCACTTCAATCAGAAGGTTTATATTATTCATTATTTAGGTATTTTAAATACCTAAATATACTATTTTTTAAACAAAAAGAGCGACACTTGTGTCAACATTTAAGAAAAAAGGCGGCAGCTATCTAGGGGGACGACGAGAACGTATGATCAATCCCGCAGATCGAAAACAAGCTGTGATACTAGTCAACGAAGCTCATACCACCGGTGCACGCAAGACTCGCATTCAGTCACCGACTAACTTTTCTACTTGTATCTGCTCATGGATATCTACAGCTGGGAAGCAGTTGGCCGGGAAGTGCTAGAAGACGAATCCTCGGATAATGGTAGCCCGATGAAGAGAGCAATGACTAATCAGGCTCTTTTGTCAGCACCTTTGTCAGCACTAGGGCATCTTCACGGCCGGAAAATGCAGGGTAATAGTTATGCCTGACACCAATATCGCTAAAACCCAGGCTTATATACAGGGAGTAAGCAGCGAGATTTGAAGCACGAACCTCAAGAAATACGGCATGCGCGCCTCTTTCACTCGCTTTTACGAGCATATGTTCAACCAGCTTTTTACCCAATCCTTTGCCCTGCTGCTCTGGATTGATGCAGATATTCAGCAAATGTGACTCACCCGCTGCAAAGGAAAGTATCGCATGACCTATATTCTTCTGTTCTGTCAGAAGCAGCCAGCACTCATAACCAGAATCAATTGAGTCCTTAAATATACCTTCAGTCCAAGGGTGCGAGTAGGATCTGCGCTCGTTGTAAAGTACCTCAGACAAATCATCAACTAGCATTCTGCGGGTCGTATGCTCTGGTATAGCTCCGCTCATAGAGCCTTTTGTACCTCTTTAACTAGTTGCCACAATGCGCGTTTACGATTGACGATATCGCTTCCGAGCGCTTTGTCGACAGAACAATAATCTAAATGGCTAAGTGCACGAAAAACCTGCTTTTCACCCACCTGTTCAACAACAGAAACCGGAGCCAACAACACTTCTGCATCAGGACTAGATCGCCCAATGACATAATGCTGACTCGTTTCGCCGAACAGAATCAAATTTCGCTGACAACGACTCACCTTGTCAAGCACCACAGCCTTGGCTTCCAACTCAGTTTGAGCAATGTATGCCGATTTCACCATTGGCCAACGAAGCTCTCCGATGTTCGGACGGTGCACCCCACCCAACAGACTGCAAGCCACATCATCACCAAATTGGCGAACCTCGATAGGTAACGATTGAGTTTGATGGGGCAGCGAAAACACTAGAGTCACACCTTTGCCATTTTCGGGGACATAATCCAAAAAGCAGAACAAGAACTCAGGAGGCAAACTCGCACTAGAGCCTGGGCTTTCAGCCAGTAACGCAGTTGCTGGCACCTTAGTTTCTGAGGCAGATCTCTCATTCTCTAAGGCCGCTGGCTTGCCTTCAGAACTTCGAAGTTGAGCAGCAATAGCCCTCAATGCAGGTATCCCAGTAGCAGCGCCGGTATTCACAACGCTCTCAGGTGTTGAGACGGCAGGCGCAGACGTTAATGTTTCTGGCACAGTTGCTGGGTGACGCTGGGGCGCCTTACGCGCCAACGTCTCTGGGGTAGGTTGCTGAATATCGACAACATTCTCACGCAACGTCCAAACATCGATGCCAATCTTTCTCAGATAATCAAAGCGGGTGTTTTCCATCATAAAATTCTAACGCAATCGCATCAATGATTCTTGCATTGTCGTCGCAATCAACTGACCGCTCTGAGTAAACATCGTACCGCGATTGTAACCTCTAGTCCCTGCGCTCAGCGGAGCATCCAGTGCGTAGAGTATCCAGTCATCAACTCTGGCATCAGCATGATGAAACCACATCGCATGGTCAAGGCTCGCCGACTGCATGTCCTTACGCTTAAAAGCGCCTAGATGAGGTAACCGCGAGGTTGAAAGCAATGCATCATCGGACTGAAAAGTCAGCAGTGCTGCATGTAACAAGCGGTCGTCCGATTCAATTTTTCCATTAGCGCGAAACCAGTGCGCCTGGGTTGGAGGCATGGGTTTATTTGCTTGTTTCTGTTTGTACTCAACTAAATAGGTCACAAATTGATCTTTGTCTGCCTTTGATTCAATAGGAGATGGAACATCTGGTATTTCCACCACATGCTCAAGTCCTTTTTCCACTATCTGGAACGACGCATCCATGCTAAATATAGCTTTACCGTGTTGAACCGCCAGTATCCTCCTGGTTGAGAATGATCGTCCATCTCTGATTCTCTCAACCGTGAACAAAACAGGGATAGCAGGATCTCCAGGGCGCAAGAAATAGCCATGCAAAGAATGCGGCGGTCTTGCCTCATCAACCGTTCGGCCTGCTGCAATTAGCGCCTGTGCCATGATCTGACCACCGTAAAGCCGGTTTCGCTCTTCAACTTGATGTCTGCCTCGAAAGACATCCTCTTCGATCTTTTCAATATCGAGGATCTCGATCAATTCCGCTAACCTTGGGTGCACTTAGAATCCTTTCCGGCCCGACTGAGCCATTTCGTAAATTGGACGCACATCATAGTCTATTCTCGCGAGTTCTGGCTCGGAAACTAAGCCTTCTCTACTTTGAATTCGTAACTGCCAGCACAACTAAGGTAGTATCACTTATTCAAAAATATTGAATAACCAATCAAAAAGCCGATCAAGAGGACAGCCATGACTTCGTTCGATTTCCAGGTAGATAAAAACGACCTTTCTATCCATAGACTCATTCATCCTGACTCAACCGCGTTGGCGGATGGCCAAGTAAAACTTAGCATCGAGCGGTTCGCCCTCACTGCAAACAATATTACCTATGGCGTTGCCGGCGATTTAATCGGTTATTGGCAATTTTTTCCAGCTGAAGAAAACTGGGGCCGTATTCCCGTTTGGGGCGTTGCAACGGTTTCTGAATCAAAATGCAGCGGCATCGACACCGGCGCTAGATTTTATGGCTACTATCCAATGTCGAGCGAGCTAATCGTTCAACCTGAAAAAATTACGGCTCGCGGCTTCGTCGACGCTAGCGAACATCGTCAAGCGTTACCACCAACTTACAACCAATACGCGACGTTGAGCGAAGCCAATGGCTACGCGGATGGTAAAGATAATCACCAGATGGTGTATCGCCCGCTATTTTCAACAGCGTTTGTACTTGATGATTTTTTCATGGACAACAACTTCTTCGGCGCCGAAAGAATCATGCTCTCTAGCGCATCCAGCAAAACATCATTTGGCTTCGCGTTTATGTTGAAACAATCAGGCAAGGTAAAAGTGACCGGACTGACATCAAGCGGCAATGTCGATTTTGTTAAAGGACTCGGCCTCTATGATGAAGTTGTGACCTATGAAGAACTAGAAAAGATGCCAACAGATAGCAATATTGCTTTCGTCGATATGGCTGGAAACA
>JBLHWY010000022.1:0-51231 GCA_047629195.1 Candidatus Azotimanducaceae bacterium
GGTGTTGACGGACTTATCGTTGAAGGTAGCGAAGGCGGCGGTTTCAAGAATCCCAAAGATGTTGCCTCCATGGTTCTGCTACCACTCATTAGATCCAAAGTCGATGTACCCATTATTGCTGCAGGCGGTTTTGTCGACGGTCAAACTATGGCCGCCGCCTTCGCGCTAGGCGCAGAGGGAATTCAAATGGGGACCAGAATGGTTTCGGCGCTCGAGTCCCCTGTCCATGATAACTGGAAACAATCGATTGTTGATGCTGCAGAAACGGATACCGTTTTCCTTAACCGATTTCACTCACCTGCACTTAGAGCCCTTCGAACTAAACGAACCACAGAACTTGAGAGAAGGGTCGAAGACAACATTATGCCGGAGTTTGGTACCGCCAAAGATTTATATTTTGGTGGTGATATGGAGGCCGCAATCCCACTATCAGGACAGGTTTCAGGAAGAATTGATTCTGTGAAGACTGTTGTTGATATCCTACAAGAAACTAGCGATGAGTTTTTTGAAACGATTCAAGCGCTTTCAAAACAATATCTCAGCTAACGTTTAGGTCTTTACTCAGACCCGAATGGCATTTACTTAAGCGTCAAACGCAAAAATGATGTTTTTTTTAGAACGTAGCAGCAGGAAATAGGGTTTTCATCCGAACGCGGCCCGTTCTCAAGGCGCGTAGCAGTGAAATGGCGAGAGCAGTGTCGGGAGTCGGCAGCGTTGGGCTCAGCACGCAGTGGCTCTTGGCCAAGCGAGGTTTTGCCAGGAGTGAGCCGCACCCAGATGCGGCCCATCGGAATAGCGTAGTTAGCGGATGGAAAGAAGGCACGCTTTTTTTGCGAAGAAACGGGCTTTATTAGCTGTAAGCAGCGCTTAAATAAGTGACATATTTAAGCGCTGACACCCTTGATCGTTCATCTCAAAGTCTCGTTATCATGCCTCGAATAAAGTAAAACTGGTTCTGGGCAGAATTCGCCATCCTCTTGCCGACTGACAACTTCACAAACGTTAACAATCGGCCTATTTTCGAAATTAGACCGCGAACTCGTCGCTAAGATTTTTTGGAATTGTTGGCCCGAAATCGTAGGTTGCCGTTCTTTAAGCAAAGCCGCTGCCCCTGCAACATAAGCTGAAGCTAGAGAACTGCCTGACCTGAACGCATAAGTTGCTCCAGGCGCGGTTGTAAGAACGTCCACTCCAGGCGCCAGTACGGTATTAAACGGCAGTGGCCCCTCAAAGAACGAGGTCCCTACAGCAATAACCTCCTCCATTGAAGCGGGGAAAGAATTACTTAAATCCTGACTATCAATTGCTGCAATAATAATAATTCCCTGCTCACTCGCTTTAACCAACAAACGTTCTATTAAAGCATCTCGGGGCCCAGCGAGGCTTAAATTCAAAATATCAGGCTGCTGTTTTAGAACTTCAATTAGCGCTTTCACAATAGAATAACTGTCACATGCAGCTTGCCTGGTTTCGATGTCTTGCCAGCACGATTTGAAAACCATTATTTTTACATCTGGCGCAACACCAACGATACCCAATTCGTTGTTCGCAGCAGAGGCTATGACCCCCGCCACTGCGGTGCCATGTTCATCAAGATCAAAATTTAGCTGATCATGCTCAACAAAGTTTTTGGCGAATATAATGTTGCCAGCCAACTCTGGGTGAGATCGATCGACACCAGTGTCAATAACACCAACAACCACATCTTTGCCCGTGGCTAGCGTATGGGCAAGCTCGAACCCTTCCCCACCAACGGCTCCCTGAAACTGCGCATATGGATCGTTATAGGTCAGCAGGTCGTATTTTGACACTTTCTGAACCGATTCTATTCGTGGATCTCGATCAAGTTTGTTAACAACGTCTTGCAAATTACGGTCATCTTTTATTTCTGCGATCACAGCGGTCAGTTGCAGAGCAGCAACCTGCTTTTCACCTACTTTTCTGAGTTTATGATGTTTCAGAATACCGGCAATCGCTGCATGGCTACTTGTCGCTTTGTTAGCACTGGTTCCAGCCGAAAAACCTGTGTAACCACTTGCCATTGCAGGTACTTTTCGATCATCAGAAACAGTAAAAACCACCTGTATCTTCAACCGATCTTCAGCATCTAACTTTGAAGGCATGCTTAAGCACGCAGCAGGGCTAACGATTAGAATGAAGATCAGAAACTTCTTTAAAGTCAGCATATTTCACTCCATTCTTCTGTCTTATCGATGTAATGAAATTCGCATCCGTTTGCTCTACAGGAACACTCATATTCACAGTATAAGTGCCGAACAGATCTGGGCCACTCACAATTTGCGCGCGAGTTTCAATCAAAGCTGCTCTGATTGTCTCGGCCCGCGCAGACTGACTAAATGTCAGATAAACCCTGTGCACGACTCCCGTTGCATCGTCCGCATTACCCGATGTTAAGGTGACAAAACGATCAACGTTGATAACGCTGTCTTGAGTAAAATTGCTAGGAGCGAGATCGTTTAGCGCAACTATTTCTGACGTAGCAATGTTTGACGTAGCAATGTCTGACGTAGCAATATCTGATGTCGTACTGGCCAGATTCCGTGCAGATAAACTCACAGGGACCGAATCCAAGTTAACGGCTCCTGAGCCAAGTAAATAACCAATAATCAGACTCGCGACAACTCCTAAGCTGGAAAACCAACTTCTACGCCCAATATCGCTGACTTTGTTTAAGGAATATCCTTCAGCTAGCGGAATACCTTCCACACTCGAGCGATTGGCTTCAGCAACATCAATTCTTGCCTCAAGCTTCCTAAAAGCAAAGCGAAAATTCGGCTTAACACCATCGTCCTCCGCAACCACTACTTGCAAGCGCTGCAGGTTATCTCTTTCGTCCCGGCAAATTTCACACGTCTTCAAGTGGTTTGTTACTCGAAGTTGCTCGTTAGCCGAAAGACTCTCGTTTACTAGCCAAGGTAGTAACTCAATCACCTCTTCGTGAATATTATTTCTGGGCATCTGATCAGTCCTTTGGACCAACAGATGCTTCGCTGTTAGTCGCTCTATCAATTCTTTTATCATCGGACTCTCTATTCACACCATTGCTTTTTCTCGATAAGCCTTTCGGCTCACCTAGGAATGGTAGCAACTCAGCCAAACGGCGCCGTGCGTGAAACATCCGGGTTTTTACCGTATTAACGGGGCACTTCATCACATCGGCAATTTCCTGATAGGAGTAACCAGAAAAATAAGTCAATTCAACTACTGACCGCTGGTCCGCGGAAATTTGCTCAAGGCCACTGGAGATCCAGTCATCAAGTCCCAACTTGGTAATCAAATTCCGGGTTTCTTCAATTTCTTCTCCCTCCATTATGCTGGTAGCATTCTGCTCCGGCATCATTCTCAGTCGGTCAAGTGCTTTGATCCCTTTAAAGTATGCAATGCCTGTAATCCATGTTGAAACCTTAGACCTGCCTTCAAATTTTTCTGCTTTCTCCCAGACCACAAACATAGTGTCATTGACGACCTCTTCCACCATCTCACGTCGGCGTACAAGACGGGTTAGATAACGGCTAAGCTGCGGAGCGTATTTTGAGTACAACCGCTCAAAAGCTAAACGGTCCTTCGTTGCCACAAGTTGTAATAATCGCAGGTCATTTGCGTCTTGTTCGCCTCTGCTGGTCTTTAAACTATGAATTTTATTCGTCAAAACTACGCCTCTTTCTCGGAGCTAAAAACCTATAATGATTTGTTCAGCCAAACGCCCAAAAGGTTCTCAAATCAAGCATCAATTCGCGATGGGCTTGTGCCAGTTTAAGTAGTTCTGTTAAATTTCAAAGCATCACCCAAACAACACTTGTGGCGCGAAAATCCATTCGTACACGACAAAGACAAACCTTAGAAGGACCAATGAAGCCCTGTATCCAATTCGTATTATTGATTTTTTTGCTCCTTTGGCTAGAACTTACAACGGCCGCATCTGAGTTTGAACTCGCCGCGACCGCCTATAGAGAAAACAATTATGCAACCGCACTGCCGGCATTCACAAAATTAGCGGAACTAGGTGACGCTAGAGCACAGACAGTGCTGGCTTTAATGTATAAATACGGCGAAGGCACTCCAGAAGATCAAAAGAAAGCCTTTGAATGGTACAGAAGCGCTGCGAATCTTGACTACCCGCCCGCCCAATTCAATCTGGGCGTAATGTTTCATGAAGGAATAGGGACGGAGGAAAACTCAGAGCTGGCGATCAAATGGTATCGCAAAGCAGCCTTAGCTGGTTTCGAAAGAGCCAATGAAAAGCTGGAGGCACTAAATTCTGTCCCTGTATCAAGTGTTGTTCAAGTTGACCCGAACATTCCTTGGCCTAAAATTTGGAACTTCCGACTCCCGAATTCGCATAGAAATGAATCTACAGTACAGTTGACTGCCACGGCTTCATACCGAGCACAGCTAGGTGCAATGAGCACGTCTGATGCTGCTAAAGCTTTGTGGAATCAGTTGATTTCGTACTCTCCCGGCTTATTCGCCAATCACCAAATGTTTATAGAATCTTCAAAGAATTTAACGCAACCAGTATTTCGCTTGCAAACAGGCCCTTTTTCTAATTTGCCCGAAGCGAAGAGCTTTTGCCAATCTTTTCATCGACTCAGCCTTAGGACCGGATGCCTGCCTCTGCTGTCTAATCAAAATTGAGCTACTCTGCGGAACTCCCTTTAATGTGACCCTACAGGATCGAATAATTTAACCCCTTTTTCCTGCTAGTGATGTAACGGAAAAGGCACAGGAGCAATAATCTATCGAATCACTGCCTATCGAAACCAAGGTCAGGGAGTCCAGCTTATCTACTGACAATATTTTCTGTGCAAACTGCGACACAGCAATAAAGGGACCCTTCTGCTATGCCTGTGGGCAAGGACAAAGCAACGTCGATCGGTTCTTTCTGTCCCTTGTCGCCGAAGCACTAGAGGGCATTTTTTCCTGGAACTCCAAAAGCTTAAGTTCTATCTTTGCATTACTTTTCAAGCCCGGATTTCTTACCAAAGAGTACTTCCTGGGCCATCGTGCACGCTACCTTCCACCGCTCCGCCTCTACATAGTTACTAGCCTGCTGTTCTTTCTTTATCTCTCCTTTCAAAATACTACTAGCACCGATATTAATGGTGAAATTAATTTCGGACCAACAATTGAGGAAACAGAAAAGGCAGAAACGGGTTCAAACACAGAGGAACTTTCAAAAGCAAGCAAAGTAACGTTGCCTGCAGAAACAAGTTCGGAGATCGAATCAGCAATTACAGAGTTCGAAATTGGCTGGCTTGGAAAGAAAGACAACGCACGCCTGCGCGACTCTCTACAAGCCAGGGCTGACAAGGCTCAACTTACGCTGCAGAACGATCCTGGTCAGATCTCTGATGCTTTTCTCGACATTGCACCTGGACTAATGTTTCTACTATTACCACTTTTTGCACTACTGCTAAAAATTGTCTACCTTATGTCAGGTCGTTACTACGCTGAACATCTTGTCCTAGCAGTGCACAACCACAGCGCGCTTTTTGCTGTAGTACTTTTCAGCGAGCTGTTGGAATGGCTTGAAGACTCATTTAGTGTGTTTCTTGGCTCAAGTGTTGTCCTCGCCTGGATACCTCTTTATATGTTCATCAGCCTAAAAAAAGTTTTTGACGAAAGCCTCGCCATGACTGCTCTAAAGTTCTCTGTACTTGGGTCGAGCTATCTAGTCTTCTTCTCATTTGCATTCGTTTTCGGCTGGATTGCTGGCATCATGACGTTATGATCACCGAACAATATAAACACAGCCTCGTACAGCACCTGAAAACTCTTGGGATTTCTGAAAACTTTATCGACATTTGCAAAATGCCAATACAAGTAGAAGGCAAAAACCTGGTTCCTGCAGGTAAGGATATTTTTGGCAGAGATCAGGTAATGCTTCCTAAAACCTTTACAGCCTGGCAGCGTATGCAAAACGCAGCAAAATCCGAAAACATAGAGCTCCAATTAGTATCTGCATTCAGATCTATCGTATATCAATGTGAAATAATTCAACGGAAACTTGATCGGGGTGAAGACGTAAATGATATTTTAAAGGTAAATGCTGCGCCAGGATTCAGCGAGCATCACACGGGAAGAGCGCTTGACCTGACAACGCCAAACTGTGGAACCCTAGATGAATCATTTGAGCTAACCTGTGCATTTAAATGGCTCAAAGATAATGCAGACCAATTCGGTTTTAAACTGTCATATCCAGCAAATAACCCCTGGGGAATTTCCTATGAACCCTGGCACTGGGCATTCCAAGAACGGTAAAAACCTCTATTTAAAGATCTCTTTTTAAAGACCTAAGGCTTTAGGATTTAAATTTCTTCATTTTTTCAGCAATCAATTCCCTTTGCTCTGTCGTAAGCTTCTGGACTTTTGGTTCTTCAATCGGATCTCTAGCAAACACATATTTCTCTCTAATGACCTGCTTTCCCCCGAACCCTTCATTTTTTAAATAATCAAAACACGCGTCTACCATATGGGGGTTCCCGCATAACATCACCAGATCACTAGCAGCGACAGGGTCAATCAAATTTAGTTGAGATTGAACATAACCATGACTAACATATTTCCTAAGTGAAACATCTGTAACCTCAGGCTCTCGACTGATGCATACACGCAGGTCTACATTCAAAGTATGTCTCTGCTCAAATTCGCTCAAATACTTCGAGTATAAAAATTCACTTTCATCTCGAATGCCAAATAGCAAAACAAGCTGAAGTTCGTTCTTAGCCAATGGCGCTTCGAGTTGCCTTAATATGGGCAAATATGGCGCTAAACCAACACTGGTTGCAATGAGGACCATCCGAGTTGGCAGCGAATGAGGCAAAACCAGCCGTCCATAAGGGCCACTAACCGTTGCTTTCAGCCCTAGGGCTGTATTGAACAACAGATCTGTCGCCCTTCCATCCTCAACTTGAGAAATCACAAGATCAAGAACATTCGACTCAATTTCACCATTGACAACAGAATCTTCGAGATTACAAAGACTATAACTACGCTCAAATTCACCACGCTTATCCGTGAACTTGAATCGATAAAATTGACCGGGCTTGAACTTAAGATGGCCACCGCCTGTTGGCACAAATCGAAATGCCAAAGTCGAGTCGCTCAATTTGGCCACCTCTTGCAAAACAATTTCCAATACCCTGCTCCTCTGTATTTTTTCAACTCACAAACTGTGACTCTCGGTTCGCGATGATACATGATGTATTTGCGACTTCCCTACCACTACATACAAAACTCCAAGCTTTGAAGTGCCAAACCACCTGATTATGCTAGGATTATTTATCCCCAAACATCAGGTGCTCACTATGAAATCGGAAACGACGATCGAAGTCCAAGGTTCAGTAGCGCCAGGCTTCGAATTAGTGCGCGAGGCATTTGCATGTCTGTGGCTAGAATCCGAACTTGGCGCAAGTATTTGCGTTTACGATCAAGGTCGAAAAGTTGTCGATCTATGGGCTGGGTTCAAAGATGCTAAGCGTGAAGATCCCTGGCTAGCCGACACCCTCGTCAACGTCTATTCAACAACCAAGGGTATGGCCGCGACAGCAATTGCTGTCCTGTTTGATGAAGGTTTGATCGACTATTGCGCGCCAGTATCACTTTATTGGCCTGAATTTGGCGCAGCGGGGAAAGCTCAAATAACAGTCGCTGAACTACTGTCTCACAAAGCTGGATTGTCAGCTGTGACACAGCCTCTCACCGTGAAAGACCTCTATGATTGGCAGAAAATGACGAACCTCATTGCTGCACAAACCCCACTTTGGCCGCCAGGACGACATTCAGGCTACCACCCTGTAACCTGGGGCTATCTACCTGGAGAATTAATCAGAAGAATTACTGGCATGACAATGGGTGAATATTTCAACATAAAGGTAGCAACCCCATTGAATGCTGACTGTTTCATCGGCCTACCTGATTCGGAACATTTAAGGTGCGCAACACTGAATGGCCCAAATCGAGCAGTTATACCCACGCAAACGAATATCAACAACAAGGGTAAAACCAACTTACAGGTTGCTGCTACGCAAAGCCCACGCATTAAAGAAAACCAAAAAGAAAACCAAAAAGAAAACCAAAAAGAAAACCAAAAAGAAAACCAAAAAGAAAACCAAAAACAGAACAGTACAGAGCTATATCGCTTATCAATGTTAAATCCAGTCATCAGCCCTTTCAAACATGCTTGCAGTCCAGCATGGCGCCGCGCAGAAATTGCCGCCTCTAATGGCCATGCCTCAGCACGCGGATTAGCAAAAGTTTATGGCGCATTGTCCATGAACGGGAGTATAGGAGGTATCAACGTCCTCTCCCGCGAGGCAATCGACGCTGCGACGCGATCAGAAGTGGAGACAACCCCAGACCTTGTGATGAATACAGTTATTCGGAGATCTCGAGGCTTTATTCTAAACACAGACGGGAACTTTGGGCCAAACAAAAATGCGTTTGGCCACAATGGGGCGGGAGGGTCGACTGCTTTCGCAGATCGGGAAAACGGTGTCAGCATGTCATACGTAATGAACCAGATGCTCTCTGATTCGGTGAATGAACCGAGAGCAAATAGACTCACTAAAGCGTTATACCAATGCATCTAAACAAAGGTGCTTTCTAATCCTTCTTTATAAAAGGTGCTCTCTAACTAGAATTACCTTGTAGAGCACCCAAAAAGCTAAGCAACCTTATGCAGGTGCACATCAGTCTGTGGATAAGGAATGCTGATACCGGCTTCGTCGAGCGCTAGCTTCGCATTTTCCATCAGATCGAAATAGACGCCCCAATAGTCTGCAGCCGCAACCCAAGATCTTGTCGTAATATCTACCGCACTATCGCCCAGGGCAGAAACCACAATCATCGGTGCAGGATCTTTTAGTATCCTCGTGTCAGCTTCAATTAGACCAGTCAGAATATCTTTAGCTTTTCTAAGATCGTCGTCATATCCAACACCAAAAACAATATCAACCCGGCGAGTCTTTTGCGTGGAGTAATTGGTAATCGCCCCATTTGAAACGGCACCGTTAGGCAAAATAATCGTTTTGTTGTCACCCGTCGTCATAATGGTGTTAAAAATCGCAATCTGCCTGACGACACCAGCATGACCACAAGACTCTATAAAATCACCCAATTTATATGGACGGAACAACAGAATTAATACACCCCCGGCAAAATTACCAAGACTGCCTTGCAGCGCTAAACCCACGGCCAAACCAGCAGCACCAAGGATAGCGATAAATGACGTCGTTTCTATACCAATCATTGACGCGACACTAATAAATAGCAGCGCCTTCAAACCGATACTGATCAGGCTTTCAAGAAACTTCTGAAGCGTCGCTTCCATTGCGCTTTTGGTAAAGGCTTTGCTTAATCCACTACATACAACTTTGATGATCCATAGACCAATAAGTAGAGTCACGACTGCTAGCGCCAGTTGCGGCGCATAAGTTATAGCCATGTCTGCCGCTTGATCCGCATATTTATTTACTTCTTGCATTTCTTCTTCCATGTGAATGTCTCCGAGCAACTTGTTATAGGAAATAAATCGGCGGACAACATACTCGCACTCGGAGCCAAACACCATTTATTTCCCAAATTATTTGTAAGCTTTTTAAAATCTGGCCGAGTTCGCCAAGCCTTTTCTTTGAGATAGGATAAACTTTTGATATCCCACGTCCTATTGCAGCGCTAATAACTATTTCGCCTGTTACACACAGACACTTTATGGCAACATCCACCTTTCGGTAGTTCGAGACTAATTTATATAGCCAAGGACGTGCTTTATCAGAGCAACCACCGACTTAAGTAGAACCAAAAGTTCTACCACAGAATAAAAAGGCTGCAACAAGCACAGCATGCGCGACTATTTCATAAGAAGACTACTCCTTATACCGCCCACTTTGTTGGGTGTCACAATTATTGTGTTTGCCATTACACGCCTCGTACCGGGCGGACCTCTTGAACGCGCGATAATGGAATCGCAGCAGTTCAACGCTTCCTCTGCCGGCGGCGCAGCTCAAATGGCAGGTGAAGGCATGGCGCTTTCAGAAGCACAATTGGAAAAACTAAAAGAATACTACGGTTTCGATAAACCCATTCTAGAGTCTTACGTTGATTGGGTAACTAAGGTGGTGCAGGGAGACCTTGGGTCCTCTTACCGCTATAACGAGCCTGTTTGGGATGTGATAGTCAGCCGCTTTCCGGTTTCCCTATATTATGGCCTCGTAACACTAGTAATCACCTACATTGTCTGCATTCCACTTGGTGTCTTGAAAGCAATTAAACATAGAACCGCAGTAGACAACTTTACCTCCATCTTTATATTCGTAGGCTACGCAATCCCAGGTTATGTATTGGGTGCATTACTTCTTCTGTATTTTTCGGTACGACTTGATTGGTTCCCGATGGGAGGATTTGTCAGCTTCAGATTCGACGAACTGTCAGCTTGGGACAAAGCCAAAGATCTCGTGAATCATTCAGTGCTACCGCTCATTTGTTATCTCGTCGGCAGTTTTGCCTTCGTTACCTTACTTTTGAAGAATCATCTAATGGATAACCTTGCTTCCGACTACATTCGGACAGCCATTGCGAAAGGGGTTTCCTTTCGCAGTGCAGTCACAAAACATGCCATGAGGAATTCCCTCATCCCAATCGCCACAACATTTGGTCAGAACATTACACTGCTAGTCTCAGGATCGTTCCTGATTGAAACCGTTTTTGATATCAATGGTTTCGGATTGCTAGGCTTAACGGCGATTCTCGACAGAGACTACCCCATAGTGATGGGCGTGGTGCTACTAGCCAGCTTACTCTTACTGATTGGTAATATTATTTCGGACTTCTTAGTCGCACTAGTTGATCCAAGGATTCGCTTTCAATGAGTTATGTTGATTGATGCTAAATCTGAACCCCCAAACGCTAAAAAAACTACGACGCTTTCGAGAAATAAAGCGTGGGTACTACAGCTTTCTAATCCTAGCTGGGCTGTTGCTTACCGTTTCGATAGGTGAGGTCTTAGTCAACAATCGAGCCCTTGTTGTAAGTTACGAAGGTAGCTGGTACTTCCCCGTTTACACCGAGTTTCACCCAGGTACAGAATTTGGGCTCGATTATAATTACGAGACAAACTACCGCGAATTGCAGGCGTCATTTGAGCAAGCCGATAGTGACAATTTTGTTGTTATGCCGCTCGTGCCCTACAGCCCATACGAAAACCACGCGCCAACTGGGATATACAAACCAGAACCACCGACTACATCTTTGAAACACTATCTTGGTACTGACACGACAAGCAGGGATATTTTAGCCAGGCTTTTTTACGGCACTCGAATTGCACTCCTATTCTCTATCGCCTTTATGATCTGGGTCTATGCGATAGGTGTCACGATCGGATGTGCGATGGGTTACTTCGGCG
The DNA here is from genome assembly GCA_047629195.1 of Candidatus Azotimanducaceae bacterium. GTDB lineage: Bacteria > Pseudomonadota > Gammaproteobacteria > Pseudomonadales > Azotimanducaceae > UBA4582. Next base: position 11,423 of record JBLHWY010000022.1, read on the forward strand.
GCATGTTCGATCTGATTTTTCAGCGGCTCATCGAAATATGGTCGAATGTACCGTTTTTATATATGGTTATTATCGTCTTCTCAATCATTCCTTCGACCTTTTCTATTCCAACGAGGATCGTTATCTTATTAACTGTCATGGTGCTGTTTTCTTGGACTGGCATGACGTATTACATGCGCACAGAAACCTATAAGGAAAAAGCCAGGGACTATACTGCCGCAGCAAGAATCATCGGCGCATCCCATACCAGAATAATCTTCCACCACATTCTGCCTAATGTGACCTCAACGCTGGTCACATTTATGCCCTTTACAATTGTCTCCGCCATTTCAGCAATCACTGCCCTCGATTTCTTGGGCTTTGGCTTACCCCCACCCACGCCAAGCCTAGGTGAACTGCTTAAACAGGGGACAGCTAATCTAAGAACAGCGCCATGGATCGTGACCTCAGCATTCGTCACACTCGTGGTTCTGTTAACACTGGTCACATTTATTGGCGAAGCTATTCGCGAGTCTTTTGATCCCAAAAAATTCACAATCTATAAGTAATAGAAAACATACCGGGCCTTGCCAATTGAGCGCGGAATTTAGCATCGCAAAAATCGAGGATAATCATGAAAATCGGCAATATAATCATTGGCGGAGTCATTACCATACTCCTAGCTTCCTGTGGTGGCTCAGAAACCACTGAAGATACTATGGTTGCGCAGGACAACACTCAAGAAGTTCTCAATTACTATGCCGCCAGACCTGAATTCTTTACATTCAAAACATTAGCTGATCTTCCAAAAGACTTACCATGGCAGAGTGGCGCTGAACTCCCCGATATCGGCTCTTCAAGTGCAGTGAAAGGCGGCACCCAATATACGAGTATTCAGGATTTTCCGCGAACCCTGCGTCTCGTAGGACCAGATTCTAATGGTTCTTTCAGGCCCTACATACAAGATAATGTTGCCATGCAACTGGCGCATCGGCACCCCGACAAATTTGACTTCTACCCCGGACTAGCAGAAAGCTGGGCAGTAGATAAAGAGAACAAAACCGTCTATATAAAACTTGACCCGACGGCGCGCTGGTCCGATGGTGAAGCCGTCACCACCGATGACGTGACGTTCATGTTCTTTTTCATGCAATCTTCATACATCGTCGCTCCTTGGTACAACAACTGGTGGGGTACTCAATATACAAACATTACCAAGTTCGATGATCACACCTTTTCTGTATCCATCCCCGAAGCAAAGCCTGACATGGATTATATGGTATTGCAGATCATGCCGATGCCTGAGCATTTCTACAAAGCACTGGGCGATGATTTCGTTGAACGTTATCAGTGGAAGTTTCAACCAACCACGGGTGCCTACGAAGTCCGGGACGAAGACATAAAAAAGGGAACCTCTATTGCGTTATCCCGACTCGACAATTGGTGGGCAAAAGACAAGAAATTTTGGCGAAATCGTTATAACCCCGACCGTATTCAATTTAATGTTATTCGCGACCAACCCAAGGTGTTCGAAGCTTTCAAACGAGGTGATATCGATCAATTCGGCTTAAATTTAGCAGAATACTGGTACGACAAGTTGCCTAACGATGATGACGATGTTGCCAATGGATATATTCACAAGTCCGTTTTCTACAATCAAAAGCCTCGCCCAACCTATTCACTTGCGATCAATACAGCGAAACCAATTCTCGACAACAAAGATGTCCGCATAGGTATTAACTACGCAACCAACTGGCAACTTGTGATAGATAAGTTTTTCCGCGGTGACTACGAAAGAATGAACACGCAATCTGACGGCTACGGCGTCTTTTCTCACCCGACGCTCAAAAGCAGACCATTCGATATTGAATTGGCACAGCAGCATTTTGCGAGAGCAGGATTCGAAAATCGAGGACCCGACGGCATCCTAGTAAATGATAAAGGTCAAAGACTCTCTTTCACCCTATCCACGGGCTACCAGTCACTAAAAGATATTCCAACAATATTGAAGCAGGAGGCACTTAAAACAGGCCTAGAATTCAGAATTGAAGTGTTGGATGGTACTGCAGGCTGGAAGAAAGTACAGGAGAAACAACATGACATCCACTTTGCTGCACTCAATACAAGCCTAGAACTATATCCTCGCTTCTGGGAGTCATACCATTCAGATAATGCATATGACGTTCCCTATCTAGCTGATGGTTCGGTAAACCCAGAGAGAAAAATAAAAGTACAAACCAATAATTTGGAATCCATCGCGGTACCTGAGATGGATGCCATGATTAATGCTTATCGCGCCTCAGACGACGAAAAGGAAATGATCAAACTAGCGCATGCTATGACCCAGTTGCACCATGATCATGCTTCTTTTATACCAGCTTTTTACCAACCTTTTTACCGCCTGGGTCATTGGCGATGGCTTAAGTACCCAGAAGGATTCAATCACAAACACTCGGGAAGTGCAGGAGAATTTTTTGTTCATTGGATTGATAAAGCCGTAAAAGAAGAAACGATGAGCGCACGAGAATCCGGCGTAACCTTCGCACCAGAAATCAAAGTGTATGATCAATTTAAATAGTCCTTACAACGACAAATCGGGCCACTTGAAACAACGACTCAGGATCACTTTATGAGCGACGTGCTATTGGAAGTGAATCATCTGGTGACAGAGTTTGATACTGACGAAGGCCGTGTTCGCGCGGTTGATGACATTAGTTTCGTTGCCAGAGAAGGTGAAACGCTTGGTATCGTCGGCGAATCAGGCTGTGGTAAAAGTGTGACGGCATTATCTATCATGCGTTTGTTGCCACAGCCAATGGGACAAATCACGAGTGGAAATGTCCTTTTCAAAGACACTGATTTAACCAAAAACTCTCTGAGTGACATGCAGAAGTTACGCGGAGCAGATATCAGCATGGTTTTTCAAGAACCAATGACTGCGCTTAATCCAGTTCACACGATAGGTAAACAGTTAACGGAAGTATTGCTGCTACACAAAGACATCACATCTCAACAGGCTATCAAAGAGTCTGTTGCCATGCTGGATAGAGTGGGGATCCCGTCACCCGATATACGAATGACCGAATACCCGCATCAGCTTTCTGGTGGTATGCGACAGCGAGTCGTCATTGCAATTGCACTGGCATGTAAACCATCGCTGTTGATTGCAGACGAGCCAACGACAGCGTTAGATGTCACCATTCAGGCTCAAATTTTAGAGCTCATCAAAGAACTTCAAACAGAGATGGGTATGTCTGTTATTTTGATCACCCACGACCTCGGTGTCATCGCAGAAGTTTGCCAACAGGTTGTTGTTATGTATGCCGGGAAAGTCGCTGAAAAAGGCACCGTATACGATCTTTTTGATTCCCCGAAGCACCCCTACACGACGGGCTTATTGGAATCGATCCCGAGGCTGGATTCAATTCCTAAATCAAAACTGAACACAATTGAAGGTATGGTGCCTGGGCTATTAGATTTGCCAGCAGGGTGCCGGTTCGAAAATCGCTGTCCGAAAGCAATAGATGCTTGCAGAAAGTCTCCACCACCAATAGAAAATGTTAGCGACTCGCATCAAGTCAGTTGTTTTAAGTGGCAACAATCATGAGTGTACCCATTATCCCGCCCATTCTAGAGATCCAAGACGTAAAGATGCACTTTCCAGTCAAGGACGGCATTTTTTTACGCACGAGCAAATTCAACAAAGCAGTTGATGGTGTGTCGCTAAAAATAACCCCGGGCGAAACGCTGGGATTAGTGGGCGAGTCAGGTTGCGGTAAATCAACTCTCGGGCGCTGCATCGCCCGGCTTTATGATCCGACATCTGGATCGATCAAATTTGACGGGCAAGAGATAAGTAAGCTCGGTTCAAGAGCGTTGAAGCCAATCAGACAAGATATCCAAATGATTTTTCAAGATCCCATGGAGTCTCTTAATTCTCGTCATACCGTTGGTGATATTCTTGAGGAGCCCTTTGTGGTGCAGAATATTGGCGATAGTGTATATCGAAAGAAACGCGTAAGAGAGCTGTTAGAGACTGTAGGTCTTCCTGCGCGATCAATAACTCGCTACCCCTTCGAATTTTCAGGAGGACAGCGCCAGCGAATTGGTATCGCACGATCCATTGCTTTGAACCCCAGACTCATTATTTGTGACGAACCTGTTTCGGCGCTTGATGTTTCGATTCAGAGCCAAATTCTGAACCTACTGATAGATCTGCAAAAAGAGTTTTCACTATCCTATTTGTTTATCGCGCACGATCTAGCAGTTGTGAAACACATTTCGGACCAAATCGCGATTATGTATCTTGGCAAAATTGTTGAAACAGGCACAGGCGCTGAGATCTATCAGAATGCGCAACATCCCTACACCCAGTCTTTGATATCAGCGATTCCGATTCCTGATCCACACAACAAATCAAATCGGCAGATCATTTCCGGAGATGTTCCCTCACCGATAAACCCACCTTCTGGCTGCACCTTTCATCCAAGGTGCCCAAAAGTAATGGACACGTGCAGAGATGTCGTTCCAGACCTAATCATACGAGAGCACACTACTTCAACGGCTTGTCACTTGGTGCCAGAATAATGCTAATGCGCTTTTTGGTTGAAGGGCTTATCAATCATCGCTTGCGCACCCACAAAACACAGCACACAATCATCCAACTATCTAATCCAACTATCTAATCCAACTATCTAATCCAACTACGTAAAAGGATCGAGTGATGACCCACATTGACCAATTAGCCCGTGAAAATTTGCCTGAGCTCGAACCGATTATGGGGCTCGTTGAACAGGCTATGGGGTTTGTGCCCAACAGTTTTCTCACCATGGCGCACTGGCCCGAAATGCTTGGTTCGTTCGCGACCATGGCTGGGACTATTCTTAGCACCGGCGATCTTGACCCTGGACTAAAGCAACTGATTGCTCATGTCACCAGCAATGCTGCTGGATGTCGATATTGCCAAGCTCATACCTCACATAATGCAGAGCGACGCGGTATTTCAGCGGAAAAGATTGCTCATGTTTTTGAGTTCGAACAAAGCGATCTTTTTAACGACGCTGAACGTGCTGCACTCCGGGTTGCGCTCTATGGCGGTACAGTTCCAAACGGCGTCGAAGCAACACATATGAGAGCCCTTCAAGAACACTACTCCGCAAAAGAGATCGTCGAAATAGTCGGTGTTATTTCCCTGTTTGGCTTCCTAAACCGCTGGAATGACACCATGGCGACGACACTTGAGTCAGAGCCAAAGGCAGCTGCCTCAACTTTACTTTCCAACACAGATTGGCAGGCCGGTAAACATGAAAGCTAGTATTTGGCTTGTCATTAACCGTGCGATCAAAAGAACACATTGCGAATACTCATTTGACGATTAGAATATAGGTATAACTTCTATTTTTGAGCACAAGCAAATCTCAAGGCTTTCCATGAACCTGCAACAGTCAAATCTCTCAGAAAAACCCGACACCACAGAAAACAGAAATGTCGCCGCCCTTATTTCCAAATTAGAAAACAATATTAAAGCAGTTATTCGTTCTAACGATCACGGGATCGAATGGCTCTTGACGGCATTTTTTGCCGGCGGACACGTGCTCCTAGAAGACGTGCCAGGTACGGGAAAGACCACACTCGCAAAATCTTTGGCAGCATCCATTAATGCGCGTTTTAGTAGGATACAGTTTACGCCTGACCTTCTACCTACCGACATCCTCGGTGTCTCAATGTATGACCAAGAATCGAAAGACTTTCACTTCCGCAAGGGACCCGTTTTTACTCAAATCCTACTGGCAGACGAGATAAACAGGGCTTCGCCGCGCACCCAATCCGCTCTATTGGAAGCGATGGCTGAAAATCAGGTCAGTATTGAAGGGCAAAAATTCACTTTGGACGATACTTTTTTTGTAGTCGCAACCCAGAACCCCGTTGATTTCCATGGTACCTACCCCCTACCAGAAGCTCAGATGGATCGTTTCGCCATGAGATTCGAATTGGGCTACGTATCAGAAGACGACGAACTACACATTCTTGAATCGCAACAGAAGCAACATCATCCGTTCGACGATTTAACCTCTGTGTTGGAGCCGGCCGATGTGCGTATTATTAGGGAAGAAGTTACGAACATCAGAATCACAGAAGAATTGAAAAGGTATATCGTTAAGCTGGTAGCCAGTACCCGAAACCACGCTGGCATTCTTATGGGCGCAAGCCCGAGAGCTGGGATTATGCTAATGAAATGTGCTCAAGCAATGACCCTGATTAATGGCGAAGAGTTTGTCACGCCGGATATTATTCAGGAACTCGCTATCCCAGTGATCGCGCACCGCGTGGCACTACACCCAGATACAGAATATGGCGGTGGTACTGCCGAACAGGTTATCAGCGATATCATCAACCAAACTGAAGTTCCCGCCTAATCTCGATGTTTCGCAAATTTGTCTTTCCCGCATATGGTCGCGTAATAGGTAACAGACGTTCAACTCGTCAGAGCAGTGAACGAGGTCAACTTGTGTTGGCCGCCGCTCTCGTTTGCGGCGCCATCAGCATTGATACTGATCTCACCCTCAATTACCAACTCTTTTCGCTTCTGATAATTCTCTTAATTTCCTCTCGAATTACGGTCAAGTTTCATCAGCCCGAAGTAACCGTGAGGCGGATTCTGCCGCGTTATGCTTCGGCTAACCAAAAATTTTCATACGATATTCTTATTACCAATATCGGTAGGCGGGTCGAGGCTGATTTGAAAATTGTTGATGAACCGGTCATCGTCCAGCCAGAGTTTAGCGAATTTCAGGCTTCACGCGAACCCTTCGAGGAAACTAGAAACATCTACGATCGCTTTATCGGCTGGCATCGTTTTCTTTGGCTTCAACGAGTAAAAACAGGAATACGGCTCACACCTGCACTTGCCAGTGAGGTACCAGTAAAAAGCCAGGTTAGAGTCAAAATTGAGGCAGAGCCACTGCGGCGAGGTTTCACAAAATTTGGTACTACTGCAGTTCTCCACCCTGACCTTCTCGGATTGAACTACGGCGTAAAACGTTTCAAAAATCCCGAACGGCTACTGATTCTGCCAGAACGCTACAGAATTAGTGAATCCTTCGAACTGCCTGGCGGCAGCAACGCGTTACCTGGTGGCACCAACGCGAGTTGGTCTACTGGAAACTCGGATGAATTCGTCTCTTTGCGAGATTATCGCGAAGGTGATTCCGCAAAAAAAATCCACTGGCCTAGCTCAATGAAACGCCAGAAACCTGTCGTCAGAGAATACCAAGATGAATACTTTCTACGACAATCACTCATTTTAGACATCAGTACCAACAATCTCACTCTTGTTGAAGAGTCAGTTTCGGTCGCAACTAGCTTCCTCTTCAGAATGACAGAAAAGAACGCTTCGGTTGATCTCGTATATTGCGCCGAAAGCCCTACGACTATCTCAGGAGGCAGCTCAAGCGGCACCTCTTCAGCCGCAGGAGGACAAGGCAGGCAGCTAGAGGCCCTTGCAACCATAAAACCCAACACACAACCCTTCTCAACACTCGCTGAATATGCAAGAACCCAGGCTCAAGGATTGACCGGTTGCGTTATCGTTTCCAGTCAATGGACCGAGCAGCATCAGCAGCTTCAGAGGCTATTCGAGTCGAAGGGTGTGCCGACTACCGCATTCATCATCGTTACGACCGAAGACCTCCAGCACATCTCGACTAATCACTGCCATTACCTCACAAGCGGAAAAGTGCAAGAGGCGCTACTCGGGCTATGATGATTGAAGAAAAAAGATGATCACTCAAGATAAAAGGCTGCGTTGGGTTCAATCTATTGGAATACTATTCTGGGGCTACCAATGTACTCTGCTCGAATACGCGGTACCGATTGCACTCGTTTTAGAAGCGCGTTTTTATGTCAATCGGCGCTGGCAGCTACAAAAATCTGATTTCTATCGCACTGCGGACCTAACCAGCTTTGGCTTTATCGTGGTCACATTCTATTTATTTCTCAACAGAGCCAATTATCCATTTCTAACGACCTTAATAGAATGGCTACCAATTGTACTTTTCCCGCTTGCCACCGTCATTGCTTACAGTACCAGAGACAAAATGAGTCTCGACATCTTATTTTATTCTCTGAGAAAACAGCGGGAACCCGTCAACCAGTCCTGGAATATGAACTTTATTTATCTAGGAGTTTGCCTGGTCGCAAGCGCCACAAACGTTCCATCTAGCTTGGGCGAGGCTTCATCCAGAGTTTATTTTTTTCCTATCGCAGCGACTCTGGTTATCCTAGCGCTGCTGCCAATGAAATCAGCAAGATACCAGCTTAGGACCTGGGTACTCACGATGAGTATCATATTTCTCGCAGCAAATTTTACGCACCAAAGTATTCGGGGCGCTCACCTCGCAGTAAAAGATTGGACCCAAAGATTCATCGCAAACTACATCCGGCAGCAGATTGACCCTCTGCGAACCAAAACCTCCATTGGTAGCGTGGGTAAATTGAAATTGTCTGATTCTATTGTGTTTAGAATCAAACCCGATAAAGGAGACGCTGCTCCTCGGTTGCTGCAGGAGGCTATTTACGATACACCAACTGCTAACGGTTGGATGGTAATTAACTCAAACTTCGACGAAGTACCCCATTCTGATGACTTCGAGTGGTCATTTTCAAAACCTGCAAGCACAGATCCTGTAGCAACTATTTACTATGAATTTCGTCGCGATACTGCTCTCGTGCCTGTACCACAGAATCTGACTAGGATTATTGATTTACCTGCCATTAATATTCGTAGAAGCCTATATGGCGCTGTCCAAGGCCTCGGGTTAGTTCCCAGTCCGGCCTACAAAGTTAGTTTCGGAGGTAACGACGGACTGGGCGTCACGGCCACGGCAGTTGACACCTTCGTACCGCCCGAAAAATCCGAGCTTATAGCAAGAGTACTTAAACCTCACATTAAGCCGGGCAGCCCTCTGCTCACACTGCAATCTGTATTCAAAGACTATCGATATAGCCTCTATCAGAAAGCCGCTCCGGGCGATGCATTAGAAGAGTTCTTACTTAACTCAAAGGCAGGCCACTGTGAATACTTTGCTTCTGCAACTGTTCTGATGCTACGAGAACTTGGCATACCCGCGCGCTACGTTGTAGGCTTCGCGGTCCAGGAATACGAACCCTTTTTGGACATGTTCGTCGTGAGACAAAGGCATGCCCATGCTTGGGCGCAAGCCTATATCGATGGAAAATGGCAGGTCGTCGACACGACCCCCTCCATATGGGCTCAGAATGAAGCAGATGAGGCCAGTTTCCTTCGCCCCGTCATTGATTTATTTTCAAACTCGACCTTCGCCTTCCAAATCTGGTGGAATGACCAAAATATAGAAGACTATGAGACGGAGCTTTATTTACTCGGCTCCATTCTCGGATTATTTTTACTCTGGCGAATTTTTACCAGCGAACAGGTTTCAATAAAACCGCGGGAGGAACTCCGAACCGAAATTAGCATCCCCGGAAGTAAGTCCCCCTTTTATCAGGTCGAGGAGTTCCTGAGCAATACCGGGCTATCTCGTCTTCCCGGTGAAACCTTTAGCCATTGGGTTCTTCGAATCAATCAACCTGACCTCAACCCCATACTGAAACGCCATAACCGGTGGAGATTTGACCCAGAGTATTTTTCACTCGAGGAACAAAGACGGCTGGCAAAAGAAGTCGAAGCTTGGCTGCAAGCAAAGTCATTGCGACAGGGCGAAAAACCCACAAATACACTGTAAGCAAATTAAAATTGGACTTCTCCCTAGATCTAAAAAATTGTGCGTTAAAAAGCAGCCCACGCAGCACATTTTTTAGCGGGTCAACTGAATTCTTGACCAAGAATTACGGCATCAGTAATACTTTCACACTTAATTCGATGCCGGCAGTCTAATTGAGCATCTTGCTGGACGATCTCGTCTACACTGATTAACGATAGAACAAAATGAGAGCAATATTTCTAATATAACCGCCGCACAGCAGAAAAACGGGGCCTTTAAAGAAAAACACTTCTCCCAGCCCCTTGAATAAGTTAGGATTTGACCCTCGGATTTATGGACTATATTTCCGTCACAACTTCTCGTACGGACTGGGGCGTCAAACCTCGTAATCGAGCGTCGAATAAAAAATGAATAGTTATGGAGCAATTCTATGAAGTCAATTCTTCAACCCATCGTACTAGCATCTGCGGTACTTCTTATAGCCAGCTGCGATTCAGGTGGTGCCGGTGGTATTTCGAATATCGGCGTTACACCTCCTGCACCTCAGAACATTGTTTCTGGTAGTGCCGTAAAAGGAGTGATTTCTGGTGGTACAGTTACAGTTGTCGACTTTGAGGGAAATGATATTCCCCTTTCGCCGGCCGTCACAACAGAGGAAGACGGTTCATATGAACTAACATTTGCCGCTGGAAGAACAGCTCCACTGGTCGTCACAATAGACGGCACCGGTGCAACGATGGTTTGTGATATTGACTTAGCAGGCACAGACAATGATTGTGGTATTGGCGACGGTACTTTTGCCGCTTTCGGTACCAGTTATCCTTTGCCCGCAGGATTCACAATGCAAGGTATGGTGGCAGAAATCCCACCAGCAAACTCCGTCGGCAACATAACAGCTACTGTTAATCTCAGTCCAGCAAGTGATCTTGCGACAAAACTTGCGTTAACTGCCGCTGCTGGCAGCGCCTTAACAAAGGACCGTGTCGACGCTGCAGGGGCACAAGTTCTTGGGCTTATTCAGACGATTACCGGTATAGACCTTACGGGTCAGACATTGAATGAGATAACAATCCCTAATGTTGCAGACAGCGCTGCTACTGCCGGTGCAAGTGACGCATCTCAAGCTATCGCCGCATTTTCAGCTGCGATCATCGCAAATCAAGGCGCTGAAGAAACTGTTGCGGCAGTAATCGCCCGTATTAACGCTTCCTTACAGGCTAGCGCTGTTACAGGCAATCTCACCGCAACCGGCACTGTACTTGCTGGCCTTACTGCGTCAGTCGAAACAGCACTTATAACTGTTGCCGCTCAAATTACCGCTGGCGGTGGAAATAGCGGAAAAACTCTTGCAGCCGTTAACAATGCTAAGCTCATTGAAGCAGTATATCTTGCCATGGGTGAGGCCGAGGTAGAGGTCAGCACGCTGCCTCCCGCAGGTAGCAGTGAACCAGTTGACGCGACCAAAGCGTTTGTCAATAAGTTCAACACTGTAATCTCTACCGCGCTAGCAACAACTGGCGGCGGCGGTGTTGGTGTAGACGACCTAGGCGCGACTGAGGTGTTTGCAACTGAGCTAGATGCAGTAACCAAGTTGAACTCTGGTGCTGCTTCAAAAGCGGCTCAAGCACTTCAAACAGCTGTCAATGCACAAGTAGCAGCCATGACAGATAATGGTACAGTTGAATTTACGAACATGGACACAACTAACCCAGTTAGCTTCAGTATTACGAAATTAGACACGGTCTATACAATGGCAGCTATTTCCTCAAGCTATACGATGGCGGACACACTTGTTGTCATTACAGCGGAATCTGGCTCTAGTAGTGGCAACGACGTTTTCGAATTAGTCGGCGTTAGTATGGTAACAACGACTGGTGCAATTACTGCTGATCCTGTTATCGCTCAAACCTTTACAGCTGGCACAATTTCCGGTACCGGCACAGTCACTACGTTCATCGGTACCGTTTTGGGTACATCAGCAACGACTTCATTCGGCGTAAACGCAGTTTATACTGATCCAGTCAACATGCTCGATGGAGACACTTACGTTGCAACTGTAAGCTTCGCTAGTGCAACTGCTGACAATCTGTCTGCAACATTCTCAGGCACTGTCGGCGCGTTGACTCAGAGCCTGTCAATTACTGCGGGTAGCAACACTATTGCAATCACAGCAACAAGAAGCGGCGTAAACGAAACCGTTATTTTCTCTGATGGTCCTGTGATGATGTTGGTCGAGCTTGAGAACAGCGTGGTCGTTCCTGATCAGGAAGGTAATATTGCAACGTTAAACGCTTCAAATACAGCAACAGGCACAATTGCTGCGAATGGTACCATTACGTATTCAGACGGTTCTTTCCAATCACTACCAGCTGGCATTTTCTAAATAGAAAACGCCATGTTGTGAATTGGTTCGTAGTAATTAAAAAGGGTGACTTAACGTCACCTTTTTTTTGCTCTTTTTTTTTGCTCTTTTTTTTGCCTTTTTTTATCTTCTGGCAAACGTATAATGCTGGAATCTTCATGTCTATCCCTGGGTAATTTAATGAACATAAAAGAAAACATGGCAACAATCATGCGGAAAGAAGCTGAAGCAATTTTGAATATTGCCGTAACCGATGACTTCGAAGCTGCAATAAATCTCGCTCTAGCTTGTCCCGGAAAGATAATTACAACGGGTATTGGCAAAGCGGGGTTCATGGCACAAAAGTTTGCAGCAACACTTTCGTCTACCGGAACACCATCCTTCTTTATCCATCCAGCAGAGGCTGGCCACGGAGACCTGGGCATGGTTGATTCTGAAGACATGATATTCGCATTTTCTACTAGCGGAAAATCAATAGAAGTGATTGAAATGCTCCAGAATTCAAGTGCTCTGGGCGTTTCCAGAATCGTTGGCATCACGTCGCACATCGACTCACCGCTTCGAGAACTCAGTCGAGTTGTCCTTGATATGGGTGGAGAGATCGAGGAAGCCTGTCCCTTAAATTTGGCACCTAGTTCAAGTATCGCCGCCATGCTTGCAATAAGCGATGCGATTGCTTTGACTTTAATGGAGCTCAAAGAGTTTACAGCTGAAGATTACGGCCGTCGCCACCACAAGGGCTATCTTGGCTCCATCACCCGAAGCCCACACAAGTATGACCCAATTTAAGCGCATGAAAAAAACAGACTTTGTAAAGGTGGCACGAGATTTCACTCAAGCACTAAAACTCACAATTGCAAAATTGAATTCAACGATCAACGTTGCAGGGATCATCGCCACCACTGACGAACCTTCTTTGGCTTATGCTCGAGCTACTCAACGAAAGTTCAGAGAGCTTGGCATCAACTATGATCTAAGAAATATTCCACGTTTGGCGTTAGAGCAGGAGATTGAAACATTAAACGCAGACCCGAACATCCACGGCATTTTCATCTACTTCCCAATTTTCTTTAACCAACAAGACGATTACCTCAGAAATCTGGTTGATTTCAAGAAAGATATTGAGGCTGGGAGTCAATACTGGACACACAAGCTCTATCAGAATGATCGTTTCGCCATCTCTTCGGAGCAGACAAAGAAGGCACTACTCCCATGCACCCCCCTTGCGATTATCAAAATGCTTACTGCCGAGGGAATCTACGGTCAACGGGCCGACAGAAAGCCCGTAGGAGATAAAGTTGTAACTATTTTCAATCGGAGCGAAGTTATTGGGCGACCGCTTGCAGTGATGATGTCAAATGATGGTGCAAAAGTTTATTCCTTCGATGAAAACGGCCCTCTCCTCTTCGAAAATGCTAAGCCTTACGAAATTGAAATAAATAGGAGCGATGCGCTCGCGGCTTCAGATATCGTCATTACAGGGGTGCCAAGTAAGAAATTCGAACCCATTCGACCGGAAGAGTTAAAAGCGGGCGCGGTGTGTCTCAACTTTTCCAGCATTCCGAACTTTTCTGCTGCCTTTGAACAATACGATGGAACCTTTATTCCACGAGTAGGTCCCATGACAGTCGCTATGTGTATCCGTAATACCGTCCGGCTCTACAAAAATTTTCATCAGGTAGACACGTGATAGCATCAACACACCTAGAAGAATACACCCAGAATCTGGGCGCGAAAACGCCGACCCCAGGCGGGGGGGCTGCTGCCGCAGTTACCGGTGCTCAATCGGCCGCATTAGCCGAAATGGTCTGCAATTTCACAAAAGGAAACGAACAACTAATAGCCCTGATTCACAATCGTTCACAACAAACTCGGCAGTCCATGCTTGAGTTTGGCGATCAAGATATCGCGAGCTTTGACGCGTTAATGGCCTCTTACAAAAGACCAAAAACGACCACCGATGAGACGACAAAACGGGATGAGGCGATACAATCCTGTCTAATCGCTGCTGCTAACGTTCCACTCGATATGATTAAAGTGATCCACGAACTCGTACCTGATATTCAAAACCTGGCGAAATTTGGCAACCAAAACTTGATGACGGATGTCGGCATTAGTGCATGCCTTGCTCAGGCAACCTTGACCTCATCAAGATTCAATGTGCTAATCAATTTAAGACAAATACGGAACAAGGCCTTTCGAGAAAAAGCACTCAATGTACTGGGTGCGCTAAGCAAAGATCATCAACTGCTGCAGATGGTTGTCGATGAAATAAGCGAACAATTAGCTTGAGTAAACCTTCGTTACTGATGCTAGGGGCAAGACCGGCCAGAAGACAGTTTTCAGCTCACAGCGCGGCTATCCTGTCATGGGCACTAACCTTACTTTTATTATCTTCCTGCGCTCAACAAGCAACTACCAGATCAACCCAGGCAGAGATACTACCGAAGCCAATGCGAGGAGAAACAAATTCGCAATTGATCGCCGAATTTGAGAACAAAATTGCCGAGGCACTACTCTCTCGCCATCAGCTAGTTCAAGCACATGAAACGCAGCAAACTCTTTTTCAGCCGCAGCAAACATCGAAAATCACTCTCAGCCAGCGGGAAGATTTAGACGCTGACATTGAAAAACTGTCGCAATTATTAGAACAACTTAAAGATGTTAATCAAACCGTACTCAACCCCAAGAACAAGCGTGCAATTAGAATGCACAAGCACCAGTTAGCGCGGTTAAAACACCAGCTAATCGAAAAACGGTTAGCAACAACCGATCAACTGGGTTCTAGATATACGGGTCTAATTGCTTATTACACAGCCCAACAGAAATCTACCAGATCATTCTTAATTGAGGCAAAAGAAACAATTCAAAAAAACAAAAAGGAGATTGATAAGATACGACGAGAACTCGGCAGTGAAAATTTGGCAAGTCCATTATTATCGGATTTAAGTCACGATGAAACCCTTTTTCTCAGCGACTCACCGGCAGATAAACACCTCTACCTCAATCTGATTTCTGATCTCATCGCGACTGCGTCGGCAAAGTTTACGGAAGTTATTGCCCCTCCTGCAGACGCCCCGATGGAAGTGCATGCATCAACACAGAATCATTCAGGAACAGCCCGATTTAGCTACAGCCCGGCTCAAATATCTTCGGGAAACGCATCGATACTACGCATCAACTTACAGGATATGCAAAAACTGCCACTCTACGAAGCTGAAGCCAGAAGTTTTATATTCGGTATCCCTGGAATGCACCTTCTCTACATTTCAAGTCTTAACAATCAATCCAACACCCACACAACCACAACCTTCACACTCTCAGATGTACCTGCGTTTACCCTAGGCTGGGGGCTGTATACCGCAAATTTAGCGCGAGAACATGATTTGTATGGTAGCCCTTATGGTGAATTAGGCAGCTTAATGATGGAAAACAGGCAAGCATCAATCCTTGTGTCAGATATCAACCTGAATCAAAAAACTTGGACAGATGCACAAGCGGTGGAATTTCTTCAGAAGGAGGGCTTTCAGACACTTCAGGATGCAAGATCAGTGGTAGAAGAGGCTCATCGGAGCCCTGGTGCTCAAACTAGCGCCTTTTCAGGCTTTCTAGCATTTAGGGCCTTAAGGTCAAAATCCGAAAAGCGACTAGGGAAAAGCTTTAATTTATTCAAATTTCATCGCCAAATTCTATCTTCTGGTCCACTTCCGATTTATCTTATCGAAGAAGACGTAGAAATATGGCTTAACAACATATCTAAAAATACCCAGGGCCAACAGAACTCTCGCCAATAGTATGGCCTAATTCTATTCATGCACGCTATTCAAGAACGCTATTTATTAGAGCCTTAACTTCTCCAGCATGGAAAGGTTTGTCGCAAATAGCAGTGACACCTGCAACTGAAACAGATTTCAACCTGGCCAAGTCCGTTTCAGATGTCACCATGATGATCGGAATCTCTTTTTGAAAGGAGTGATTTCTAATATGGCTCACTAACATCGCGCCATCCATTTCAGGCATGTTGTAATCGGTGATGACTAAATCGAATACGCTCTCGCTGAGCAGCTCAACGGCCTCCTTTCCATTTCGTGCTAATTCAATGTCAGAAAAGCCCATACTTAGAAGCAATCTTTCCACATGCTTTCGGCTAGTTAGACTGTCATCCACCACAAGAGTCTTCACGATTTCAGGATCGTAGCAAAGCTCTCCTTCTGCATCGCTCACAAATTCACTCGCTGCATTCAGCGCCATTTCTAGATCATTTGTCGCAAATGGCTTAGGAAGAATGGCAATCACACCCGCCTGCTTAATAGGCTCAAGGGAATCCCATCGTTCTTCGCTAGAGATCAGAACAAATGAGACTTCCTTCAAGAGGTCATCTGCTCGCATTCTTATCAGTAGCTCAGCTGCAGTGGAATGCTCAAAATACATTGGCGTGATGACCAGATCAGGCACAAACTGTTGCATGACCTCCCAACAATCTTCTGGAGAGGAAGCGGTCTCGACATTTTTTGCGCCAACCTTTTCTAGTTGGCCACAGATGATCCTACGCTGTGTATGAGACGGTTCTATCAATAAAATTGACAGCTGATCTAAAGGCAATCCAGACATAGACAATTACAACGTTACAGAAACTAAAGAGATATTCTCAGTATAGTTCGTGATCCTGTCTCTGCTGAGTAGTCTCAAATGAATAATTTCTATCGTATAGCCTCTACTGTACAGCCGCCAATAAGTAGCTGCGCCAGTTTAGCTATGCTCAGAGCTCCAACGCTGCCTTTGCGCCCGTCCACCTTTGTATGAGGTAGACACAACTACGCATAGCATAAGCTCGAAGAGCTGAAACCGTCCAGCGGGCTTAAAACTACTGACAGACTCAGCCGCTTCTCTTTCCTGCGGACTATCAATCCGCTGCGCCTCACCAATCATTTGAAACTCGCCACTACTGCCAGAGCTATCGCTCATGCCGCAATGCAAACTGAAACGCTTGTTCCGCTCGATATCCTGAAATCTCTTCGAATCTGGATCAAAGAAGATAAAACACTTCCCAGCACCGATTATTGGCGTAATTGGCCGAACTCTCGGCCAAACCCCTTCAGCCAAGCCAACACCATTGTCTTCACTAAGTGTTGCGAGATAGGCTACTTTTCCGTCAATTCTTTTCTTCCCGAAAACTGCGAGATCAGGCTCTGCCTGCTCAAATTCTTGCCACGATACAACCATATTCTCACTCCAACGAATGCGCATCTAATTACTTTATATTGATTTGTGCTTCCATCGCAATCCGGCTGAACATCCGCAGCAACATACGATGATATTCCTAATCGTCTAGTTACCCGATTGCCAATTTGGGCTCATTTCCCCTTTTCGATCCAATTAAAGTAACATCAACGCATTCCTTATATCGGTGTTATCAATGGACTACCCATTATCAGACCTAAAAGTTTTAGATATGTCGCGAGTACTCGCTGGTCCCTTCGCCGGACGAATGCTTTCAGACCTGGGCGCCGAGGTCGTAAAAGTTGAACCACCGGAGAAGGATGTTACTAGGAATTGGGGCCGAAAAGTTGCCTCAATCTCAGGATACTATCATCAACAGAACGCTGGAAAAAAGAACATTAGTGTCGATCTAAACAAACTAGACGGCAAGTCATTACTACTCGACCTGGCAGCTCATGCCGACATTTTACTGGAGAACTTTCGCCCTGGCGTGATGAAACGACTAGGCTTAGATTGGACAACACTTCACGCACTAAATCCTCGCCTTATCATGCTATCAATATCAGGTTTTGGTCAAACAGGACCGGAGACCGCACGCGCTGCATACGCGCCGATTATCCATGCGGAGACCGGCGCTATCTCTCGACAGGCAATCAAATCGAGGAGCAAGCCTACTGAGCTCAGCATGTCATTCGCAGACACCAATGCAGGATTACATGGATTAGTTGGACTTCTCGCCGCAGTACATCAGCGACATCGCACAGATCTGGGTCAACATATCGACATCGCCATGGTCGATGCTATGTTAGCAACAGATGATCACGTTAATTATTACCTCGAAAATATGGATGTGGATAACGGTGCCAGCGAAATATGGGAGGCCACTGGTGGACATATCATTTTGGCAGGTCACTTCAGACATACTTGGCATCAGTTAAGCAACGTACTTGGTCTTAGCGATCCCGCGTCTCAGGACACTGCGTTGGATCAGAAAATAAACCTACGCAGAGAGGCAACACTCAATTTTCTCAACAGTTTCTCGACTCGCAAGGAACTTACAAACGCACTAGACAAGGCAAACCTCGCCTGGGGTAATGTTCAGTCGACTGATGCCTACTTGGCAGACTCCAAGACCTTGAAAAACCGCGAAAGCATTGTCCAAATCGACGATCGTCTAGGTGGCACCCGGCCTACTTTTCAAAGCCCCTATCGTTTTTCAGGAGCGAAAAGCGGGGTATCCAAGGGAGCGCCAAGACAAGGTGAGCACAACTTTGAGGTTTTGAGCACATGGCTACAATATTCAGAAAACCGAATCGAAACGCTAATTCAAGGTGGTACGTTGCTTTCGAATGCTTGAGGTTTGTACTTTTTACAAGACAAAAATTCTAACGCTGGCCAAGAATGTTACTAGATGTAATTGTGACGGGAGTTTGAACCGGCAGGCCCATTGCTTTCGCGACCGGCATCAATTCTTGTGAATAGTTTTTCCAACGATTCTGAGATGTTCGATAAATTGGCTTTCTCACTTGATTGAAACTCGCTGTTTTCACAACTCGATCGGTCTCATGAAACTTGAGGCAAGCAGATTCAAACTCTAAGCCGCAATAATCCAGTAGACGACGGGTCTGTACTTCTTGGTCTGAAACTAAATCTTCGTATTGAATACTGTATATTTTACCAGGATAGAGCATTTCCCAATGCGCCATCAAACGACGGTAACCAAGATAGAAATTTGTCAGCGCCCCAAGATCAAAACTATAATGTTGGCCGCTACTAAAGTTCTGAAAGAAACAGGACAAGCAGTTATCTAATGGATGCCTCACTGTATTTATCACTTTTGCATTTGGGAACATGGCAAAGATCAATCCAACAAACTGAAAATTCAACGGATGTTTATCCACTACCCTCTGAATGTTTCTAGAAGAATCAGGCTCAAGCAATTTGTTGGTTCTGCTTAAATAATCTTGCGCCAGTCGCTGATAATGCTGAGGGCCGAGGAATGGAAAAAAGTCTGGATACTTCTGCACAGGATTGATGAATTGACTACCGAATTGGGCGATATACTTCATATCGTTCAATTCACCTGCACCAAAAACCGCGGAATGGCTAGCGAGAATTTGTTCTACTAAGGTTGTCCCTGACCTCGGCATTCCCACAACGAACACAGGTTGTTCGGAATCGCTGCCTCCAGCGCCGACTTTATCAACATTCGCTGGACTGAACTGGTACAAGCAGTTTTTCATAAGCTCATGAAACGCTCGAGAATCAAATTCTTTTTCGGCGGACTTATTTCCTGCAGCATAGTGTTGAAACGCCTCTCGGTAGTCACCTATATCATCAAAGTACTTACCCGCTGCAAAATGAAAATATGTCTTGATCGTCGAATCGAGCTCAGATGAATTCAGTTGTGTTAGGATCTTTTCAGCCAACGGATCACCGCGGGTGAATTTCACCATCTCTGCCAAACCCTGAAAAGCTTCGCCATAGTCAGCCTTTAATTCGATCGCACGCCGAAATTCCTTTTCAGCAGTTGCGAGACTACCCTGGCGTCGGTAAATCCCTGCAATGTTGTGATGAAAAGCTGATGCATTGGGACTTATTGCAATCGCCTTACTTATCAAAAGGATCGCCTCTTCGTCCCGGTCCTGTGAACTCCTTATCAAACCTAGTAGGTGGCTAGCATCAGCATTCTCAGGATATTCCGAAATCAAATTCAGATAGACCTCCTCAGCTTCAGCCAGTTTTCCCTCCTTCTGTTGCGCCAGAGCTTCGCGCAGGCGCTTCAAGAAGGTCACTCTGAAGGCTTCAACATCTGGCCCATAGAGCCAACGACAACGGGAAAAATGATGTCCTTTCCTTGATCGATAGTAAAATGGACTTCGAATGTAGCGCCCTCTTTCAGTGGCGTTGGCATACGCATCAACATGATATGGAGTCCACCAGGTTCGAGCTTTCGTACTTCGCCCGCCGAGATCGTGAATTTTTTCATATGCCGCATTCGCATCACGCCGTCATCAAGATAACTTTCATGTATCTGCGCCATCTTTGCGGACGTAGTCTTGATACTTTTAATCCTAACCGGCTTATCCGACATATTTTCAATCGTGGCATACACCGCACCCATACGCCCGGGGATTGTTGCCCTAGACCAGGCGTCAGAAACTTTCAGCTCCTCACAAACTCCCGCAAGGGATATCACACTCATCAAAATCACAAATACAAACTTCATCTTTTCTCCAAAAGGTAAATCCTAAGCGGACTGTCTCTCCATCCGCCTGTCATTCTAACATTCTAAACTGGACAGCACCTTGGGTCGACAGGCGATATCTAAGATCAGAGTCAACGAACGTCGTCGCGTATCTGCCACAACCTAACGTCGAATTTGCGCTTAGCTGAGGTCGAGTACACGGACTTGCCAGTACTGATGCCACTAAGCTCTAGCCGTTTAGAGGTTTTTCAAATCTATCGAGCCACAGTGAATTGCATCGTGATAGACTAGATATTCTGATTGCGACCCATCGTTATCAATTGTTATCGCCGGACCAAACCTGACATGAAGAAACTCGGTATCCTCGCCTCGCATCGCGGTACTAATTTTCAGGCCATCATTGATGCCAGCAAGTCCGGGGATCTTAAAGCTACGCCTGTCATCGCCATCAGCAATAATAGCGACTCTGAAGCGCTAACTAGAGCTATGCGCGCTGATATTGCCACCGCACACCTTTCAAGCGTGACCCACCCTGACCCAAATGCTCTTGACGAAGCGATCTTGAAATCACTCGAGCAACACGCCGTTGATATTGTTGTCACCGTTGGCTACATGAAAAAATTGGGGCCACAAACTCTCGCAACATTCAAAGGCAACATCTATAACATCCACCCGTCACTGCTACCTAAATACGGCGGCAAGGGAATGTTCGGTTTAAACGTCCACAAAGCTGTTATCGAAGCCGGAGATTCAGAAACCGGCGTCACCGTACATCGGTTGGAAGACGAATATGACACGGGCCCAATTGTCGCACAACAACGAGTTCCCGTGATGCGCGGAGATTCGGCAGAAACACTTTCGTCTCGAATAATTAAAGTTGAACACCTTTTTTTGATTGAGACACTCAACTCAATTATTAACCACAGCTGAAATCTGGAGAATCTAGAATGAAATCTCAGCCCCGAGAATTTACCCCAAGAGCACCCATCGCACTCATCACCTGTGAAGCTGGCAGGGGCTTTGCACAAAGGGTCGCCGATGCAATGGGCGAACCACTCGTTCCAACTGTTGAAAGCTGGTTCGCCTGCGGCGAAGGCAAAATGGAAATTCAAGCCAACGTCCGAGGCCATGATGTTTACATTTTTCAATCAGCCGTCGGAAAACAGGACAAGCATTCAGTTTACGATCGTTTCATCATGCTCCTCCATGCAGTCGAGGCAGCCGCGCTTTCTGATGCCCAATATATTACCGTAGTGACCCCGTATTACCCCGGCGCGCGCCAGGATAAACGCAAGGGCAGAACCCGCGAAGGTATCAGTGCAGGTTTGTTTGCACGCATGATACAAGTCGCCGGTGCCGATCGCGTACTGACAGTGGAAATTCACAACGACTCGATTGCAGGTATGTTTAATCCCTCGATGGCCCATCTAGAGAACGTCTTCCTTACTCGGCATCTGGTGGAATGGCTTGTCTCTCAAAATTTAACCGGCGATGTCGTTGTTTCTCCAGATGTCGGTTATCTGGAGCGTGCCCGGGCCTATGCTGAGGAATTATCTGCAGACCTAGCCGCTCTTTCAAAAGAGCGCGACTACTCAAAGCCCAATGTTGTTCTACGGTCAACGCTTATCGGCGAAGTTGAAAACAAAAATGTACTACTTGTAGACGATATCGTCGATGGTGCGGGTTCCGCGGTCGCAGCAATAGATGAGTTAAAACAAAGAGGCGCTAACAACATTGTCCTCGCCTGCATTCACCCTTTAATGTCAGCTGATGCCTGGGATAGGCTGGCCGCCGTCAAAGCAAGATCAGAGCAAGAAGGCTGGACATTCGACTTTGTTGGTTGCAGCACTGTTGAACATATTGACGCGCCAGATTGGTACCACACTTTCAGAATCGAAAAGTTAGTGGCCACCATCTTACTGAAGATAAACTCTCGTGGTAGCGTCAGTCAGGTACAACGAGATAGAGAATAACCTTGAAATCAAGCCTTTGCCTTGACAACAGCCTGAGTTTGAATAATCCTCTTTGTCTATGACTAAGTATTTAGAGTTCCATCCCGCCATAATTAACATTATTCAAAATTGAATGGTGGGTTGATGCTCGAATGAAGCAATCAAAACCCGCCAATAGGCGGGTTTTTTTTTGGCTACTTAATATGCCAAAGAAACAGTTATAAACAATCGTAAACAGTAAAGTAACCGTTTTAGACGGTAGGGTGAATCAACGTGTCAGATGAAAATACCGCCACTTCAGAGGCTTTCTCCTTTGTCGATCAAGAACATGAAATTCTTGAGCTCTGGAAGACAAAGAAGATTTTTCAGCGCACGCTGGAGCAAACAAAGGACTCAAAACCCTACATTTTTTATGACGGTCCCCCTTTTGCCACAGGCTTGCCGCACCATGGGCACCTCGTCGGCTCCATTCTAAAAGACGCCGTACCACGATACTTCACCATGAAAGGTCGCTATGTACAACGCCGATTCGGTTGGGATTGTCATGGCTTACCTATCGAGCACGAAATCGACAAGGCACTCGGCATGTCATCACAAGAGGCCGTCGAAAAACTAGGCGTAAAAGGCTACAACGACGAGTGCCGCGCAATTGTTCAGCGCTATACCTCTGAATGGGAAAAAACCATTACCCGTATCGGTCGCTGGGTTGATTTTGAGAATGATTACAAAACCATGGATCCATGGTTCATGGAATCAGTCTGGTGGGTACTGAAACAGCTCTGGGAAAAGGATCTGATTTATCGCGGGGTGAAAGTTGTGCCATTTTCGACGGCGCTGGGAACTATTCTCTCTAATTTTGAAGCAGGGTCCAACTACCAAGATGTCCAAGACCCGGCAGTCACAGTGCTCTTCAAGCTATCCGACGAAGATACCTACATAGCCGCCTGGACAACAACACCCTGGACTTTACCTTCAAACCTTGCACTCTGTGTCGGCGACGATATCACTTATATCAAAGTTCATGACGAAGAGTTGAATCTTGACTTTATTCTGGCAGAGGAACGTCTTGCAGATATGGGAAAAGGGAAGAACTTAACTGTGCTTGAGCACATTAAAGGCTCGACTCTGGTTGGAAAAACCTACGAACCTTTGTTCCCTTATTTTGCAAACCTGTCAGATCAAGGTGCTTTTCAAATCGTCTCTGACGACTATGTATCCACCGATAGCGGTACTGGTGTCGTTCACCAGGCACCAGCATTTGGTGAGGATGACTTCCGTGTATTGAAAAATGCTGGCATTACCGCGATGGTTTGCCCTATTGATATGAGTGGGCAGTTTACGGCGGAAGTCGTCGACTTCGCTGGGATGCATGTTAAAGACGCTGACAAACTCATTATCAAAAAACTAAAAGACTCTAAAGCGCTCTATCGTCAGGATGTCATCGTTCATAGCTACCCTTTTTGCCCCAGGTCTGACACTCCCATTATTTACCGCACAATTGACTCGTGGTATGTGAAAGTTGAAAGCATGCGGGCAGCACTCCAAAAGTCTAATCAGGAAATCAATTGGGTACCCGGGCACATTCAAGAAGGCCGCATGGGCAAGTGGCTTGAAGGTGCGATCGATTGGGCCATCTCACGAAATCGATATTGGGGAACTCCGTTGCCCATATGGATCAATGACGTCACAGGTTCCCGAGTATGTATGGGTTCAGTCAGCGAGCTGGAATCTTATACAGGCGTCAAGGTCGATGATCTGCACCGCGAAAATGTGGACGATTTAACATTCGAGCTTAAGGGTGAAGAAGGCGTCTACCGACGTGTTGAAGAAGTACTCGATTGCTGGTTCGAATCAGGGTCAATGCCTTACGCCCAATTACATTATCCGTTTGAAAATGAAACGATGTTTGAGCAGGGCTTCCCTGCTGAGTTCATCGCCGAGGGCCTGGACCAAACCAGAGGATGGTTCTATACACTGATAGTACTCGGCACTGCCTTATTCGGGACCAGTCCCTTCAAAAACGTGATCGTCAACGGCATTGTCATGGCGGAAGACGGCAAAAAAATGTCTAAGCGCCTCCGTAACTACACACCGCCGGATGCTCTTATGGAATCCTACGGTGCAGACGCGCTGAGACTATATCTTATAAATTCTGGCCTTGTTCGGGGGGAGGAACAACGATTCTCCGACGCAGGCGTAAAAGATATGGTTCGCAGAGTACTGCTGCCTTGGCTAAACGCGTACAAATTTTTAAGCACCTACGCCGAAATCGACAGCTGGTCAGCCGATAAAGCAGCAGTGAAATCAGACAACATCATGGATCAATGGATCCTCTCTAGGCTGCAATCCCTGAAAACGAATATCGCGAACGAGATGGAGGGCTACAAGCTATACAACGTCGTGCCTGCGCTGTTTGAATTTATTGAGGACCTGACTAACTGGTATATACGATTGAACAGATCCAGATTCTGGTCAGAGGAATTTAGCGAGGATAAAGCAGCGGCCTATCAAACGCTATATCTTGCAGTATATGAATTCACCCTCGCCATGGCTCCCTTTACACCGTTCCTTTCGGAGACAATATTTCAAAAGCTTACGCAATTCAGCAACGAGCAATCCGATTCGGTTCACCTTTGCGCGTATCCTGAGGCAGATGGTGCACTCATCCAGCCAGTACTCGAGGAGGCAGTCACTCGTTTACAACACATCATTTTGATGGGACGACAAAAACGCAACCAAGAGAAAGTAAAAACAAAAATTCCGCTGGCAAAACTCACTGTCGTACATACGGATCAGTCACTGCTAGATGAAATTGCTCGCTTAGAGAACTATTTACAATTAGAACTCAACGTTAAGTCAGTTGAATATTCAACGTCAGAATCTGAGTACATTAAGCTCTATGCCAAACCAAATTCTCCTATATTGGGCAAAAGATTAGGCAAAGCGTTCAAGAATTACAAAGGTCTTATTGAAACGCTTGATTCCGATGCAATCGGTACGTTTCAGGCCGAAGGCTCAATCACATTAGACGGTGAAACTTTTGCACTTGAGGATATCCTCGTTTTTCGAGAGGCAATCGAAGGCACCAACGCCGTATCAGATAGATTTGTATCAATAGATATGAGCTGTGAACTCGACGACGCGCTAATCGCTGAAGGACTAGCAAGAGAAGTTGTGAATCGCATCCAAAAATCACGCAAGGAAATTAGCCTGAATGTTGTAGACCGGATCAATATCAGAATGTCAGCATCGCCAGAACTCGGTAATGCGATTGCTTCACACCTTGAGTATATTAAGCGTGAAACTCTGACGCTCGACATCGAACTTACTGATGAGGATTTACCCCTCAGATTCGATATCGATGAGCACACCGTATCGTTTGACATCAACAAAGCCTGATTTTTGGCATAAAAACCTCGTCTAGACGTTACTCGAGCTGATAGATACCTCACGAATAAGGTATAAAGGAAGATAGACTGATAAGAAAACCGAGGATTAAATAAAATGCCAGACATACTCGATAGTACGCTGCGCGAGATGGCGCATGCCATTCAGCAAGGTGAAGTCACGTCAGTGGCTCTCGTGCAAGGCTTTCTCGATCGCATCGCCAGCGTGAATCCAGCGCTAAACGCTGTTGTCTTAATGAATACTGAGATCGCCCTGAAACAAGCAGCAAAGGCTGATAGTGATCTCAAAGAAGGCACTATTCATGGGCCTTTGCATGGCATTCCAATGACGATAAAAGACAGTCTCGATACCAAGGACATGGTAACGACTTGGGGCACAAAGGGTCGCGAAGCATTTCGCCCGGGTCGAGACGCAACCTGTGTCGCGCGTTTGAGGGACGCTGGTGCTATTTTGCTTGGCAAAACTAACACGCCAGAATTTACCCTTTCTTTTCAAACCAACAATCTCGTGTACGGTAGAACCAACAATCCTTTTAACCAGGAGCTGACACCTGGTGGCAGTAGCGGGGGAGCAGCAGCTTTAATCGCAGCCAACGCCATACCTTTTGATATTGGTACAGATACCGGCGGTAGTATTCGCCTACCCGCTCACTTCTGCGGTATCACCGGGCTAAAACCCACCACAGGGCGAGTACCATGTACTGGCAACGCCTTGCCTTCTTCGGGACTACTAGCGCCTTTAAGCCAGCCAGGGCCGCTTGCAAGATACGTCGATGACCTCGAAGTGATACTTGAGATAATACAAGGTCCTGATTTACTCGACCCCTATGTTGCAGATGCTGCTGCCCGCAAATCAAGCGATGTCGACCCAAAATCGTTACGCATTGGATTTCATACGGACAATGGCATCGCGACGCCTATACCGGCGATACAAAATGCCATTACGAATGTTGTTACTCTCCTGCAGGGTGATGGATATCAAGTTGACGAAGCGACTCCGCCGGGCATAGAAATGGCTGGCCTTATCTACTCTTCGCTCTTCGGCGCAGATGAAGGAGATACCGTCCAAATGCTACTAGACGATAGCCGGACATCAGAGTATTCGCCACCAGTCGCCGATATGCTCTCTGGCCGACAAAGACAACCAGCACCAAATGCTGTACAGGTTATCAACCTTTGGGACAATTACCGTAGCTCAATGCTCTCCTATTTCGAACAACACGATATTCTCATCTGCCCAGTCAATGCTCATACAGCGATACCCCATGGGGAGATCGAAAATATGGCCGACTACAGCTATACCTGCGCGTTTAACCTAACCGGTTGGCCAAGCCTAGTACTAAGGTGTGGAACCGACGACACAGGCATGCCAATAGGGCTGCAGATATTGGCCCGACCTTTCAGGGAAGATCATTGCCTCGCGCTGGGTAAGAGGCTCGAATCTCTTATGGCAGCTGAGATGGAACCATTTTCGTCGCCTTCTATATATTGCTAACAGAGGTCAAACGGAGTCATTCTAGCATTAGGTTCGATTCATGGCCTCTCGGCATAAGTCTCTGAGCACACATTATCCACCTGCATTTAGACCTTTTACGGCTCTCTTATGTCTAAGACACGCAGCATATCCCGGGAGTTTATAAGCACGCAGATACGGGCCTTAGCACGAGAGAAATACATCGCCGGGCTTCGAATAGGGACAAAAAGACCGTAAAATGTAAAATCGCTGCAACCAAACGCGAAATACCACCGAATCGTCGCGTGCGACTGGCAACAAACATGATCCACCAGTATGCTACGCAGCCTTATAAATCTAGAATTTTGTTGTGAGGAAATATCATGATCCACCCCGTTAAGTCGAGCATCGCTTCACAGAAAACCACGGCAAACAGCCCAGGGCTTTCTGATATAGCAGCTGACACTGCAGTAGATATCACAGCCAGCATTAAAGCTGGTATTGCAAAAACGGGCAAACGAAGCCTGTTGGGTTTCATCGCAACGCTAACCATAATCTGCACGTTACCTTCTTCAGGGGCAAACCTGGCGGAAATTTATGACCTAGCTGTTAGCAACGATCCACAGTTAGCGGCGGCGAAAGCAGGCTACATGGCACAGAAAGAGGTAAAATCCCAGGCCAGAGCCGGACTGCTCCCCAACATTTCTGTGGCAGGCACAACCGCGGATAACAAAATAAGATTCAATTCAGCACCGGGGAACCTAAATTTTAACGACAATCGATGGGCGGTCATCATCACTCAGCCCGTTTTTCGCCTTGATCGATGGTTTCAGTTGCAACAATCCAAAAATGTTGAAGCACAGGCTAAAGCGCAATTTACCGCAGAGCAACAACAACTCATTTTTCGAGCAGCCGATAGTTACCTCAATATACTCGAAGCCCAGGACAGGTACGGCGCTTCTATTGCTGAAAGAGATGCAGTTCAACGACAGCTAGAACAAGTTCAACAAAGGTTTGACGTTGGCCTGGTCGCGATCACAGATGTACTGGAGTCAACCGCCGCATTTGATTCGTCTACTGTCAACGTTATTGAAGCTGAAGGGGCGCAAGCAATTTCTTTTGAATCTCTGCTTCGGCTTACAGGGCAATCATTTCGCCAGGTTGAAAGCCTAAGCGCGAAGTTTCCAGTTGAATACCCAGAACCCAGAGACGAAGAAGCGTGGGTTAATACCGCGTTGCAACAAAACTTCTCGCTAATAGCCGCCAGAGAGGCCGTCAACACTGCCCGGAGGCAAATTCAAATAACAAGAAGTGCCCACTTGCCCACAATTGACGCCAATATAAACTACAGCGAAAGCAGAACTGGGGGATTCGCTTTTACGGGCAGCGCCACCGACGCCAGAATAATGGAATTACAACTCAACGTACCGGTTTATTCGGGTGGACGGGTCAACTCTCAAGCTCGCCAGGCAGGCTTTCAGCTCGAACAACAGCAAAGAAATTATGATCTCACCCAGAGAACCGTGGTCGAAAATACTCGCAGCCTGTACACCGCAATAAATACGGACGTTGCTCGAGTAAACGCAAGACAGAAAGGAATTGACTCTAGCCAGAGTGCACTCGACGCTACCCAAACTGGCTACGAAGTAGGAACACGCAATATTGTTGACGTGCTATTGGCACAACAACGGCTTTATCAGGCACAATTCCAGTACGCCAGCGCGCGATATCAGTACATTAGAGACACCCTACGACTAAAGGAGGTTGTTGGAACTCTCAGCCCTGAGGATATCTATGCACTGAACAATTTCATTGCAGGCGAGCAGGGTGTTGGCAAAATCATCCCAACCACCAGATAACGTGTAATCACGTCGGCCTCTATAGAGTATATCTGACAATATTAGGAACCATTTTCTCAAGCCAGGATCAAAGAAAGATATATTAATTGGAATATATTCGCCAAGCACAAGGATTCTCTCGACCACAAAATGAAGAAACTACTGATGAAAGTGAAAATTCTGGGCAGCATCGTAGCTCTTTTACTCATTGCGGTTGCTGTCCTCGCAACTAGTAACGAGAGGGAAAACAAAACAAGCCAAATCGAAGTGCAAAAGGCGCTAATGAACACAGCCCTCAATGCATCCTACTCTGCCCCCTCTTCTGCCCCCTCTTCTGCCCCCTCTTCTGCGGCTCGACTGACGAACGATGAAAACAACAATATTCAAGTTTTCAAAGACGCCAGCCCGTCTGTTGTCTTCGTTACAAACACACAGCTAAGACGGCAGCGCTTTTCCTTGAACGTTTTGGAAATACCTAAAGGAAGTGGCACCGGGTTCATCTGGGATGAGTCAGGTCTAATCATCACAAACTACCATGTGATCCACGGCGCTAACAAAATCATCATCACGCTAGAGTCAGGCAATCACTATCCAGCAGAGGTAGTAGGCTACGCAGCAGAAAAAGATATCGCTGTTCTCAGAATCAAATCGCCAAACGAAAAGCTAAAACCAATCGTTCTTGGTGATTCAGCCGACCTCGCTGTGGGTAGGAAAGTTTTAGCCATCGGCAACCCGTTTGCCCTAGACACCTCGTTGACTGTGGGGGTCGTGAGTGCACTAGGACGCGAAATAAAATCTACCGACAACCGCACGATTAAGGATGTAATTCAAACCGACGCAGCAATTAATCCCGGTAATTCAGGCGGCCCATTGCTCAATTCAATGGGCGAGTTAATTGGTGTCAACACGGCAATCTATAGCCCAAGTGGCGCGAGTGCGGGAATCGGCTTTGCTATTCCAATCAATACCATCGCCAAGCTTGTTCCACAACTAATCGAGCACGGCAGGATAATTCGACCAGTCATCGGGATAGAGACACTCAAAGACTATCAGGCACGTAGGCTGGGAGTTAAAGGGGTGGTTGTCTTTTCTGTTCAGGATGGACTGGCTGCAGATGCAGCGGGCATCGTTGGGCTCAGGTATGACAATCGTGGCCAAATACACTTGGGAGATGTCGTTATCGCAATCGACGGTGAACCAATCACTAATGAAGATTCCTTACTGTCTTCGTTAGAGCAATTCGTACCCGGCGAAAAAATCAAGGTTACGACCTTAAGAGATGAAAAAATCTACAACTATGATGTTGTGTTAACCGAACCAAATTAAAAAAGTTCACCCATGTATCTATCATCATTTACCGACGAACAGAAAAAGACATTTTTCTGCCTTGCTCACGATGTTGTGGTTTCCGATGGAGATCTCAGTGTCGGCGAACACGTCATGATGGAAGCCATGCGTCGTGAAATGAACTTGAGCCAAGACTTCGAGGCGTACTACTTACCTCTCGACGGTGTAGAAAAAATATTTGACTCTAAGCGCTCAAGATCTAGCGTATTGATATCTCTGATACAACTTGCTTACGCAGATGGTGCGTTCGAAATTGAAGAACAATTCCTTATCCTGAAACTATGCAGCTTGTTCAAGACAACTGATGAGGACCTCCATTTGATTGACAATTGGGTCCGAAGATTAATTGCGCTAGAACGAGAAGCCAATGGGTTTATGTAAATATTTTTCTATCCTGGGCCTCCTCACACTAGTCCTTTTGGGTTGCGCTTCAGAATCACCCAACAACGCAAAGACTGAAGCAGTCAACCCAGAGACTATCGTCACAGCTTCTGCAAGCCAGCAGCCAAAAGACAAGACAGTATTAGCGGGAGAAACAACGGAAGTGCTCCTCGCGACACCCCCGCCGAATTGGAATCAAATCTATCAACTTAACAAGAAGGTGGTGAGACTTGCTGACTTTGTACCAGCAAACGAGACGACACTGAATTGGCAGACAAAACTTTCTTTCGAATCTCACAGTGATTTAGTTGACCTTGACCCTATCGAAATTTTGCTTTCTGAAGCAAAAAAGAGTGAAGAAAAGTGTACGTTCATCCAACATTTCAATTTATTTTCAGGGTTTGAAAACAACTACCCTACCTCCCTTCGGTTGATTATGTGTGGTGAAAATGAAAACCTTAAGCAGGGCGAGTTGAGTATGTTGAAAGTCATACAGGGGGATGATTTTCTATATATAGTCAGGTTCTTAAAACGTATTGAACCCTTCAAATTAAATCAACCAGACGTGGAAAAACCTGAAATCGCAACTTGGTCTGACTACCTACGCAAAATTAGATTGTGCAACCCTGCTAACGTCAAGCATCCTTGTGAAACTTAAACAAGAGCATTCTGAACTAAACCGTTCAACCTAGGCCAATTATTGCAGACTCTTCGCGAGTGCCAGATCTATAATTATCGTTAGTCAATCTTTGATCGTTACAAGCGGTTGCATCTAACTCTACCTTCGCACCCACAGCACTAGCATCTTCACCGGAATGCACCTCGCTATTATTTGATAGCTCAACACGCGCTTGATCGGCAAGACTTCGAGCCTTGGCTGCGACTGCTTGCTCAGCCTTCCTAACGGTTGCCTCTGCATTACCGGGTACTACAGAAAGGTCGATTGAAACGCTTCCGGAGACCGCGTAGAGCACACCATTGGGACCGCCTTGAAACTGAAAGCTTGGCGTACCGGCTATAGACGCGTGAATTCTCTCGTGACTTCGTACTTCTCGATCACGCTGACTCAGTTGCCTAATTTCAGCCGTTAGTTGCAACTTTTCATGATCGGCACTTGTCGCACTTACAGTTACATTTTCATCTATTGATCGTTGTCTACCCTCATCGCGCAAGCGAACATCATTGTCATTGCGCTGGGTGCTGACAGAAGCTTCGATTCTACTTTTTACGATCGCCGAAAAATTCGAGCTTAGCTCCGACGTTGCAAGAGACCCAGCCTTGTCTGACTGTTTGTCAATTAATTCGCGGCCCTCGCTGCCGGTAACAGCCGCGCCAAACGCCCCCAGGTGCCAATGAAAAGGAGGATGCTTGAGCACTTAACTGGACACTTGAGGGAACACTTGATGAAAGGACGGAAAAAACTCCTTAAACCTGCACCAGCTAACTCCGCACCCGCTTAACAAGATTTTTCTTACTATATTCAGAAACTGTCACCCCTAGCACCTCAGTAAACAACAAAAATATAAGCGTACAGTTATTGCTAAGTCTAGCCCGCACAGGCGAATTGGCGAACCATTGCAATTAATCGCACATCACTGCAAAGACAGCGCGAAATGCCTACTAAAAGTTGGGCCAATCTCTTCTATCACTAAAGAATAGGAACGATCAGTATTACTGGAGTCGAAAAGAACCCAGCGTTTCTCATCAACATTCACCTTCAAATAAGCCCTGAGCAACCACTAATAGCAATGAACCGTCTATTCTCGAACTTACTCTATACCCTTCTACCCGGTCGATGCATCATTTGCAGAGCCCAGAGCCAGCGCAAAATCGACCTATGTAGCGCTTGCGAAGAAGAACTACCTTTGATTCATCACCCCTGCGTTCAATGTGGCATGCCGTGCCCTTCGCGAGACCATGACAACATGGTTTGCGGGCCCTGCACGGCAAAACCAGCTCAATTCACGCGTACTTTTTGCGCATTTGCCTATATTTCACCAATTAACTTGCTCATTAGTGAATTTAAGAATGGGCACAATCTGGTAACAGGTAAGGTTATGTCCCAGGTGCTGGCGAGAAGATATAAGACAAGCATCAAAAACAGACCCGCACCACATTTACTTCTGCCCGTTCCACTCCATAAGAAGAGGCTGAAATTACGAGGCTTCAACCAGGCAATAGAAATATCTCAGGTGATAGGAGACGTTTGCCAGATCCCGACTAACACCAAAATCTGTACTCGAATCAAAGACACCCAAGACCAGAAATCTTTGACTGCAAAGGAGCGGAAAGGAAACATAGACCATGCTTTTGCCGTGAATAGGGACTTGGACGGCTATCGAATCGCCATAATTGATGATGTGATTACAACCGGCACCACTGTTTCAGCGCTCGCAAGACTATTGATAAAAAGAGGCGCCATATCGGTCGAGGTTATCGCACTTGCTCGAACTCCACTCCGCTAGACTAGTTTATCCAGCTACGAAAGACACAGCCCCTGCCATCAAGGGGTCTGCCTATGTTAAAGTTTCCATTATTAAATAACAGAAAAGTGGTGAAAATGGACTGGGAATACATAGATTTTGTCCAGGATTTTAATCCTGGCAACCAACCCCCGGAAAGCTGGGAAAAGAGCTTTCATATCGTTATATCGGATGGAGAAATACTTTCAATAAACGATACTCCCTGGCGCCCACTCAACCAGGATGAATGGCAATGGTTGGGCATTGAAGGAATGTCGAGTCACTATCTTGGAGATGTCGCGGGCATTCCTGTCTTCGCCGAAGAGGTTCATTCGGACTCAGATGAACCAGATGGGCATGGCTTTGAGACCCTCTGGTCATTTCTAGGTCAAGTTGACCAGCCGGTGTTTTATTTAGTCGGGCGCGCGAAGCAGATTATTGAGTGGCATCGAACTCATCGCTATTGTGGCGAATGCGGTCAGGAAACAGTGCTTTCTGATTCAGACAGATCTAGGAAGTGTAACGCTTGCGGGCACATGTATTACCCCAAACTATCACCTTCCATTATTGTACTGATTACTCGAGGCGAAGAGATATTACTCGCTAAGGGGGTCAACACCCGGGGGAATTTCTATTCGACATTGGCTGGATTCGTCGAGCCTGGGGAATCTATCGAAGAAACAGTTCATCGAGAAGTCATGGAAGAAGTTGGCATTAAGGTCAAAAACCTTAAGTATTTCAGCAGCCAATCATGGCCTTTCCCAAATTCCTTGATGCTAGGCTTTCATGCCGAATATGAAAGTGGCGAGATCTCCATACAGGAAGAAGAGATCGCAGACGCACAATGGTTCCACTATAAGAATATGCCGAACAAGCCCGCCTTGATATCAATATCCGGGTGGTTAGTCGCGGACTACATCAAGCGATTGGAAGCCGGCGAAGTATGACCCATCATCAGCTACGACTGATGATGCCGTTATTATTAAGGGCAACACTGAGCTGTTTTTTATTTGTATCAGTGAACGTGACGGCTAGCCCCATCAGAATTGCCGTCGCGTCAAACTTCAAACAAACACTTGAGGCAATTCTTCCAGATTTTGAACGAGCTCACCCGGAAGCGGAAATTCAGGTAATTGCGGGCTCAACGGGCGGACTTTACGCACAGATAATTCACGGCGCGCCTTTTGACATTTTCCTTGCAGCAGACGCAGACAGACCTCGCAGACTACTCAAAAAGAACGAAGCGCTGCAGATTTTTCATTACGCCACAGGAGTATTAGTATTCTGGGCACCGGATTCAACGGAACAAGTTACCGAATCAACACTTAGAAACACAAAGAGACCTATTGCCATAGCCAATCACAAAACCGCTCCCTACGGCGCAGCGGCGAAACAAGCACTAATGTCTCTCAACATCCTCGAAAAAAAATTTGTTACCGGTAGCAATATCAACCAATCATACCAATTTGTTGATAGCGGCAACGCTGAAACCGGATTTGTTGCGCTGTCTCAAATGATGAATCGCATCGATCAGAAAGAGTGGTGGATAGTGCCTTACCAGCATTTTGAGCCAATCGTTCAACTCGGGGCGTTACTGCCAAACCACCACATTGATGCATCCATTTTTTTAGAATTCTTGCTGTCAGAAACAACCCAAGAGAAAATTGCAGCCAGAGGTTATAAAGATCTTCATGACTCGAACACCACTATTCATTTAGAACACGCAAACTGACATGCATTCCGATCTACTCGCGCTGCTAGTCACCTTCAGGCTAGCTATTACGGTCACAGCTATTCTCATATTAATCGCGACCCCCTTAGCCTGGTGGTTGTCACAAACCGGCAGCAGGTTCCGAATTGTCATCGAACCACTTATCGCGCTACCGATCGTATTGCCACCAACTGTATTGGGTTTCTATTTCCTGATTGCATTCTCACCGGATCAGTTCATCGGTAGCATCTGGCTTGATATCTTCGGAACCCCGCTTGCGTTCACGTTTTCTTCACTTGTGATTGCTAGCTGCATATATGCACTACCATTCTACATTCAGCCACTTCAACTGGCATTTGAAGGTATTCAACGGGGATATCTAGAGGCTGCAGCAACTCTGGGAGCCTCCCCCCTTAAACGATTTTTCTATGTAATTGCGCCACTCTCTCGTCGCGGATTTATTACCGCAAGTAGCTTAGCTTTCGCCCATACAATCGGCGAATTCGGCATCATTCTAATGATTGGTGGCAGTATCCCCGGAGAAACCCGCGTTTTATCTATTGCGCTATTTGACCATGTTGAATCATTGAACTATCAAAACGCCCATGTACTAGCACTCGGGTTAGTCGCTTTCTCGTTCGTTTTACTGCTCGGAATTTACACCCTAAATCGTGCGCCACAGACCAGAGTCGGAGCCATCAACTAGATGTTTCTTGAGGCAAATATACACCTGACCCGAAACACCGGTTTTGAGCTTAACGCCCATATCGAGATACCCGACAAAGGGGTAACAGCTTTGTTTGGGCCTTCTGGCTCAGGAAAAAGTACATTACTCAGATTGTTTGCGGGGTTGGAGCAGGGCTCGTCTTCAGACAAAATAAAGATCATTTCTAATGGCACCATTTGGCAAAGCGAATCTAAATTTGTTGCGCCTCATCGAAGGTCTATTGGTTTCGTTTCCCAACAGCCGCAGTTATTTCCACACACATCAGTCCTGGGCAATCTTAAGCTAGCACAAAAATTTCGGCCATCGAACACTGGCACAACGCTATCAGAGGTCGTTGCCTGGTTAGAATTGGAGCCTCTTCTTTCTACTAGCATACACCACCTCTCTGGTGGCGAAGCTCAACGCGTGTCTCTCGCAAGAGCTCTCGTGGGCAGCACATCGTGCTTGCTCATGGATGAGCCGTTAGCATCCATTGATGCTGCATCAAAAACCACGTTGCTGGAATATATCCAACGTCTTTCCACAACACTTTCAATTCCTATCGTGTACGTCAGTCACTCGCTCCAGGAAATTCAATTCCTAGCTGACCGAATCTACCTGCTTAATAAAGGAAGCGTGATTAATCAAGGATCGATGTTGGAACTTGGTAACTCTGTATTACTTAATCAGGACCAAGGAGATACTGCAGGTTCAATGCTTTTTTGTGAAACAATTGGCTTTGATGAAGAATTCGGCTTGACCCAATTATCCGTTGATCAACAGCAACTATACGTAACTGGGCGACGATTGACGCAACAAAAGCATGCTCGAATTAGCGTGCCAGCAAGAGATATAAGCATTACACTGCAGCCTCCCCGGCAATCAAGCATCTTGAATATTCTCGAAGCTACTATCATTGATATCGAGCAGCAATCTGACCTGCCATCAGTCCTCATATCACTTCAACTCCAGCGGCAAACATTACTAGCTCGCATCACTCGAAAATCACTATCCCATTTGTCTCTGACGGTTGGGCAAAAAGTTTTTGCACAGATCAAAAGCATTTCACTACTCAATGAAAACTTGCTTAGTGAAAACCTATTAGCGCGCGGTAGCTAATCCAAACCTGACAAAAAGCCTTATGTGAATTTGTCAGAAGAAGAGAGTGAGTCCAAATAGTACTTAAAGCCCACCACTCATTGAAGAAATAAACAGGAATACCCATGCACGAAGACGACGAAGAACACAACGAAGAGCACAACTACAACCAAAATCAGGGCCCGGCCCCAGGCAATGAACAGGACCACAACCAGACCCCAAACGAGCCTGACCCGCAAGACCACCCATACTCAAAACTGACACCTGACATGGTGATGGATGCCGCTGAAAGTACTGGCCTTCGCTGTGACGCTAGGATTTTGGAGCTAAATAGCTATGAGAATCGTGTCTACCAGATCGGCGTTGAAGACTCAGAACCCGTAGTAGGGAAGTTTTACCGTCATGATCGCTGGACCGACAATCAAATCCTAGAAGAACATAACTTTACTCTCGAACTCGCAGACGAGGATGTCTCAGTGGTCGCCCCTCTCAGAATCTCCGGTGACTCCACGCTTTCGTCTCACGCAGGATTTCGATTTGCGCTCTACCCGAGAAGAGGTGGCCGAGCACCTGAACTGGACGATTATGCGAGCTTAACTATTCTGGGACGCCATATTGCAAGAATACACTCTGTTGGTGGACTGAGCACTTTTACTACCCGCCCAACAATCAACATTGATAGCCATGGCTATGCTTCTCGAACTTATTTGATGGAGAACGGATTCATCTCCCCTGAATTACTCCCCGCATACGAATCAGTTACTGAACATTTGCTAGCACAAATAGCCGATATCTTTGCGCAACAGGAAACAAGATTGATAAGACTGCACGGCGATTGTCATATGGGAAACGTACTTTGGAGAAATGACTTACCGCACTTCGTCGATTTTGATGACGCCAGAATGGGTCCGCCGATCCAAGACCTTTGGATGATGCTCTCGGGAGACAAAGAAGACCAGCAGAAGCAATTCACAAAGATACTGGAAGGGTATCGGGACTTCTGTGATTTCGACTTACGCCAGATACGCTTAATCGAGCCTCTACGAAGCCTGCGGTTAATGTACCACTCCGCATGGATTGCGCGCCGCTGGCAAGATCCCGCTTTTCCTAGAGCATTCCCGTTTTTCAACACCGAGCGGTATTGGTCGGATCACATCTTAGATCTGAGAGAGCAATGGTCGAAACTCTCAGAACCTACTCTGGAAATTTACATTTAGTGAGCGCAATCAGATTTGCTGTCACGATCGCCAATTTTCGACCAGCGGACTGTTGATATCCGTATAAATCAATACAATACGCGACATTACTATTGAGCAATTTCTGTATAAAGGGGACATAAATGCAATATATTAACAAGATCAGATTCCAACTTGGCATCTTTGCTATCTTACTTTCAGTGACTGGATGTATGACGTACGACCCATATACTGACCAGGAAAAACTCAGCAAAGCAACTGCAGGGGCCGCAATAGGTGCGGGAATTGCTGCAATTGGCGCTGCTATCGCCAACAGAGATGATGACCCACGCACACGTAATCAACGCATATTAAAAGCAGCAGCAGCTGGTGGCGCTATAGGTGGCGGAGTGGGCTACTACATGGACCGGCAAGAAGCAAAGTTACGAGCCAAACTGCGCGATTCGGGCGTGAGGGTGGTACGAGACGGAGACAACCTTATTCTCGTCATGCCAGGTAACATTACATTTGCGACTAACAGTTACGAACTTCGACCAAACTTTCAGGAAGTACTGGACTCGGTATCTGTAGTGCTTTCAGAATTCGACAAGACGATTCTGGAGATTACAGGGCATACCGATTCAAGTGGGTCAGATGCCTACAACCTCCAACTATCTGAACTTCGAGCTCAAGCAGTTTCAACCAAACTAATCGGCAGCTCCGTCGCTCAAAATCGGATTCTTTCAATAGGCTTTGGCGAATCAAGACCCATAGCGAGTAACAGCACTAATGAGGGACGTACTGATAACCGAAGAGTTGAACTAGTATTGGTCCCAATTACAGGTTAGGTAGTGCCTGAGCGACCCCTGCCCCGGCATTAGTCTTATTTCTGGTTCGGGTAGGGGGTGATGTTTTTGGCACCATTTCTAAATTTGTTAACTAGGGGGTTGGCATACATCGTCAGCCAGGTGAGTCGGAGGTTGCTGGGGCAGTTCATCAATCTTGACTCAAAGTTAGAAACATCCGAAAGATCAGACAATTGCTTTACATGAGACCACACATCAAAATAAATCGGATCAAGAGGTAATAAGGCGTCTTCGACGTCTACCAGGTCGGAGGTAGCGATTGTGTTCTTATCCTCGCCTGCCAGCACTGCTAGCGCCCAGTAATTCACGGCAAACATCTGAAGGTTGCCCAACACCTGACGATCGATTTCTTTAGCAACTGCCTCCGGCGTGTCATAGCCTTGCCCCAAGGGGGTGCCGAACTTGAGGCAAACCCTACCTTTGTATTCTCCTAATCCCTTCGCAAGACTCAACAAATCTTCTCCTGAGGGCTTTTGGTAGGTACCAGACCGCGCAATACTATCCAGCTCTTTTGCTTTAAGTAAATCACACGGATCAAATTCGTAAGCGATAGAAACAGGGACTATATTCAAGTCGCAAACCACCTCACTCAGGTCGTCTTTTCTTCTTGCCAACGCAAACATTTTAAGAATCGTAGGATCGGTCACATCAATACCATTCTTGGCTCGGCCTTCACTCTGAGCGATCCAGATAGAATTTCCAGAACGTAATGACTCGTGGATAAACTCGGACGATGCCATCAATGCAGCATATACCTTCTTTGCACCCTCCTCAGAGCGTTTGATAAAGAAACTCTTGTTAAGCTTCATTAAGTCAGTTGCAAATTGTTTCTGAACCAGATTATCTCCAACTGCAATTCTAACCGTCTCATGCCCGCTCAAGTGCAGGGCATAATCAACTAACA
>JBLHWY010000023.1:0-51004 GCA_047629195.1 Candidatus Azotimanducaceae bacterium
TCAAACAACAGAAATAGAAACAGAAACAGAAACAGAAACAGAAACAGAAACAGATTAGTAAGCTCTGATATCAAACCCCATCCTAGGAAAATGGACAGCGATATTTCCCACGAGCGAGTCAGTTCGTAACAATGCAAGCTCTTCCAGAGACGCAACAAGCAACTTCCCCTGCACGGGTATCAGCCCGTAGTCGGTGGGAATGATCTCAACTTCATCACCCACGCTAAAATTGCCAGGATGAAGGCTGTCTAGTTTTTCCTCGCCTAGAGGTTCTGAATTTTTCGCAACATCCAACGCAGCCTCCCCCGTCATATTGGTCACATTTCCATGGCCAAATGCCGCCATCCGATCGAGCCATGTTCGTACATTGGGAAATGGATCAAAAGTATCGCGAATGACTTCGTTGTTATAAACAAACCAACAACAATGGTAGGTCGAAAAATCTGCAACACAAGGGCGCTCGCCAAACAGAAACGCAGACTTTGAAAATTGTTGATCCAGATGTTTTAAATGCGCGATATAAGACGGTAAAGCCAAATCAAAATCCATTCTAATCTGGCTACCGCCCTTCGATAGCTCAGCTCGGTCTGCGGCAAATGCAGCCGCCGCATCAGAATTAGAAAACAACGGGTGGTTCGCCAGCGCTCGCGGCTGGAAAGCGATTGCCACTGCGACACGAAAAAAGAAAGTATCGGTCCAATTTGCGAGCGCGTTATTCGCCGCGTCAAACTCCGTTGGGTAGATCGTCGACTCTGGATACAATCTGTCGATCATTCGGCAAATAATGGCACTGTCGCAATAGACATCAGAGCCTGATTGCATGACGGGAGTCTTCCTATAGCCGCCACTCAGCGGCATCAATAACGGCTTAGGCATGATGACTGGAATCTTGACTGAGCTGTAAGTCGCTTTTTTGTAACCGAGCAGTGTCCGTATCTTTTCAGCGAAGGGAGAAGCCGGATATTGATGAAGAATGAGTTCGGACATAATTGGACACCTATTGGTTAACACTTGAGCTTTATTACATGGTGATACGATCTTTGAGTTTTGATGATAGCACTGGCGCGACATTTTTCTTATAGTTGAAGCAATTAATCACGATCGCCAGCGGAGAATAAAGATGAGATTAGATCAACCTCGAATAGCCCCACTAATATTGGATGACTGCAATGAAGAACAAGCTCAGATGCTCAAACAGCAGCAAATCCGAGGTAAGCCAGCCAATATTTTCCTAACAATGGCCAATCATGAAAAACTCGCAAAACGTTGGCTTGTTTTTGGTAACCACATCCTCTCTAAATCCACGTTAAATGCTCGGGAAAGAGAAATAGCAATTTTAAGAGTTGGCTGGCTGTGCCAAGCAGGTTATGAATGGGGTCAGCACGTCGTTATCGGTAAAGCAGCCGGCATGACCGATGACGATATCGAGAATGTGAAAAAGGGCGCGGATGCAGGTTGGTCATCGCACGAGGCGCTTATCATCAAAGCCGCTGACGAATTGCATAGTGACGCGTTTGTTACCGACGAAACATGGAAGGGGCTAAAAGAAACTTATTCAGACGAGCAGATGATGGATCTTGTGTTTACAGTCGGCCAATACAACATGGTGTCAATGGCACTAAACTCATTCGGCGTACAGCTTGATGACGACATTCAAGGCTTTTAGCGTCTTGCTCAAACACTTCAAAAGGTCCGTAATAAAAAGACACTGGAAACGGGATTAAGGTCAATAGGGTAGCGTTCGGCATCTCACTTTGAACCATCACCTAAACCCCAGACCTAAAAGCAAAGGGGGTTGATGCTGACGCTACCAGATCTTAGGTTTAATCAAGCACCACACTTTTATCAATCTGTGCCCAAGCAAGTTTTGCCATATCAAAAGCGCCCTCACCAGCAGCTTCGGCCTGAACGTTCGCCGCTGTACCATCAAGCACACGCTTAGCTATCCCCTGCAGGATTGCCGCTAACCGGAACATATTGAAAGCTAAATAGTAATCCCAATTGTCGATTCCACTGCGACCAGTGCGCCGACAATAAGTTTCAACGTACTCTTCTTCACTAGGTATACCCATCGACTTAAGGTCCAAGCCTCTTAGTACACCGCGATAAGGGCGACACAAATAAGCGAAATCTGATACTGGGCTACCCAGCGTACTGAGTTCCCAATCGAGGATACCGATGACTTCGTTGCGATCCTTGTGCATCATCATGTTCGCAATCTGTAAATCACCATGAACAATGCTACAACTCTCATCAACAGGAACATTCTTCGGAAGGTATTCGATAAGATTATCCATATACGGATTGTCGACTGTTTTAGTGTACTCATATTGACTACACCATCTTTTTAGCTGCCGACCGATGTAGTCAGTATGTTTGCCGTAATCTGACAAACCTACCGCCTCAAAATCAACTAGGTGCAACTTGGCTACCGCATCATTGGCTGAATCAAATAATGCTGCACGATCCTTCGGGGCCCATGGCCCGAGGTTTGCATCCCAAATGACTCGTCCATCGAGGTATTCCATTATGTAGAAAATGGTACCTAACAGGCTTTCATCATCACACATCGCAAATACTTTGGCGCTAGGCACATTAGTATTTTGCAGTGCCGACAATACTTTAAACTCTCGATCAACGGCGTGGGCTGACTTGAGTAACTCTCCTGGCGGCTTCTTCCTCAGTACGTATTTTTTTCCACCAGCCTGTAATAGATATGTTGGGTTAGACTGCCCACCCGCAAATTCCTCAACTGTCAGCGATCCACTGAATCCTTCAACATTTTGTTCCATAAATTTCTGTAAAGCAGCAACATCAAATTGATGTTGCGACTGAACAGCTATGGTGCCGGTATTTAACTCTGCGTCAAAATCTGTCATCTAAATGAATTCCTTTTCGGTACTTACGCCACCGTCCAGGTGTGACCACCACGCAAGATTGAATTCACGTCTGATGGCCCTTTGGTTTCTCTGACCGCTATCCGCTGCGAGTAAACGTCTTCAACAAACGCCTGAGTAGGATTGCAGTAAAGAACGCCAAAAGGTTCAGGGAAATCTGGCGAATGAATTCTGGAAAGCAATTGCGCGATCGTAATATTGGTCTCGTCGTGGACGAGAATATCGTCTAACGAAACACCATTTTCACCAATCGTAACAATTTCTAAGGCAAGCGTTTTCATATTCAAGCGAAGGCCCTTCTCTCTGTCAGCGCCAAATAACATAGGCTCGCCGTGCTCTAACATGAGGCGCGTATGTGCTGCGTTCTTCTTGTTTTTCACGAGTTCGAAAATGCCATCGTTATAGACATTACAATTTTGATAGATCTCAACAAATGACGTACCCTTGTGCGCATGTGCACGCGCGAGGAGTGGCGTTAACGTCTTCGCCTCTGTATCGATACCTCTGGCGACAAACCGAGCACCTACGCCTAAGGCAAATGCCGCAGGATCTAGTGGCTGATCAATCGACCCATCGGGTGTTGAAGGGGATTTAGTTCCAACTTTAGAAGTGGGAGAATACTGCCCTTTCGTAAGACCATATATCTCGTTATTGAATAGCAAGATTTGCATATCGACATTTCGTCTCAACGCGTGAATCATATGATTACCGCCAATACTTAAACCATCGCCATCGCCAGTAACCATCCAAACATCAAGTTCAGGGTTCGCTAGTTTCACGCCGGTAGCAACGGCCGGCGCACGACCATGAATCGTGTGAAAACCGTAAGTATTCATGTAATAAGGGAATCTTGATGAACATCCGATACCCGAAATAAAGACAGTCTTTTCTTTCGGAACGCCGAGCGTCGGCATCAATTTCTGAACAGTTTTCAGAATCGCATAGTCACCACAACCCGGGCACCATCGTACTTCCTGATCCGTTTCGTAGTCTTTTAACGTCAAGGGTGCATTCATTTTGAACTCTCCAATTGTGCCGTGATCGCTTCTTCAATTTCGCGTATTTTGAATGGTTGGCCAGAAATTTTATTCAAGCCTTTTGCATCTATCATAAAATGAGAACGAATAAGGTGTATTAACTGCCCCGTATTCATCTCGGGTATCAATATTTCATCAAAC
Source organism: Candidatus Azotimanducaceae bacterium (assembly GCA_047629195.1). Classification (GTDB taxonomy): domain Bacteria; phylum Pseudomonadota; class Gammaproteobacteria; order Pseudomonadales; family Azotimanducaceae; genus UBA4582. The sequence continues at coordinate 4,076 of JBLHWY010000023.1, forward strand.
CCTTTAAGTAGATCTCCGAGATTCTCAGGCATCGGCCACATGTGGCGGATGTGGATATGGGAGACATCTGTACCTTCGTTACGCGCTCGCTTGACCGCCTGGTGGATTGACCCATAGGTCGAACCCCAACCCACAACAGCCATTTTGCCACTGTCATTTCCAGCGTCGACGGTCTGATGTGGAATATCTTTGGCGATGCCGTCAATTTTTGCTTGGCGAAGCAAGGTCATTCTATGGTGGTTTTCAGGCTCGTATGAAATATTGCCAGTATCATGATCTTTTTCAATACCGCCAATTCGATGCTCAAGCCCTGGTGTCCCAGGTTTTGCCCAGACTCTAGAAAGCGTATCGGGATCACGCTTAGCAGGCGTGAAACCTTCCGGATCTGTTTCAAATTTCACTGGGAACGGCTCATAGGTATCAAAATCGGGCACAAGCCATGGCTCAGATGCGTTTGCAATATACCCATCACTCAGCAACATAACGGGCGTACTGTATTTAGTCGATATTCTGATCGCTTCGATGGCAACATCAAAACAATCAGAAGGTGTACAGGTGGAAATTACCGGCAATGGCGTATCACCGTGACGGCCAAAGATTGCCTGCATTAAATCCGATTGCTCAGTTTTGGTTGGCAAGCCTGTCGAAGGTCCGCCACGCTGTGTGTTAACAATGATGAGCGGTAGCTCTGTTGCGCACGCTAGCGAAATTGCCTCTGCCTTGAGAGCGATACCTGGACCGGAACTCGAAGTCACGCCTAACGAGCCAGCAAAGGACGCTCCAATAGCCGAACAGACTGCGGCAATCTCGTCCTCAGCTTGAAATGTAAGCACATCGAATTCTTTATGGCCAGACAGCGCATGGAGCAAGCCCGACGCCGGTGTAATGGGATAAGATGCAAACACTAGCGGAAGAGATGCAAGTTGACCACCAGCGATGAGCCCGTAGGACAATGCTTCGGTGCCTGTAATATTTCGGTAAAGCCCAGGCTCTACGACGGCCGCTGGTACTTTGTAGACTTCAACACCAGAGGGCAGCTCTGCTGTTTCACCGAAGGCATGGCCAGCGTTAATCGCTGCAACGTTGGCTTCAGCAATATCAGGGATCTTGGCAAACTTCTTGCGCAAACCCGCAATGGCTGCGTCACGACTGCGATCAAACAACCACATCATCAAACCAAGCGTCCACATATTCTTACAGCGAACACCAAACTTATGACTTAGCCCATAAGGTTTTACAGTCTCAAGCACGTGTTTCGTAATGTCGACCGAAATTAGTCGGTAGGTGTCGAGAGAGCCATCCTCTAGCGGATTCTCTTTATAACCAGCCCTCGTTAGGTTCTTAGCTGTAAAAGCGTCCTTGTCGGCAATGATTAGCCCACCAGGCACCAGCGAGCCGAGATTGGTAATAAGCGCTGCTGGATTCATCGCAACCAGCACATCTACATCATCGCCCGCAGTCGTTACATCTTGTGAGCCAAAATAAATCTGGAAGGCGGAAACGCCAAAAGTGGCGCCTGCCGGCGCGCGTATTTCAGCTGGAAAATCTGGAAATGTTGCCAAGTCATTCCCGTATAATGCAGTAGCCTCGGTAAAATTACTTCCGGTTAACTGCATCCCGTCACCGGAATCTCCAGCAAAACGAACCACTACGTCGGTAACAATTCTACCGGGATCTACTTCATCACTTGTTGTTTCTACTACTGACATCGATTTTCATTCCTGCGTTTACGATTTGATTTCAACAATATTTTACCTGCCATAATCACCCGACAATCCCTATTCAAGGAGAGCGTGACCAATCGACTTACTGTTGCCCTAAGATTCTGGGCCTTGACCCTTTAATTCTGGTCTATGATTTCAAGCCAGCTATTCAAGCTGCCAATTCGCGCAATCACACGAACAAATAAATACGAAGCAGCAAAAAGCCAAAACAAGTCTGATTCTACATACATTCTAACAAGCGGAACAGCCTAATGAAAAAAACTGTCTTAACGGACTTACCAGCGATCTAAGCACCCAGAATCTTTAGCTTCATGACGACTGAGCCGAAGATTATCCGATCGCCATTGTCCACAGAAATAGGCCCTTGATCGCCAATAGACTGTCCATTTAGCGAGGTTCCATTGGTTGATCCGAGGTCTTCAATAAAAACCTTATTTTTCATCACTTTCATTCGCACATGTTTTCGGGAAACATCAGCGTGATTGATAGTATAGGGGGAGCCTACAGGATTACGCCCAATTACGATGCCATCTTCCGCGCCCAATTGGTCTCCTGATATCCGAAGCAAATAACGAATACCGCTTTCATCGCAACCATCTAACACGTATTTCGCGAGTTGAGGTTTGTTAAAAACGGTTTCACCGGATGAATCACCCTCTTTAACACGCGCCGCGTCCCTCACGTTATTAGTCGGCTTCCGTTTACGCGCCACGAACAGCGCAACCAAGATCGCTAACACCGAGACTCCCAGTATTAGAATCAACAAAAGCTCTCTACGATACGCATCGTCTTGTTGCTTAATTGGAGCTCTTTCAAACTCTGCTTCGCTAACAATGCGTCCCCGCTCCATTTGCACGACCAACTCCTTGGTGTACTCCCTCAGATAGTCCGCTTGTTTCTCAAACTCTTGTAATGCCTTCTTTGATTCCAGCCCTGCTACTTCAGCCTTCAAAAGCGCCTGCTCCGCAGCTTGTCCAAGTTTTCGAGTTTCAAGCACCAGAGACTTGCTCTGCTCATCGCGCTGCGCCAGCTTTTCAGCCTGAGCGTCCTGAATAGCAGCCTGATCTTGTCGGGCAACCGCCGCGGCCTGCTCCGCTTCAATCTTAGCCGTCGCAACTTCCACCATACAGGGCTCTGCGGATAATAAAACATCGAGATTTTGCTTCTGTATAATACGAACTAGTGAGGCTCCATCAATCGCTCGAACCATCAAATCAGGTCGGTCAAATGTCATATTTAACCCGACTATCTCGGAACATTCGTTCACAAGTAACGATCCTTCGCCGGGAAGCCCAACCACCGCATTATGACTTAATAGACCTATATCGTTGCTCTGGAGATTATAAGCGCTGCGAACCTTGCCTTTCTCGACCGTCATCATTGCATCGATTTCTGTGGAATTTGCGACTGACCAAACCGTATCCCCTGCAGCAGAAAACCGGCTAGCAAACTTCAAGACGGGTCGGTTGAGCCCCGGAACTTCTAGCAAGGCGTAGTCAAAGGGAGGTTCAATTTCAAGCACTTCTGCTGGCAAGCGATTTATACTTCTGTTCGAACCTGCTGGCGAATCTAGTGCCGCTTTCAGATTCGTTAAATTCGGCAGAACTTCTACATTATCAGCTGTCCGAATGACACTGGCATTGGTAAGGACATAGCCAGCGCCATCAGTTGTGTAAATCACGTAACCCGCACCGGTTTTCTCGACCTTTCCATTTCTGTAACCCAAAAATCGTGACGATACTATCTTCAACCATCAGAGATTGTTCTTCTTCAGCAAAGACGCGGGTTACGTATAGGGCTGAACATAATGTCGTGCATGCCAGTAAAACGTAAGCAAGAAGGAGAAAAGGTGAGGAGAGTTGAGCTGTCAGCAAATTTGAACGCCGGTCGAATTCTCCTTCAAAGGAAAACTTTGATAGCAAAACATTGCTCAAAATACATTGCTCAAGCGACTGCTGAAACTGTACGGCTCAGCAAGTCAAGTGGGATTCAAACACCTATTCGCGAATGATTGATAAACTCAAATATTCCGGTTTTAAATCAGTATCTTATACACCGTTTCTTGATAGCATTCACGAGCCTGGAGCTTGCCCGAAAAGGGGGGTCAGAGGTAGAATTTTTTAAACCAGAAAATTTGTGTTCTGTGCATCTTATGGTCACAATCATCAGACGCCAAGCATGATCCGTATGAAATTTTGGACAACGATTCACATTCGACACTAAACAACTATCAATTTTAGACATTAAACAACTATCAATTTAAGACATTAAACAACTATCAATTTAAGACATTAAACAACTACGAGGAATGCCCACAATGAGATTTAGCTTTTGGCCACAACCGAGTCAGGACTTTGAGACAATGCAGCAGCTAGGTCAGCATGTTGAAACCACAGATTGGGATGGCATCTGGCTTGCAGATCATTTTATGCCTAACGCAGAAGATACTAGCGCACCTTGGCCAGAAGCATGGGTAACTCTTGGCGCTCTCGCGGCCGTTATCCCGCGAATCCGCCTTGGCACATTAGTGACAGGCAATACTTATCGGCACCCCGCGATACTTGCCAAAATGGCAGCAACCCTAGATCACATATCAGGCGGTCGAGTGGTGCTGGGAATGGGATCAGGATGGCAGGAGAACGAACACGCTAAATACGGCATCCCTTTCTATGATGTGAAAGAAAGGCTTCACCGACTGGCAGAAGCCTGCCACGTTATCCAAAGCTTATTTACAGAAGAATCAACCACATTTGCCGGAGAGTTTTATCAACTGACTGATGCGCCGCTAGTACCCAAGCCAGTTCAGAGCCCATTACCGCTGATGATCGGCGGCGGCGGTGAAAAACTGACACTCAAAATAACGGCGCAATATGCCAATGAGTGGAATGTGTGGGGCACGCCAGAGACTTTGATACACAAAATGAAGGTGCTAGATGAACACTGCGCAAAACTAAGTCGGGACCCAGCTGATATACAGCGATCAGCAGTCGCCCTGTTATTTCTGTCTGAAGATCAGGCTTACTTAGACAAGATGCGGGCTCAAAAAATGGCGCAGCCGACAATTATTGGCAACAGCAGCGAGGTCAAAGACATTATCGGCGCATACAGGGATGCTGGCGTTGACGAACTGATCATTCCCGATTTTACGATGGGCCTAGGCGCTACATCACAAAAGAAAGAACTGTTAGATAAATTCATGACTGAAGCGGCCGCAGAATTTAAATAACAGACCCACTGAGAAACCCATGCATCTACCCCCCATACGTCAACTTCAATATCTGGTCGCGCTCCAGGAAACAATGCATTTTGGACGCGCAGCGATACAAGAAAATGTCTCACAATCGACACTGAGCAGTGGAATTAAAGAACTCGAGTCGTTTCTCGGCGTCACACTCGTCGAGCGCACTAACAAATCTGTTTCTTTCACCACGCTGGGCGCTCAGATTACTGATAAAGCCAGATATGTACTGATGCAAACCGAAGACCTGGTTGAACAAGCCAGGCTTTCCTCTGACCCGCTGGCGACACCAGTAAAGTTAGGTGTGATACCGACAATAGCGCCCTATATCACGAGCAAATTTGTCGTTGAACTGAGGAAACATTTCAGCAATATAAAGCTCTATATCAGGGAGGATACGAGCGCAAACCTGATCAATGAGCTAATCAACAACAAACTTGATCTCGCCTTACTTGCACTACCCTTCGACGCAGGTCAAATAAATACTAAAATCGTTTATAGAGAGGGACTTCAGCTTGCCTACCGCAAAAAGAGCCATTTGGTTTCGGAAGAACAACTCGATTTTGACAAGCTCCCCGATGAAAGTCTCTTGCTGCTCGATGATGGTCACTGCCTGCGAGACCATGCTCTGGCGGGTTGTCGACTAAAGGACCAACGAAAACTACATACCTTTGGCGCAAACAGCATTCAGATGTTATTGCAGATGGTCGATAGCGATCTCGGTGTCACACTTATCCCCGACATGGCAATTGATGCGGGTGCAATCCGTAATACTCAAATTGTCACGAAACCCTTGCCTCGTGATCGATTTTTCAGAGATATCGGTTTTGCCTGGCGCAAAGGCACATCACGCGAGAGCCTACTAAACGAGATCATGTCGCTTTTACCGCACTAGCCTCTGCCCTTTGCTTGCAATCAAATAATGCCATTGACCTGATTGATCGCTAAAAGGCAATTGATGGAAATCTACCAGAACGCGTACCACTGATAGGCTGATTACTCGCTTGATGATACGAATATACCAATGAGAACTTGGTTTCTTGCGATAGATTTCGACCCGCAGCGTGAAACAGCTTGCTGTGGAAAAACAAAACATCTCCCTTTTCAAGCTCAACCGGCTGTGATTGAGAAATAAGCGCCTTATTTGCCGGAAGATCAGGTCGTAAGAACAACGCTGCATCAAATCGTCCAGAGTCGACTTGGCCTGAGTGAGTACCGGGAATCACCCTGAGGCAACCATTCTTCTTTGTCTCATCCCCTACCGCGAGCCAAACGCTAATCAGGTTCTGTTCATCAAACGACCAATAGCGATTATCCTGATGCCATAACGTCGCACTACTGAACCCAGGCTGTTTTGTCATAACGCAATTGTGGTGGCATTGAGACAGCATCACTTTTGAATCATCCGCGCCAGACGGGTCATCATTAACCTGGTCGCGCCTGAATAAATTAAGCAAAACTGACTTAACTGATTCGTTGGTTGCCCATTCTCTGTACATTTTATCTCTTGCGTAGACATGTAGAAGTCTACGACAGGTATCACCGCCCTCCGCGCTCTTCGATATTGGAGAACCTGGATACTGAACATCCACCTCATATTCGATCGGCGCAAGATTTTCTTCCAGCTGGGCTAATGAGAGCGATTTGAGCGCATCACATAATGTCGCCGACGCCAGATTCTTTTTGATCAAGAACCCATCACGATTAAAAGTGGCCTTGTCATAATCAGCAGTGTCATTTGGTAGGCTATTCATTTGGTACTCCTTGCCGGTTCCATTCGGCGGTATAAATTGAATCACAAAGCTCATGTTTAAAAATTGAGGGCTTCGAGTTCCCAGTCGGACTCAGCGGCAGAACGCTCAAGTTTCGTTTTGTATTCCAGGAGCGCTTTTTTACCTGATTCTGTCGCCATTAGTTGCAGACACTGCGCTGCTCTTACTCGAAGCTGAGGATCAACCTCCTCAAGTAAAGGAATCATTTTCCCCGCCACTGCGTCTGACCGAGCAACCGCAAAGGTCTCACACAATTGGTCCACCGCTCTTCGCCTCATTACAGCATTTTCACTGCTACCTGGAAAGTCGGCTGCCAACTGGCTCATCATGTGTAACCACACGTTATCGTTAGCAAACAAAGTCAGAGCAACCGAAGCGCGCGATCTTGTTATTTTCATAAACCGCGCGTCATTTGCGATACGGATTAAATCTTCCCAGCAATTATTCGGCAGCGCCCTAAAACTTTCGATGTCTAATCTCCATTCAAACCCTCTCAACAAAGGCAGTACGCGGGCTTCACGCTGCAAGTTGATTGAACTAGGGTTCCCTAGTGATTCTTCAGAAGCCCACACACTAACATCCGGAACCACAGGAGCTTCAATAGAAGCTGCTTGAACGATGCTTGTACAAACGACCAGCGAGGCAAAAAAGAGCATAATTTTCAATAGAAAGTTTTCAAAGGATAGCCTTCATGACGCTGGCAGAACTCTAGTTGTAGGCAAGCGTATTCAATTTATTCACAGCCGTGTTGATTAAAATCCTAATTATATCCTGCGTTATCATCATTCGCTTATCTTACTGTCACACTTTTAGCTAAGTTCCTTGGCCGATCAGGATTTATGCCCTTCAATACCGCAAGTTCATAGGCTAGAAGTTGACAAGGGATGATGTTGACCACTGTTGAGAGCGCCTTAGAGTAACTGCTTTCATGCTGCCCCCGTCGTAACAGTGCGGGCGACGCGGGTAGTCTAATAAATTTGTCAAACAGCACATTATCTTTATTGCTGATACCAATGACATAAGCACCCCGGGCTTTTACCTCGGCAGCAACATTCAGCATATAGTCATCATTCTCCGGCGCAAAGATTATTACCGGCGTTTGTTCCTCAACCAACGCGAGAACACCATGTTTCAATTCGCCCGCAGCAAATGCCTCAGCATGAAGATACGTTGCCTCTTTAATATTCAAAGCGCCAATAAGTGCTGTCCCTAAATTCTCTTCTCGTCCCAATAAAAAGGCGTGTTGCTTCTGCGCCAGTTGGACTGCGACTTCTCTGATTGATATTCGAGCGCTATCAGTAAGGTATTCAGCCAAAGCACTTGCGACAGCATCCAGCCCTTTCTTAGCCGCTAGGCCCTGACCCGCCAGTTCGTGCGCCAGCAGATAACCAAAGACAATTTGTGCAGTTGCTGATTTTGTCGAGAGCACGCAAACTTCTGCACCTAAACGGTTGCTAAAAGCGAAATCGCTCTCTTGTGCAAGCGTCGACATCGGCATATTAATCGTACTTACAATTTTCAATCCCCATGCTTTAGCCATCCTCACAGCATGCAGCGTATCCGCAGTCTCGCCGCTCTGGCTTACGCCAATCAGCAGATCTCCTTGCTTGACCAGACATTTAGCTGATTCAATTTCATAGGCCTGAACTGCAATTGCCCTGACGCCTGCGACCTCTTTTAGCGCCCACGCAATCTGCATTGCAGTGTAGTAAGCACCTCCAGCGCCTGTGACAAGTATGGTTTCCGCTGCGCGCACAGCAGCGATAGCCCCAGAAGCCTCAGAAGAAAGGTCTTTTCCAGGCTCATTCAGTGTCTGGCAACCAATCGTACGCCACTGTTGCATCACCTCTTTCAACATATAGTGACTGTAACCATTCATATCTAACTCTTCCGCTTCTAAACGCGAGCTTTGCCATTTCGGTATCACCTCGTTGCCAAGTTTGTTCTCGATATATACCGCTTCTCTGGCGATGCTAACGCAACATCCGTCCTCAACCATGAAGCATTGATTCGTCCACGGCGCAAAACAGAGGGCATCTGAAGCCAGAAAATACTCTGCCTTGTTGATACCAATGACGAGCGGTGAACCTTGTCGATAAGCGATCAGCTCGCCATCTTCAAATATGACCGCTATCGTATTTCTACCATCTAGCTGAGCTACCGTCTTTTTCACCGCTTTGATGCGCGTCGTCGTGAGCTCTCGAGCGCTTGCCTTAGGTTCATTCGGCTGGGAGCCGGATTCAGACGCTGTTAAAGAATGCTCCAGCATTCTTACAATCACTTCAGTGTCGGTTTCACTTATGAACGTAGCATCCTCAAGTAGACTTTTGAGTACTTGAAAATTCTCCACAATGCCGTTGTGAACCAGCGCAAACTTGTTTCTGGTCGCCAAATGCGGGTGACAATTAGTCAAATTCACCCGGCCATGTGTTGCCCATCGGGTGTGACCGAGCATGACATGTGCATCCGGTGTAGCGTCGCAACTATCAATCGACTCGGTACTTTTATAGCTTTGCAGCGGGGTCTCGCCGTAATTCCCGCATCCGACATAGGCAAAACCAAAGCTGTCGTAACCGCGATACTGAATTCTCTTAAGGCCAGCGATGACCTTAGCACCGACCTGCTCGCTATTTTTACCCAAAGTTCTTGAAACACAACCGATTATTCCGCACATATTGTCACCCTACATTTGACATCTATTATCAAAGATGTGAAATATAGAGAAAACATCCAGCTAAACAATACAACTTGTCATCATATAATTGACAAAATCAATATAGAGAGCATAAGACTGCCTTCAACACCTTAAAGCGATAGTGTTGTTAACGATCAAACCTATCGAACAAAATGGACTAAAGAATGATAATTCACGAAACACTCGCCAACTTGGGCTTATCTACCAAGGAAACAGATGTCTACCTCAGCTTGCTGAAACTTGGACCCGTGTCTATTCGAGAGATTGCAGCATCGGCAGGTATTAATCGCGGCACAACCTACGAAATATTGAAGACGCTACGCGGCAAAATGCTGGTCACTTATTTCCCCAAGGGTAAAAGGAAGTACTTTTGCGCCGAACCACCGGAAGTCTTGTTAAAACTGGCAGAAGAGCAACAAGCGTCGATCAATCAATCGTTAATCACGCTGAAAAGCGATATCTTACCCAACCTGAACGCCATTCGACCTGATGCTTTGACAACCAATGTCCACCACTACGAAGGCGACGAAGGCATCGAGTACGTGCTTAAAGACATACTCAGAACAGTCGAGCAGCAAAATCAAGAAAAGTCAGAGCGACTTTACCGCGTCTACTCCTCTCGACTCATTCGAAAATACCTATACCGTCCTTTCCCAAATTTCACACGCCAACGTGTTGAACGCTCAATCTATGTCAACGTGATTGCGATCGGTGAAGGAGGTGAGGACGCCCCCTTAGCAGCCCGCAAATGGATACCTGTTGAACAATCCGATCCAGCAGCAAGCTATGTCGCTATCTATCCACCCAAATGCGCCATGATATCTCTTGTTAAGGGCGACTACCCAACCGCTGTCATCATTGACTCCGATGCGGTTGCTACAGCGCTAAAAATATCCTTTGACAGCCTTTGGGAACGATTATGAGGGCTCAAATGGACTAAACTTAAACTCTTTGTCTCTATCAAAAAATGCGCTAAGGTCAATTGGTAGATACAACTTATTAGTATCAAGTCCGCTGGCAAATGGAGTATCGCTACGATGAAGTTTGCAGAGGTCAGAGAGTACATGCAAACGAAGTCCATCACCGTGCGGCCGAGTATGGATGTATATGAAGCGGCGCAGAAGATCATGGAAAACAAAGTATCCGGGGCTGCTGTCGTCGACGACGAGAATAAAAATCTCGTCGGCATGCTACCCGAGCTAGACTGCCTACAAACTATCCTCAGTGCCGTTTACAACGGCAATTCACCTAGGGCTGCTTTAGTCGAAGATGTCATGACAAAAGATGTCGAAGTAAATAAGCCCGGTGATGATATTATTGACGTAGTTTCGTCGATGTTAGACCACAAGCACAGACGAAGACCTGTTATTGAAAATGGCAAGTTGATCGGGCAAGTCACTTGTCGACAGATACTAAAAGCCTTCAAAGATTTTGATTAGATATCCATGATTCGACATTCGGATACAATACGTCTGGCGCTTGAGGAGATCGAAGAACAGCTGTTACAAACGAACGTTCCAACCGCATACCTAAAGGAAGCCCACAACAATATAGATGAGTCGAGGCGGAAGCTGGAAAGTCGTGTCTTGGAGAATCAGAACTCACAAAAACCAAGACTAAATCAGGCCGAGTGTTAGCCCCAGGTGCTAACAAAATTCTGAATCAGCCGGCTGACAATATACCCGCTTCACGACGTTACACCCACCCCGCCCCCAAGCAGAATCAAGAAGAAAGAAACACAAAATTAAAAGCAGCTTCGGCTGACGAGATTCGAAACAAACTTGAAAATCGCGATGCGGATATCACTAACGAAAATAAAGGAGCATCAGTATTTCAATCACGAGAGCTAAGTAACCCAATACCGAAGGTGGCACAGAAAATTGCCGCAACTTCAATATCAATACGAAAACCTACGCCAAAAAATCTGCTAGAAAAAATCGACAAACCAAATTTAGCACAATCACCTGAAGCCATTCGAGCCCAGCTCGAAGCAAGAAAAGCTGAAAAACCTGACCTAACAGCACAAGTACCGCCGGTAAATCCCGACGGCAAAGCAATTTTTGAAACAAAATAACTCAGTAACCCACCACCTAAAAACTAGCTCAACAACAGACAATTTCCTGAAGCTTAGCGACTTGTCAGTCATCTAATGAAGACTTAGCGCAGCTTCATTTATCCAATCGCGACCTTAGGTTCCGTCACGAGTTGATGGATCATGACGTCAAAAGCCGACTCACGGGTTCGTCTTGCAGGCCAAGACTCCCCATGACGGACTAATATTATTTTGTTATGCTTATAACCTGCCCTTACCCAGTTCCAATTTCCCCTTAACAAGATTAATACGAAGCAGATCACTTGCTCCCTCAATTAATCTCATGGACCGAACTCTACGATAGAGCTTTTCTAGCGGGTGACCTACAACCAAGGCTTGCCCTCCTGCCAATTGCACGGCCATATCAACTACACGTCCAACCACTTCAGTGCAAAACACCTTGGTGGCAATGATTTCGTTAACACTATTTTCCGGACTATCAACGAGTCTGGCAGTTCGATATAGCGCGCTTCGAGCAACGTAGGTCTCAATTCGCATATCGGCCAAGCGTAACCTAACACCCTCTCGCTCGCCCAAAGGCGTCCCAGTTCGGTGAGGCGCAAGGAGGTGCTGTTCAATGTAATTGATCACCCAAAGACATATACCAACCGATTCAGCAGCAACCATCATTCTCACATTACCAATATTTCCTAACGCCCTTGGCATACCCTCGCCTATATTGCCGATCACCTGGCCTATTGGAATACGAACATCTCGAAACATCATCGACACGTGCCCACCGCCCTCCATCGAAGAGAACTCACGATCTATAACAACACCTTGCGCCTCTCGATCAATGACGGCCATAGCGGTGCCTACCTTAGTCCCATCAGCACCTTCCACATTAACTAACACTGAAACGAAGTTGCAAGTACTACCACCTGTAACATAGGATTTTTGACCGTTAATCGTTAGTTCATCGCCCGCCTCATTCAATCGCGCCCAGGTTGGCCTTTTTGCACTATCAGGCTCAGTGAAACCAAACGCCCCTTTCTTTTCTCCCCGTAACACAGGATCAAGATAATGTTGCTTAAGGTGTCCTGTGGCAGAATGTAGTATCCCCGGACCTGGACCGAACACATAAGAGGTCAAAGGGCTGTTAGCAGCCGCGAGTGTTTCCCTCAAAACCGTCAATTCTAAATTTGATGCTGGGTAGCCACCGTACTCTGAGGGCTGGGTCTTGCCAAAGAACCCGCGCTCAATTGATTCAGCGCGGATATCTAAAGCCGCTTGCGTTGTGGCTTCAGCATCGTCTAATTGCTGAGTCATCGGCTCAATGATTGATTGGATAAACGTTTCAAGTTTTTCTTGTGTTGCCTTGATATCATCACTCAGGTATTCAGGCATTAAATGTCCCCTCTTGGACGGCATATTAGCCGCAATATTATTAAATTTTTCATTATACGCAAGGCAGCTAAAGAAAAACGACTGCACGAGATCAGGAATTATCTAATTCTTGCAAAGCTTTTGTAGAATACAAACTTCAAGAACACGGAAAGCCGTATGGACATCTACCACATTTGGTGCGATCTAAAAGCAGGCATCAGTGATATAGAATTTACAGAAGCAGCAGATAAGTATCTAAATTCGCTCGTCGAAAGTAATAGCCTCGCGGGCTATCGAATTACGCGACGAAAACTCGGATTAGGCATAACTGAGTTGGGCGAGTTCCATCTTATGTTGGAATATAACGATCTGGCCCAACTTGACAAGTCCTTCTCCTCAGTTGCGTCGCGAGCGGATCCAGTAGAGAGTTTTCATTTTTCTGTCAATTCCAAAGTCTCTGGCGTCAAATTTGCGTTATATCGTGACTTTCCAGATTCCATCCGACGGACAGGTCAGGAAAAATTCTGATTTAGATCATTAACAACTAGACGCGCCCCATACAACTTGGCATTCTCTGTAAACCCTAATTCTATTGGGCCTAATACAATAACAAGGAGCATCAGATGGCAGTTTCTGATCACGTAGGTTTTGAACAATTCATGGCAGGTGTTGAGCGACGAAACCCTTATCAAACAGAGTTTGTACAAGCTGTAAGAGAGGTAGCTGAAGATATTTTTGACTTCATCGCTGACAAAGAGAAATATCACGAGTACCAAATCCTAAGACGAATCGCAGAGCCCGACAGAGTCATCAGTTTCCGAGTTTGCTGGGAAGACGACAAAGGCAATGTACGTGTACAACGTGGTTGGCGAGTACAAAACAACAATTCGATTGGCCCTTACAAAGGCGGCATCCGATTCCATCCCAGCGTTAACGAAAGCGTATTAAAATTTCTCGCTTTTGAGCAAACATTCAAAAACAGCCTGACAGGATTACCCTTGGGCGGTGGCAAAGGTGGCTCGAATTTTAATCCCAAAGGGAAATCGGAGCACGAAATCATGCGATTCTGTCAATCATTTATGACAGAACTCTATCGCCACGTCGGCGAAGACACAGATGTACCTGCAGGAGATATTGGTGTTGGTGCGCGTGAAATTGGATTTATGTTTGGGCAGTACAAAAGAATCACCAATCGATTCACAGGTGTTCTAACCGGCAAAGGTCTCGAATTTGGCGGCAGTTTGGTGCGGACAGAAGCAACCGGATACGGTGCAGTCTACTTCCTTGAAAATATGCTTAAACACATTAACAGCGATGTAAAGGGTAAATCTGTTGTAATATCGGGCTCAGGTAACGTTGCAACCCATGCAGCAGAAAAGATCTTACACCTCGGTGGCAAGGTACTTACTCTTTCCGACTCACAAGGGTTTATCCATGATCCAGACGGTATTAGTCAGGAACGACTCGATTGGGTCAAACGACAAAAAGGCGTTCTGAGAGGACCACTTTCTGCTTACGTCGATGAGTTCAAAGGCAAAACTTCATACCATGAGGGTCAGCGTCCTTGGGGTGTTAAGTGTGATATCGCGATGCCTTGTGCAACACAGAACGAACTAGTTGGACATGAAGCAGAAACACTGGTTAAAAATGGTTGTATCGCAGTTTCTGAAGGCGCCAATATGCCTACAGACCTTGAAGGTATCAAAATCTTTAAGGACGCTGGCATCTGTTACGCACCGGGTAAAGCTTCCAATGCAGGCGGCGTCGCAGTTTCCGGACTTGAAATGAGCCAAAACTCAGAACGAATTTCCTGGGAAGAGGCCGCACTTCAAGAACAATTGCAAAGCATCATGCGTGGCATCCACGATCGTTGTCTTGAATACGGTGATAAGGGTGATGGCACCGTTGACTACGTTAAGGGAGCCAATGTTGCAGGCTTCGTGAAAGTTGCTAACGCAATGTTGGCATACGGCGTAGTTTAGGAGAAGAGCCTTACCTTCATGCAAAGGGTGTGATTCGAAGGAGCTCTGCAACAGAGCTCCTTCATAACGCTTATTAAAAAGATCTAGGCATTTTCAGCACATGCTCGCCAATAAAGCTAAGGATCAAATTGGTCGATATCGGCGCTATTTGGTACAAGCGAGTCTCTCTAAATTTTCGCTCAATGTGATATTCCTTCGCAAATGCATAACCACCATGAGTTTGCATACAGACATCGCCAGCGCGCCAAGAAGCCTCGGACGCTAACATCTTCGCCATGTTGGCCTCGGCACCACATGGCTCACCTGAATCAAACATCTTTGCGGCTTTATCGACCATAAGTGAAGCGGCCTCTATTTCGGCATAGCATCGTGCAATCGGAAATTGGACCGACTGGTTCATGCCAATAGGGCGATCAAATATTGTTCTATCAGAAGCATATGCGCTGGCTTTATCTACGAAGTAGCGACCATCTCCCACACACTCCGCAGCAATCAGGATTCTCTCAGCATTCATACCATCGAGAATAACCTTGAAGCCCGCGCCCTCCTCACCCAATAAATTTTCAGCAGGAATGCGCAAGTCGTCAAAGAACAGCTCACAAGAATGGTGATTTATCATAGATTCAATAGGTTGAATAACAAGCCCGTTCCCAACCGCTGCTCTGACATCAACGATGAAGGCAGAAAGCCCCTCGGTTTTCTTCTTTACTTCGTCTTTTGGTGTCGTTCTAGCGAGCAGTACCATAAGATCAGTGTGCTCAATTCGGCTAATCCAGACTTTCTGACCATTAATGACATAATCGTCTCCGTCTCTGGTAGCAACTGTCTTAAGACTCGTTGTATCAGTACCGGTGGTAGGTTCTGTGACCGCAAAACTTTGTAGCCTAAGCTTACCGCTTGCAATCTCCGGAAGATATTTAGTCTTTTGGGCTTCGCTACCATGTCTTAGAACCGAACCCATGACATACATTTGTGCGTGGCAGGCACCCGCATGCGCACCCGCGCGGCAGACCTCTTCCATGACCGCGGCAGCTTCGATTACGCCAAGACCTGCACCGCCATATTCTTCAGGAATGAGAATGTTTAGAAAACCCGCTTCCGAAAGCTCCTGAACAAACTCCGAGGGGTAGCCACGGTCTCGATCAAGCTGCAGCCAATAATCTTCACCATACTGGTCGCAAAGTTGCCTGACGGCTTTTCGTATTTGGGATAAATCAGTTTCATCACTCATTAAGGCTACCTAAAAATTGAATAACCGAATAATAACGAATCGTAGCTATAAGGTAACCACACTGATTGATTTGTTTGAAAATTCTACGAGGAGCGCTGCGACACCCAATGTTCAACTAGACGCAGTAATTCTTGCTGCTTAACGGGCTTAGCAGTGTAATCATCCATACCAGCATCGATACATAGCGCTCGATCTTCGCTCATAGCGTTTGCCGTCATTGCTATAATAGGTATTCTCACGGCATCATTTCGTGACTCACGGTCTCGGATGGATCTCGTGGCTGTTAAACCATCCACGTTGGGCATCTGACAGTCCATCAGAACCAAATCGTAGTTATCCCCTTCCAGCATTTCGATCGCACGCCCACCATCGCTCGCAACATCGACAGAGTATCCTGCTCGATTCAGAATCTTGGTGACTATTTTCTGATTTACCAGATGATCCTCAGCAAGCAGAATTTTTAATTTGTCGCCTACCTGAGCGTAACTCGATTCACCTTGTTCTATTCTATGTCGTTTAGGAGATCGCTCGCTGTTCGCACACCTTATGACGTCGTCGAGGACGATAGGCTTATACAAGCACTGCGCACTGAAGTCGCCGAGCAGTGATTTTTTATGCTGGTTTCCGTGACTGGATAGCAGGTAGCAATTTGAATGAAACGGGCCATTTACCTTTGCTCGGAGAAATTCATAATCTGGCTTATTGAATCCGTCATCAATGAGTATCATATCGACATTTTCTGTCAACTCTAAGCGCTGATCAGCAGCAATATCTTCCACGACTGTTAGAGCAATTCCTAGCTCTTCAATAGTACGACGCAGTAGCCGTTGTTCTTTACCGCCAGGCATAAAAAGAATGGCAGAAATGTTTTCAAACTGTTCATCACAACGTGACTCTGAACCCAAGTCACTTTCAATATCCATACTGAACCAGAACACTGACCCTGCGTCAGGGACACTATCAACCCCAATGGCACCACCCATCAATTCCACGAGTTGCTTGCATATCGCCAAGCCCAGGCCTGTACCTCCATATTTTCGACTTATGGATGCATCTGCCTGAGTAAAAGAATCAAACAACATGTCAATCCTGTTAGCCGGTATTCCAACGCCGGTATCACTGACAGAAATTCGAACTGTGCCAGCAGAATTGCTGTTTTGAATTTCTTCGACTTTGACCACGATGTAACCGATGGCAGTGAACTTAAGCGCATTCCCTAACAAATTTAATAGAACCTGACGTACCCGACTTGCATCTCCGAAATACCTGTCTTGCACAGAATGCTTGTAATCAACGAGTACCTTTACATCTGGCATACTCTGTTTCGTCGTCACTAATCGACAAACTGTCTTGATGCACTCTCGAAGACTAAATGAAGTGTTCTCTATTTCAAACTTTCCTGATTCCAATTTAGAGAAGTCCAGCACATCATTTAGCACTGTATGAAGCGTATCCCCAGAAGAATAGATAATATCAACCCCTTCTCGTTGCTCAGGGTCAAGATCGGTATCTAACAGCAATTGTGCCATACCTAAAATACCATTCATTGGGGTTCTGATCTCATGACTCATCGTCGCCAAGAATTCACTTTTAACTCTCGCCGCGTCTTCAGCCCTTTCCTTCGCTTGAATAAGCTCAGCTTCCGCCTGCTTGCGCACTGAAATATCGCGTAACACTAAAGTAAACAATATCTCATCGTCCAACTCGTTAGCCTTAACCGTGATTTCTCCATGCAAGGATCGACCATTGACGCCATGGATCAAACAATCTCTATTCTTAGCATCGTCAAGGTGAGTCCAATTATCAGGTATCACACCGTCAATGCTAATCTGCGTTAATTTTTTGTATCTGAGCGTATCTCTCGAACCACCAAGTATAGCGGCACCAGCAGGATTAATAGCTTGGATGGTACCGTCTTCAAATATTGAAATGATGCCTTCTGAAATCGAATCAAGTATCGAACTCATTCGAGCAGCCGCCTCATTTCTTTCTTTCTCAACTTCTTTCCTGTCTGTAATGTCAGCGACTGTGCCCGTCATTCGAATACCGTGCCCCTTCGAATCCCTGGTTACAAACCCGATAGATCTAATCCAGACATAAACCCCATTAGCGCCTCGAATTCTGTATTCAATATCATATTTCTCATCATCAACCACCGCTGCCTTTAGTGCTGTTTCAAGCAAAGCAGAATCATCCGGATGGACGCCGCTAAACACAGCATCGTGACTGGAGTTTTTGACAAAACGCTGATCGCTCTCGCCCAACCATTCCATCACTGCACCGGTAATAATGAATTTATTGGCAGGAATATCCCATTCCCAAATCGCCGTATGTGATCCGTTTAATGCTCGTTCGTATGTGGCTTTAGAGACATCAATTCCGACTTCTGAAGCACTGGAGATGAGCCGCTGACCGGTCGCCATCACGAGTAAATTATGCCCCTCGGAAGAAACCGCTGTAGACATGCCAGAGTTGTGAGTCGATCCGTCTTTTCGGACAAATTGAATATTGATGGTAGACAAAAGTTCTTTGGATCCGCTGAGATCGCCAAGCCAGGCATCGGCTTCTTCATGCTCAATCGTCTGAGCAATATCGAGTAGAGACAACGCCGCAATCTCGTCCTCGGTATATTGAAGATTCTCGCGTAACACCTCATTTGTGCTGACTAATCTGTAACTATCCAGATCAACAATCAATACCTCTTCAGTTGATCTCTCTACAACTTGAATCAACGCGTCGTCTAACTGTCGACGTACCATTTTTTTAGTAACATCAACTAAAATGCAATCGAGCATCACCTCTTGCTCGATAAACACTTTCTGCGCTGATATCTCCAACCAGACAGCGTTTCGATTAACATCGTAAATATGAAAAACTTCTGTCCATTTTTCACTCGAAGTCATTCGCTCGCGCAGTCGGCTAGCCATCTTGACGCTGCCATCGACAGCCATATCCGCAAGTTGACGAATTGTGCCGATAACTTCGGATTGATAACCTGTAATAATTTCAAATTCTGGACTTAAAAACAACACATCACCGGAAGCATAATCAAAACGCATCGTGCATAGATGCAGGCTGGTTAATATGTCCGCGGACATATTATCAACCACCGAATTAACACTGATTTTTGGTTTTTCCGACACTATTTTGACGGCGCTATAGCACCTGGCCCCGAGAAATTTCAACTGTATTTAAGTATAGTCAACTCACAGCAAAGTAAAGCGCTAGTTATTGCGCCCCTCTGAGCGCCACTTGCAACTAACGACGCCACAGACGCGTCAAACACATATTAGGACAAATTTATGATTTCCTGGCAGATTGGAGAAGTAAAGGTCACAAGAATTGTTGAACTTGAATCAGTAGGCGGCTCGCGTTTTATACTACCGGATGCGACACCTGAAGCGGTGCTAGCTTATGATTGGCTGCGTCCACATTTTGTAAATGAACAGGGTAAACTCATCATGAGCGTACACGCGCTCGTCGTAGAGACCCCATCCAAAACAATCATCGTTGATACCTGTCTCGGCAATGATAAAAAACGAAACATACCTGCATGGAACAACCTGCAACTTCCATTCCTTCAAGATCTGAAATCTGCGGGATTTGAGCGCGAGCAAATTGACACCGTGCTGTGTACCCATCTTCATGTGGATCATGTCGGCTGGAATACGATGCTAGTCGATGGCGAATGGGTCGCTACGTTTCCAAAAGCACGATATCTGATGGCGGAGTCTGAATTCAATTACTGGACCGAAGAGGCCGAAGGAGAAGAGTATAAAACAATCATGGCAGATTCAGTCAAACCAGTCTTTGATGCAGGCTTGGTGGACCTTGTATCAACCTCTCATCGCGTTTGCGAGGAAGTCTTTTTAGAACCTACACCCGGTCATACCCCCGGGCATGTCAGCGTACATATCCAGTCAAACGGCGCTGAAGCAGTTATCACAGGGGACAGCATTCACCACCCTTGTCAGATTGCTGTAACTGGGTGGAGCAGCAGTGCTGACTATGACTCAGTGCAGGCTACGGCCACAAGAAGGGAGTTTCTTGAGCAATATGCCGATACTGATACGCTCATTATTGGCACACATTTCGCGACACCAACCGCAGGACATGTCAAAAGGATTGGAACAGACTATAAATTTTCAGTAGATTAAGAGCCCTCCGCGGGGTTAAAGCCATCAGCGGGTTAAGAGCCCTCCGCGGGGTTAAAGCCATCAGCGGGTTAAGAGCCCTCAGTAGAGGATGGCAACGAGCAGTCTTCAACAAAACTCTCAATACCCTGGCCAATAAGAGCCTGGTGAGAGACAGAGAGAATCTGCCCGAACCGATCCATGACAAACCGATTAAACAAAGGAATCAGCAGACACCGCTCCTTATGGGTCAAGCCCAGCTTTTCAGTGGCATACCAGAAACAGAGGTAAAAGTTTGCCGGCAAGAGTGGATGAAACGACATGTTTTTTTGACAAAGTCCACTGAATTTCAGCTGAAGCTCTTGCAGCAGTACCTTGTAGTGGTTCAAGTTTCGGTCGCTATATGATTTTAGTAGCTGAACCACCTCCTCATCAGCATCCGGCACGGCCTGCCGGTCTCTGCCATTGAGTAATGCAGCCCATGACAGGTTTATCAAAAGTCCAAACTCTTCTCGAAAAAAACCGCCGTTCAACTTCAAAGCCCGCATAATATTAAAGTGACTGGTCAGCGCTCGCGCTTCGTCTAACTCACTCATCTCTTCAAAAAGTGCATCAGCTACATTCATTGTCAGTCCTGCAAGTAGATAATTCAGCTTTTTATCGACCGCCCACTTTACCATGCGGACGACATCGATACTTCGGACATTAGCAACACTATGAAGTGGAATGATCTTAGCTTTGTTCATATTCACTCTAACCAGAAATGTAAGACTTTCAATATCTTGCTTACGTCAAAAAGATAAGATCGCGCTGATGATAAAATTCATCTTAGCGACTGAGAATAAGATTTTCCCTCTATCATTTGCCTAAATGTTAATTTCGTGGAGTAGTTCACATTTTGAACTACGAGTAGCTCAAACTAAGTCGTTACCAACCAGCCCATCGGACATTCCAGCCGATTGAACTGCAATCCAACCCCATACCAGGGTTTCCGGTGAGTATAGCGAGCAAAAGCAAGCAGCCCGTCATTAAACTTGTGTATTATAAACTTTCATTTTAATTGTGTGAGTATTATGAGCACTGAATCCACCCTACTTGAATATCCCTATTCATCTCCACCGCCAAACGGAACTACCCAGGAAGTCGCGCCTGGCGTGAGATGGCTGCAAATGCCGCTTCCTATGTCATTAAAATACATCAACCTCTATTTAATAGAGGATGATGATGGCTGGACTATCATCGACACTGGCCTTCGCGGAAATGAAACCCAGGATCTGTGGCTAAAAATTATTGAAAACGAATTGAAGGGTAAACCGGTCACACGCATTATCTGTACCCATATGCACCCAGATCATACAGGCCAGGCTGGCTTTCTGACCGAGCACTGTCGAGTGTCGCTCTCAATGAGCTTCAAAGAATACTTCATGGCTAAAACCATGGGACCCATGACCCGAGAAGGCAATCATTGGGAAACTGAAGCGTACTTCGAACGAGCTGGAATAGAAAAATCCTTTCTGCAAGAACTCCAAAACATGCCCAGCAGCTTTGCCCCAACCGCCGATGATGCACCCTTCCCTATTTCCTTCACCCGACTTGAGGAAGGCGAGGTACTTAGCATTGGCGGTAACAACTGGGATATAATCTGTGGTAACGGGCATTCTCCTGAACACGTATGTCTTTACTCAGAAAAGTTACGCATTCTTATCTCAGGAGACCAGATCCTCCCGATAGTGACTTCAAACGTCAGCGTGCATCCCACTGAGCCCGAGGCAAACCCGCTTCAAGGCTGGCTTGAATCTCACGTCAAATTCAAGGCACTCATTCCCAATGATACGCTTGTACTGCCGGCCCACAATCTGCCTTTCTACAACGTTCAAGCCCGACTTGATGAGCTCATTGAACATCATGAAGATCGCATGCTCCAGCTTGAAGAAAATTGCGTAGAACCCCAAGTAGCGACAGACCTTCTACCCATACTGTTTGCACGCAAACTAGAGGGCTACACCAAAATAATGGCCCTAGGTGAGTGTATCGCGCACCTCCACTGCCTAATGAGTAGGAACCGTATTGAGCGCACGCTTGAGGGCCACCTGTATAAATATCGTTCAATCGATTCAAGCCTGGCAAGCAGATCCCATCCCGATAATCACGAACCACCCGCTGAAGTCCCAACGATGGTCTAAAATCGCAAAAAATCCCGCGGGACGCAGCAGCAGAAAATGGGGGCTTAATCCGAATGCGGCCCGCTCTCAAGGAGTGTATCAGCTAACGGTTGAGTGCCGCGTCAGGAGCGGGCGGCGTTCAGACTGCAGACTCCTGATCAAGCGAGGCTCGGTCAGGAGTGGCCCGCATTCGGAACCGTGCTGCTAGTGGATGTAAAGGAAGCACGCATTTTCAGCTGCGGAAAGACCCAGACTGACCAACAAAACAGCAGTTGAAAATATCTCGCCGAAGAGTATTATTACTTTTTAGTATATGCTTATATCAAATTTGAATGCCTTTTTGTAAATCCAGCTACATCGTTCCCCCAAACCAGCATGGATAGAACTTATGGCTGCAGTTATAAAACACTTCTTCGACCACGTCAGCAATACTTTTACCTATGTAGTGCATGACTCGGAAACAAATACCGGTGTGGTCATTGACCCAGTACTCAACTACGAAGCCTCTGCTGGAAAATGTACAACAGAAAGTGCAGCAGAAGTTATTGAGTATGTTAAATCACAAGATTTGAGAATTGTGTACATACTCGAAACCCATATCCATGCCGACCACTTATCCGCAACACGGATACTAAAAAAAACCCTCGGTGGGCAAATAGGGATCGGAAGACACGTCACGGAAGTTCAGCAAACCTTCGCTAACGTATTCAACATCGACACTGATTTCCCTCAAGACGGCAGCCAGTTCGATGTACTATTTGAAGACGAAGCCACCTTCAAGGTTGGAAATCTCACCTTTACTGTTTGGCACACACCCGGCCATACACCTGCGTGTATTAGCTTTCTAGTCGACAACTGCATCTTTGTCGGGGACACACTATTTATGCCCGACTATGGAACCGCTCGAACGGATTTTCCCGCTGGAAGTGCAAAATCCCTCTACCAATCGATTCAAAGGATATTGTCTCTAGCGGACGATACCCAGATATTTCTCTGCCACGACTACGGCACAGCCAGCCGAAAAGAGATTTGCGGGCAGACATCCGTCGCTAAACAAAAAAACAATAATATACATTTAGGCCTCCACACAACCGAAGCAGACTTTATTTCTCTGAGAGAAGCTCGTGATTCTAAATTAAAGGCCCCAGCCCTGCTCTACCAGTCAGTACAATTCAATATACGAAGCGGTCAATTCCCTCCCGCAGAACAAAATGGAACGCATTATTTCAAAATACCATTACGGCTACCTTAAGCGATGGACGCTCTCGCATTAATCATACCGGGTGCGTTAATCATTGGGATTACCGTAGGTCTACTCGGCGCTGGCGGCTCAATTTTGTCTGTTCCGATCCTGGTATACCTCATCGGTCAGGATGAGAAAATAGCAATAGCAGGCTCAATGGCAATTGTCGGTTTCATCGCACTCATCGGCAGTATTCCCTGTATTAAAGCCAAACTCGTCGATTGGAAAAGCGTTTTGTTATTTGGTATTCCAGGAATGATTGGCACTTACGGGGGCGCTTGGCTCACCGTATATGTGTCTGGCATTGTACAGTTGTTGGCTTTTGCAACGGTGATGATTGCAGCGTCGGTCTTGATGTTACGACCTATTATCAACAACAAAGCAAGCCAAAAAGCGCAAACACCAAATGACTCGAAAACCCCTGACAATGACAACCAACGTCATCCCGTAAAAATAATTATTGATGGACTCTTAGTCGGAGTGCTTACCGGATTCGTAGGCGTTGGCGGTGGATTTCTGATAGTACCCGCACTCGTATTACTTGGCGGCCTCAATATGCACAGGGCTATAGCGACTAGCATGGTCATTATTGTCATGAAGTCATCTAGTGGATTTGTTAAGTATCTGGATGTTCTACAGGAATTCGATCTCTCACTAGACATGCGTGTAATTGTTATCTTCTCAGTCGTAGGGGCAATCGGTTCGCTGCTAGGCAAGCTCGCCTCGGGCTACATCGCACAAGACGCATTGAGACGAGGATTTGGTGTCTTTCTAGTAATTATGGGAAGCTATATTATGGTTCAATCATCGATGCAACTCATTGCATAATCACGGCCGAATCAAGGTCGAATCAAGGTCGAATCAAGGTATAACCCTCATCAATTTCTTCGATAATAAATGCAACGCCTGTTTGCACACCAATCACACCGGGCAACAACTCAGCTGATTTGCCGCTTACGCGAGAAAGGGTTTCGAGCGTATTCAAACAAACATAAAAACGAACACCATTCTCTTGCAAACTAGCAATTCGGTTTGCATTCGGGTTCGTCGCTTCTTTTGACGTGAAGTACATTTCTACGGCTTTGCCAAATGCAATCACTTCTATATCAACTAGATCTGGACCTTCGTAGTGTTTGATAAGATTGTTAGAAATATCAAGTACCGAAGCGTATCTTCCAGCGTTTTGATCACTTACCTGCAGCAGGACATGAACCTCAGCGAACGGTTTCGCTTCGAGATCAGCGGCTTTTGCCGCGCCTAATCCCAACACTAATAGTCCACACTTAAACAGTAACCGAGAGAAAATATTAAACGCTTTTACTATCGCAATCATCGTCACTTATTCCCAACAGGATATACAGAGATGTTAATCAAAAATAGCAGCCAAAACTAATAATCTGCAAGCCCAAGGTTACCACCGACACCGACTAACTTTGGTGCATCAATATGATCGAGATGAACAACCTGTTTGTCCCGCAGATATTCCGCAACCGGCTCCCAAACAGCAGCGCCACTAGACTGACTGCCAACTGTAGCCCAACCTGCAACCTTATAGTCCTTATTCTCCTCAATAATATCACCCGACCCCGTTCTCAATTCAGTGATCCGCTTGCCAAACTTGCCATTGGGCTCGCAGGCATATCGAACGCCGCCGCTACGCACCATATCACCACCCTGTTGAAAATATGGATCCGGATTAAAAAGGTTGTCTGCAACAGATTCAAGAATTGATTTCAGCTCTCCTCCCTTCATCAAGCGTACATAGGTTTCTGGGTAAGTGATACTAGTCTGATCTAGCAAGCGGTCCATAGTGATTATCTCACCCGGCAATACACTCGTTCCCCATCTAAAGCCAGGAGAAAGAGAAATTTCCGCATCGAGTTGTTGAATCAAAGCATCACATATCACCTGGTCAAAACTACCATTGAAATTCCCACGTCGGTAAAGAAGACCACCGGTTACGGCGAGTTCCTCCTGCAAACGTTCTTTGTAGGGAGCGCGGACTTTATCGATGTAGCTTTTCATCTCCAGATTTTCAGGAATAAGCCGAGAAAACACCGGCAACAAATTGTACTGATAACCTTTTAAGCCATGTTGCCCAAAATCAAGATCAACAACACCCACAAATTTCCCATTCGAACCGGCATTAGTGACAAGGGTCATGCCGGTTGAGTTTTTAACCTCAATCGGTTCAGGTACGCCGTCATGGGTATGCCCTCCAAGTATCACATCAATACCTGACACTCTCGACGCTAGCTTTAAATCTACGTCCATACCATTGTGGGACAACAAAACAATGCCATCTGGTCGCTCATCCTGCTTAATTTTTTCAATGAGCTCCTGCAACGCTATTTCTTGAATTCCAAAACGCCAATTAGGAATGTTCCGAGAGGGATTCGCGATCGGCGTATAAGGGAAGGCTTGACCGATGATGGCAAGTCTCTTGCAGTTTACAATTTTAATGACGTAGGGCGGAAATACATGCCCTGTATCTTCGTCAAAGACTTCAACCCCATCGAACAGTGCATCCTCTGTGGCCTGAATGTTCTGAGCGACAAAGTCCCCACTGAAATCTTTGATGTTGCTTCGAATTTCTTCTTCTGAATATGTGAATTCCCAGTGCCCTGTCATCACATCGACCCCCAACATATTACAAGCGCCGACCATGTCTTTGCCTCTGGTCCACAGTGCAGTGCCAGACCCTTGCCAGGTATCACCGCCATCGAGTAGCAAACTTCCTTGAGAATTGTTGCGGAGTCGGTCGATTAAGGTTTTTAGATGAGCAAAGCCTCCCACCTTGCCATACTTTGCTGCACTTTCTGCAAAGTTCAGATAGGTAAAAGCATGCACTTGTTCAGCCGTCATTTCAGGGAGGATATTGAGCAGGTTCTTTCCAACTCGATGCGGAACTCGATTATTCGCGCTGCCAACACCAAGGTTGACATTGGGCTCTCTAAAATAAATGGGGTTAAGTTGTCCATGCGTATCGGTGATGTGTAGCAGCCTAACCTGGCCATAAACAGGAACATCATATAGGTTGTTAGCTCGATTCGGTCGACCGGCTAGATCATAGATAGAACAACCAGTAAGACCCGTTGCCATACCTGAAAGTGTCAGTAGGTGAATAAACTCACGACGGCTCATACTCATTCAGTTAGTTCCTGTTCAAATACAACCAATTCAAATCGAATTGCCAAAACTTTTCCGATCTGCTTGCCTAAAGATTGACAGGTTGTCGGGAGGTAACCAAGGAGATATTGAACCTCGAACAAGGACTATTTGACAACGTGCGTAAGCCAGTCTTCTCGACCTCGGATCGCTTGCTTCACCGAAGCATTCGCTGTGAATAGGGCGCGAGTTGCTGAAGCTCTGGCTTTTTCTTCATCGTTGTCCTTGATGGCCCTACGCGCAATCTCTATTTGTGCCCGCGTCGCCTTCCAGGCATGTTCCAAATCTTTCGCTTCTCCATATTTCTGTTCTGCTTGAGACAATATATCGGTCGTGGTTTGTCGCTCGCTATTCTTGGTTACCGTTAACGCCACCGTGACGTTTGACTCAAATGATTTGTTTCCAACAGGCTCGGCACAAGCAGCAAGCATTACAATGAGGGTAGCGATACTGACGAAATGTCTAAGCTCAGTCGAGCGTTGTCTCATTTTCGACTTCCCGGGCCGTTCAGCTCCATGCCATTATTCATATAGGTAAGAAAATACTCCAAATTTCGATAAGCTTTACCCTGGGGCTCCAAACCTTCTGCCCCGATCTGTTCATTGCACTCAATAAACCGACGATGTAAGCCACCCAGTTCATCCCACTTGAGTCGATAGGTTGGCCAATGCGTTGCGTGACCGATCGATGCGCTCAGCACCTCTGCACGTATTAGGCTTCCCGCGGATGTTATGTGGCAACTACTGCATGCAAAGTCTAATTGTCCACGGCGAGTGTAATAAAACTTTTTCCCTTCTGCATAACTAACTAAGCCTGCTTCAGGCACTTTAATATCAAAGTGATTACCCCGGGAAGTAAACGCCATATAGGCAGAGATGTATCCCATCTCTTCACCTAAATAATCAAGTGGGGCTTCGCCATTCGTTTCTCGACAGAGATTGATTGCATAATCCAAAGTGATGACCTCGCCTCGTTCGAGGTCGAAATATGGATAGTTTTGTTTTACCCCTATACCATTGTTTTCGAAACAGTTGGCATAGCTTTTTCCGTTTTTAAACGGCACAAAAAACAAAACTTCACCTTCATCGACATCAATTTCATAGGGTGGAAACTCTTCAATTTCTAACCACTGAGCCCGCTTTCCTGCATCAAGGGCATAGGATCCATCTTTGTGTTCGGCAACTTCAATCTCGGGGAACCTTTTTTTGTAGAAGGCAACCATAGCCGCTCGATCCGCTTCTGGATTCACGTCTAGCGCAGACTCTTCCGCAAACACTCCCATAAATAAGGAACAGTTGCCCAGCACAAGACTGGCCAACATTACGGTATTTCTAACAGAATATTGCATCCACCATAACCTGCTCATTTGCGGACTCGATTCGTTACGCTTGATGACCATTATTTAAGACTGATCTCCTTGTCGGAGGATTCACCTTTGTTATCAATCCAGCTGACCCGAACTTTGTCGCCACTTGAGGCATTGAGGATTTTGAAAGCAAAATATGGATTCTTGGAAACAGAAGCCCCCCAATCTGCTTTCAAGGTAACAACACCGTTATGCTCACAGGACACGCTTTCAATGAAATGTGCCTGAATCAAATTACCGGATGAGTCTCGACGCGTACCCGTTTCCATCGGGTGAGGCATCAACGCCTTGATTTCTGCGATCCCATTTTTGATTTTGCCTCTCAGCTTTACTGGTTTTGCCGCCATTATATTTCTCCTCAACACGTCTAAGTTAGCCGCCGCAACCGCCGATTGTGACTTTAACTTCACGACTGGCCATGTAGACCTTGTCTTTCGTTTTCACCAATGCTCGAATTATCGAACTCTCACCCATCTTCACCCTCATAGATATGTCAGCAGGACTGGTTGGCCCAAATTGAAAAGTTGCAGACAACGGTGTTGGGTTTTTATCAACCACCACTGAAATCGACTCAACCCCTGTAATCCTGGTTGAAATACTAATCGGCACTACCGCACCGTTTTCAGCGATTTCAGGCGCTTTAAGTGTCACATCTTTGCTTGGTTCAATTTCCATATTACCGAAAAGTGTGGCGTAGATCTTGTCCACCCGGGTTGACTCGAACGCTTCTGTTGCTCTCGCCATCAACTTGAGTGGTATCGTCAACAATAATGTTAGAGCTGTCAGCCCCTTTAACAGTCCACGACGGGACAAATTTTTACGCATGCTTATACTCTCTTTTTTTGTTCTCTGTTTTACGCTTCGGTCTGAATGACAAATATTAGAATGGTGGCCGACGTCAACGTCTTATCAACCTTAACTTGCCTTCATCGACTCCCTATCGTCAACTACAGCTGCTGAACAAAGTCGACAACTAGATCTAGCTCCTGCTCTGTTAAAATTCCGTGCCGGCCATAAGGCGGCATGACAGTTTCGGCATTGCTGGTACTGGCATCCCAAATCTGAGTTCGCAGGACGGCCCTGTCAGGAAATCGTAATTTCATTTGGATCAACGGAGGAGCAATATTACCAGGAAGTTCAGCACCAGCAATAAAGTGACAGGCCAAACAGTTGCCAAGATTTCGATTAAATGCGATTGATCTGCCTTTTTCTATGTCGGAGACAGCATCGGCAGTTATCGCACTATTTGAATCGACACTGGCCGCAGAACCCGCTTCAGCGCTTGTCCTCGAATTGGACAACATCAAAACAAATGAACATAGCAGTAAGCACAGTATTCTTGGTGCATTCAATTAGTGACTCCCTTCGATCATATATAGGACAGCGTCCCCGACTTGCGCATCGGTCAAATTAACAAAGCCGCCCTTCGGTGGCATCATACCAGAACTGCCAGTAAAACCGTCGATTGCATGCTGAACCAATGCCGGCGCACCAACGCTCATTCTAGCTAACCAATCACCGTTAGCGCCGACGATGGGTGCGCCACCAAGACCACTTTTATGGCACAGAGCACAATAACGGCGATAAACTTGTTCACCACTCTGGTTGACGAACGTTGAAATTGAATGGCTAGCACTTGCAGGCGGGATAACTTTTAGTTTCGCAGAAGAGGCTATCGTGATTTTTTCATCCTTCTTGCAATCACTCATACATCGTTGATTGAACACATCGGGTCGTGGATCTGCGACAAAGTTCTTCTCGTTTGGAAGATGTATATCGGCCAGGTTTTGATGGTTAAGTACAAGGTCGTCCTCAACAAGATCATTCAGATAAAGCACGTAGGCAACTAACGCATACACTTCATCAGCATTGAGAGACTCTGGTTCATTAAAAGGCATAGTGCGATTGATATAGTCCCATAGCGTACTGCTGAATCGCCAGTAACTCCCGACGGTTTTTTGTGGGCGCATGTCGGTCAAAGAACCTTCTCCGCCAGCAAGAATCGGATATCCATCGACACCCTCACCGAAACTACCGTGGCATAGGCTGCATTTCTCTTCATAGATATATTCGCCAGCCTCAACAGACCCTTCCCCTTTTGGCAGACCTATTCCATCTGGCCGGATATCAATATCCCATCCTGCAATTTGCGCGACAGTAGGCATTTGTCCAATATCGTAATAGCCCGCAGGTAGTTTTTCAGTGTCAGCCAAAGCGAAAGAGCAGGTAGCAGCTGCGCCCAATATAAAAATGCGCATTAGATTCAATAAGATGGGTTTAGGAGAGCTGAACATTGGCCACTTCTCCTGAGGGTAATATCTGCCAGGTGTGGATAGCATTTTTATGGTAAATCGAATTGGTGCCACGAACTTTTTTCAGCTGATCATAGGTTGGCTGAACATAACCTGACTCATCCACAGACCGACTCTGCAATAATGCTGGCGCACCATCCCAATCAAGCTCTAAACTAAAACGTGTCCAAGCCTTAGCCAACGCAGGACCAGACAATTTCGCTTCTCTCCAATTATTGCCGCCATCAATGCTCACATCGACATGTTTGATTTTACCGCGTCCTGACCAGGCTAGACCTTCAATCTGATATTTGCCTCTTTCCTGCAGGGGCTTTTCTGGACTTGGCGTGGTTATAACGGAATTACACTCTTGCAAGAATGTGAACTCTCGTGCGTCTCCATTTGCCATCAGGTCAGTATATTTTGACGTCTCCTCTCGGTGCTGCCAGGGTTGGTCGCCCAATTCAAGACGGCGTAACCATTTGATACTGGTATTGCCTTCCCAACCAGGATTTAACAACCGCAGAGGATAACCTTGCTCAGGCCTCAGGGCTTCGCCATTCTGCGCGTAAACAATCATGACATCATCCATAGCCTTCGACATGGGGATGCTCCGACTCATTTTGGCGCCGTCCGCGCCCTCTGCCAATATCCAGCTTGCAGATGCTTTAGCACCGACTTCCTGAAGTACTGTCGAAAGCATCACGCCAGTCCATTCACAACAGGCCATCATGCCATGCGTGAACTGGACGCGATCCATCTGCGCGCCACGCCATTCCATACCGCCATTTGCGGCGCATTCCAAAAAATGAATTTTGCTGACTGATGGTAAACGCATCAGATCATTCATAGAAAGCAACAAAGGACGCTCAAGTAAACCGTGAATCATCAGCCGATGTTGTTCGGGATCTATGTCAGGAATACCAGCATGGTGACGCTCGAATACCAGCCCACTCGGTGTGATGATACCTTTAAGGTCTGCGAGAGGCGTGAAGCTGACAGATGCAATTCGATCCGCGGTTAACCACTCCACATTTCGCCGCACTACTTCAGACTCAAACCTAGAGGGCTGGCCATAGGGATTAGTCAAAACCCCTGGTCCCAGAGATCGAGACCAAGCGGGTACACTCGGCGGTAGGTTCGGTGACAGCGCTGCCTGCGACAAAGTCGTCATTCCAGCACCAGAGTCACTCGAAGCCATTGAGCTTCCGGCGACGGCAAAGGTTGCCAAACCGACGCCAGTTCGCAAAATATCCCTTCTCGATTTCAGTGGGCTTTTCTTGCTAGCCAGAGAAGTTTTTTGATCTCCACTCATTCATCTTACCACCGAAATTAATTCACTATTGAACCGTTTCATTCTCTGTAAACTGACCGGCAAACAACGCCGTCGACAAATAACGTTCACCTGAATCAGGCAATATCACGACGATTGTTTTACCAGCATGCTCAGATTGTTTCGACACTCTGTCGGCAATTGCCATGGCAGCGCCGCTTGATATGCCGGCAAGTATACCTTCTTCACGCATCAACTTGTGTGCCCAAGCCATTGCCTCATCACTATCGATTTGTTCAACTTGATCTACCATTTCAAGGTCCAAGTTCCCCGGCACAAATCCCGCGCCGATACCCTGGATTTTGTGAGGCCCATGTACGGGTTCTACACCTCGTTTGGCAGCACTAATCATCGTAGAACTCGACGGCTCCACTGCCACGGAAGTAATTGCTTTACCCTTAGCTTTCTTGATGTAGCGTGAAATACCAGAAATTGTGCCACCGGTACCAACACCGCAGATAAGGACATCAACTTCACCATTAGTGTCATCCCATATCTCAGGGCCTGTCGTTTTTTCATGGATTTCAGGATTAGCTGGATTATCGAACTGGCTTGGCATCCATCTTTTTTTCGGTGCTTGTGCTACAATTTCACCAGCTTTTGCAATAGCGCCATTCATGCCTTTCGCGCCTTCAGTTAATACTACATTGGCACCAAGCGCTTTCATCAACTGGCGCCGCTCCAGACTCATAGTATTAGGCATTGTCAGAGTAATGGGGTATCCCCGCGCGGCGGCGACGAAGCAAAGCGCAATGCCAGTGTTACCGCTAGTGGGCTCTACAATTTCCATGCCTGGCTTTAAAGAACCGTCCCGCTCCGCATTCCAAATCATGTTTGCGCCGATGCGGCATTTAACCGAATGCGCAGGATTACGGTTCTCCAACTTAGCGAAAATCTTGCCTTCACTAATTCGGTTTATTCGTACTAGAGGTGTGTGGCCAATGCTCTGGCTAATATCATCGTATACAGTCATCTTAAGTCTCTGATCAGGTACGTTATCAATAATCGATATTTGTATCCCGACACTATTCTCATTCCAGATTCAGTGCAACCGCATGAAGCAAGCCAGTATCGCGTTCAAGCTCCCAAAATATTCAACCAACGATCACCAAATGCTGCACTGTAGTCTTCCGGAGATTGACCGGCCTGGTTATCTTGTGAATCAATAGGTGGTCCGACTCGCTGTTTAATCGGCAATACCCCTGACCAAATAGGCGTTGCTAAATCAGCCTCATCGTCTACTGGGTCCCCTGCCCTGACTTTTACTGACACATCGTTCAGTTGCAGACTCAACACGTCTGTTGCTGCGATTTCCTGATCGTTTGTTTCACGGGTCTGCGCCCATCTACCTGGCGCAATCTGATCCATAAGCACTTCAAGCGCCCTCAATTTTTCACTCTTTGACTCAACAAGTGCTGGTCGCCCAAACACCATGACAGAACGATAGTTGGCACTATGATGGAATGCACTCCGAGCCATAACAAGCCCATCTAATATTGTAAAGGTGATACAAGCACTACCTCCTGCTTTGAGCACCTTCAGCAATCGACTACCTCGAGAGCCGTGAATATATAACGTCTCGCCATCTCTCCAGCCAAGCGTCGGAATCACAAAGGGCTCTTCACCATCACTGAAGCCCAAATGACACACATAGCACTCGTCAATGATCTGATTCATCACTTCACGTTCTAGCACTGCACGAGTTGGTGCTCGTCTTATGCGAGTTTTGCTGTTGACTTCAAGAATTCCATCTCCGCCACTTTTCCCATTTGGTCCATTCGTCACGATGCTCATTGTGCTAAATACCTCAATGTTAATAATTTCTGTTTGAACCGTTAAATGATAAGGCTAATATTAGCCTCCAATAAAGACCCAATTTGTTATTATTTCATAGGACCAATTGTATGAGTCTTTCGATTTATAAATTCAGTAAAAATGGAGCCAGCGAACTGCCTATCTATCGGCAACTTTACCTTCATTTCAAGCAATTAATCCTGCAGGGAGACCTGAAACGCGATTCGCAAATTCCCGCTGCTCGCACCCTGGCGGCAAAACTAGCACTCTCTAGAAACACCATCAAAGCAGCAATAGATCAGCTAACTGCCGAGGGCTATGTTGAAGCCCGTCGTGGCGCAGGCGTATTTGTCTGCATCGACAACCCGGAAGAATACTTCTCCGCGGAGACGGGTTATGAGCAAGACACCTGTCAAAAAATAACCTTGCCGCGCTTAAAAATCCATTCAGATGTGATTAAACCTTCCGCTGGCGTAAAACCATCGAACCGGGCATTTTCTGTTGGCATACCAGACCTTTCAGCATTCCCACTCACGCTATGGCGAAAAATTTACGCTGCAACTCTACGACAACCTGGACACCAATTGATGGGTTATGGCGACCCGCTTGGCTTACCCGAACTAAGGCAGGAAATATCGAATTATGTAAAGACCTCTCGTGGCGTCCGATGCTCACCAGATCAGGTGCTCGTTACCACAGGCGCGCAGCAAGGGCTCGATCTCATGGCCCGTATGTTGATTAAGCCCGGCGATCTGGTTGCAATTGAAGATCCTGGCTACCGAGGCGCTCGTTCGACACTCGCCATGGCAGGCGCGACCCTAGCCCCTATTCCAATGACATCTGGGGGTATAGACATTAAGTCCCTTGCGGCACTACACGATGTAAAGCTTGTTTATACAACGCCCGCGCACCAGTATCCCAATGCAGCGGTGATGCCAGTGAGCGAGCGCCTTTCGTTGCTCAAGTGGGCTGAGACTGCAAGGAGTTGGATTATTGAAGACGATTACGACAGCGAATTTCAATTCGAAACTCGCCCGATTCCTTGTCTACAAGGATTGTCTGAACACAACAACGTGATCTATGTTGGCTCATTTAGTAAGACACTCTTTCCAGCATTACGCCTAGGCTATCTTGTGTTACCTGAAACGCTCATCAATGATGCCTGTGGTGTCAAACAATCCGTCTATGGTGCTCAACCGATACTCGAACAAATGGTTACCGCCAAATTTATGAATGGAGGCCATTTTCTGACGCACCTAAAAAGGATGCGGGGCATCTATAGTAAAAAATCTCGGGCGCTGGTCGAAGCACTGCAGCAGAACTTGGGCGCTGAGGTAGAGATTCTAGGTGGGCATTCAGGAATGCATCTGGTGATAGTATTTCAAGATGGTATTAACGATCAAAAAATCATGCTGGATTTTAATCAGGCAGGGTTTGCCGCGGCACCTTTGTCCCAACACTATCTATCAAACCCACTTAACGGTTTGATTCTTGGTTTTGGTTGCGCAAGTTATCAAGAAATAGAAGACGGTGTTCAATCCTTGAAATCGTTGATCAAAATTGCAATCAAAGCCAAATTACGTCATGTTTAAAGCTCTACATCCCGCTAGGAAAGCTACTATGAGATTTCATAAACTAAAACGATCACTTGCTGTTCCCAGTAGCATTGCCCTAAACATTGCCCTAAACATTGCCCTAAACACTGCCCTACTACTAATGGCAACCTCCGCAGGTGCTGAGAACATCATTGGCTTCGATCAAGGTGAGACTCAAAAGCAAAGACAACTAGAAACTCAATTCGACAACCGAATAAGCGCGGCTGAACAAGATGCCTGGCTAAAGAAATTCTCTGAAAAGCCCCACCATGTCGGCTCCGCTGCTGGCAAGCAGATAGCAGAAGAAGTGGCACGGTTAATGACATCCTGGGGCTACAACACGGAGATAAAAGAATATGAAATCCTACTACCAACTCCAAAAGAGCGATTGTTAGAGCTCATATCGCCAACACAATTTACGGCATCGTTACAGGAAGCTGCACTGCCTGCAGACGCGAGCACCTCAGAACGGACAGAACTTTTGCCACCTTACAATGCTTTTTCGAGAGATGGCGATGTCGAAGGCGAGTTGGTCTTTATCAACTACGGGCGGCCTGAAGATCACGCGCTACTCGAACGATATGGCATCAGCCTAAAAGGCAAAATTGCGATTGCTAAATACGGTAAATCGTGGCGTGGTATCAAACCGAAACTAGCCGCAGAAAAAGGCGCCATTGGCACGATTATCTATTCCGACCCCGCGGATGACGGCTACGTCGTCGGCGACACCTATCCTGACGGACCTTACAAACATGAAACTGGGGTACAGCGCGGGTCTGTGATGGATATGCCAACTTATCCAGGAGACGTGCTAACCCCGGGTATCGGCGCCACCAAAAACGCAAAAAGACTTAAGCGCAAAGACGCAGAAACGATCACCAAGATACCGGTATTACCCATATCGTATAAAGACGCTCAACCTCTGCTTGCGGCAATGGGGGGCGCAACGGTACCCAGGCAATGGGCCGGCGGACTCCCCATCACGTATCACATGGGACCAGGTCCTGCCAAAGTACACCTCAAAGTAAAATTTAATTGGGATACAGTGACCGCCTACAACGTCATCGCCAGGTGGAAAGGAAGCCAGTATCCGGATGAGTGGGTCATTCGTGGCAACCACCATGATGGCTGGAATCATGGTGCTGCTGACCCTCTAAGTGGCATGGTCGCGCTACTCGCAGAAGCAAAAACCATCGCTGAACTTGCCAGAAACGGCAATCCACCGGCGCGAACGATCATCTATGGCGTATGGGATGCAGAAGAACCAGGTCTAATCGGTTCGACTGAGTGGGTAGAGGACAACGCAAAAGATTTGAAAAAGCATGCAGTGGCTTATCTGAACACTGATGGCAATAGCCGAGGATTTTTAGGTATGGGCGGCAGCCATACTCTGGAGAAATTCTTCAATCAGGTTGCAGCTGATGTCAATGATCCACAGACAAATGTATCACTAAAAACGCGCCTCAAGGCAAGTCTCGCGGTCAACGGTAATGCA
This sequence comes from Candidatus Azotimanducaceae bacterium, assembly GCA_047629195.1. GTDB lineage: Bacteria > Pseudomonadota > Gammaproteobacteria > Pseudomonadales > Azotimanducaceae > UBA4582. Next base: position 40,716 of record JBLHWY010000023.1, read on the forward strand.
AGGCAGAAGCAGGAAACGAAAACGCGAGACGATGTTCGACTCAAGCCACTCGGTTCTGGCTCCGACTACACACCCTTCCTTCAGCACCTTGGTATCGCTTCAGCCAATTTGACATTCTCAGGCGAAGGCAATGGCGGCAGTTACCACACGCTTTATGATACTTACGAACATTATACAACCTGGCGCGATCCAAACCTCGTTTATGGTGAAGCACTGGCAAGGGTTGCTGGTAGAGCAACGCTTAGGCTTGCGAACGCCCCACTTTTGCCGTTTGACTTTGTTGGTTTTGCGGACAATATCGAACTATATGTTACCGAGTTAGAAGCGCTTTCAGACAAAATGCGAATCGAAACCCGGACCCACAATTCTCAAATCGACGATGGTACTTTCACGCTCGCGCTAGATCCAACCAAGAGCCTCAAAGCACCGACTCGAAAAGCAGAGGTACCACATTTAAACTTTGCCCCATTGAAAAATGCGTTAGCCCGTTTGCAGATGATCGCAGCCAAATATGCACTAAGCACTGAGACTCAGAAATTGTCAGCCAAAAGCCTACAGCAAGCAAATCAACTACTCTATATGAGTGAACGAAAACTTACGCGCCCACATGGACTCGCGGGTCGTAACTGGTACAAACACCATATCTATGCGCCAGGCTTCTATACAGGATACGGCGTAAAAACAATTCCGGGAGTTCGTGAAGCCATCGAGGTCAGGCAGTTTGAAGAGGCTAGCAAACAAATTGGGGTTGCAGCAGAGGTGCTGGATTCACTTGCGTTACAAATTCAGACGATCTTAAATCTCAGCCAAAAATAACATGCAAGCAGCCCCAAACTTAAGCGCTTTGGGCAAACACTAATTGGGTAAACACTGATTAGATAAACATAAACTAGCTAACATACGGAATAATGATTGAAGTCACCAAAGAAGCATGCCGAGAACAGCGGGCAAGTAAATGAAGCAGATAGCCTTCCGCCCTTGCAGAAAGATAACTCTATGTTTGCCTCTCTCAAGGTACGTGACTACTTTTACCTTTGGATAGGCATGCTAGGCTCCGCTTTCGCAATGAACATGCAGTTGGTCGCACAGGGTTGGTTGGTTTACGAGATGACCTCGTCCGCGGTGAGTCTGACCTACGTCACCCTTGCATTTATGCTACCACAGGTTGTTTTCTCACCCATCGGCGGCGTCTTAGCTGACCGTATCAAGAAGAAAGGGATAATTGGCTGGGGACCATTTGCAAACGGTTGTGCCACCCTCGTCATGGCCTACTTCGTGCTTGACGGACAGGCAACGTTTGAGCACTTTATCTGGATGGGACTATTCAACGGCACTGTCATGGCGCTTTCAATTCCCGCAAGAACAGCGCTCATCCCGGAAATAGTGGGCGAATTTTTGATGTTCAACGCCATGGCTTTTAACACGGCCTCATGGAATCTCGCACGTATTCTGGGGCCGGCGCTCGCCGGGTTTATGATTGCGGTGTTTGCAGGCGGGGATACTTCCTCTGCTTATGGTGTCGGATTGGTTTATATCATATTGTCAATTCTCTACCTTGTATCCGCATTTACTGTCTTGCCCATCAGGCACAAAGGAGAACCCACTTCCACTAGCGACAAATCACCTTTGAACGATCTGACCGAGGGAATCGCCTATGTCGTGAAATCAAAGATCGTAGGTGGTCTTATCCTCCTCTCTATATTTCCTTTCCTCTTTGGCATTTCAATCAATACATTCCTGCCAGCCTTCAATCGCGATGTGCTGCAGGGTGGACCGGATGACCTTGGTCTCTTAATGACGTTTATGGGCGTTGGTGCCATTGTTGGTTCATTGCTGCTGGCAAAACTCGGCAACCTTAGGCACAAAGGTTACTGGGTACTTTTGACCAGTGTAATGTGGGGCATAGGCGTTGCCGTTTTCGCGGTGACAAGCACGTTTAATTTTGCCGCAGCAACCATCTGTTTTATCGGACTCGTCTCGGCGATCAATATGTCTATGAATCGAAGCATAGTACAACTACAGGTGAGTCAGAGCATGCGCGGTAGAGTCATGAGTATCGACATGATGTCTCACGGACTGATGCCGTTAGGTGTTTTGCCTATCTCCTATCTAGTCGACAATGTCAGCATTCAAGTGGGACTTGTGACCAGCGGAGTGATACTAGTTATCCTAACCTGCGTGACCGGGTTTTTCATGCCGCAAATCAGAGCCATCGACAAAGGCTATCTTTAAAAAGCTGGGACAGCTTATTCTTCAGCCTTAAAAATAAAAGAACCTATAGGACCCGGAAACACAACAGGACTCTCAATACCCTGCTCGTTAACACTAGCAACGCCAAAAATGTAATTATCAATCACAACATTCTCAAGCGTAAACTCACTGACCTTGCCAACATCGCGACTCCAGGTCCATTGAGGTTCGGTTGTTAGTCGCCAATAAAGCTTATAAGCCGCAGTCTTATCGTCTAGCTTCCACTTAAGTGTGGTGTCCGGAGAGACAATACCCTCAATAGTAACCTCTTCCGGTGGCGCAGGTGCCCATGCCATTGCCGCCAAAGAGACAGCATTAAGCGCAGTCATTTTTGCGGCGTAGTCAAAATTAACGCCCTCCATTGTGTCACCAAATTTTCGACCCTTTACAGTTTTTAGATCCTGATGCTGACGATCATAATGTTCGTTTGTTTCCATGATTCTAACCGCTGGAAACCCCACCTCATTAAAAGGTCTGTGGTGGCCTCCGCGACCAAATCTGTCTAATCGATAGATCATCATGACATCGAGATTACGGATGTAATCGTCCGCAATCGTGTCCACGTAACGGGCAATATTTCTGGAAGGAGAATCGACCTCGCCGCCAGTAAATCGGCGCTCTCTTGCTTGCTCAACTGTTTCAATGGGGCGAGTAGCTTCAGAAAAAACTCTAGCCGTCGCATTGTTGGTGACGCCATTAATGCCAGAAATGTTTCCTATCATGTCGTTGTTAAGTACCGCTTCGATTTGCCAGCCGTCAGACAGTGCCTGTTTCGCCATAATTTTACCGCCGAACAATCCCTGCTCTTCACCGGAAAGCCCTACGAAAATAATACTGGCGGAAAAACGATACTGACTGAGCACACGCGCGGCTTCAATGACACCAGCCATTCCTGACGCATTATCGTTAGCACCCGGAGAATCGCTAGTGCCGTCAAGCGGATCTGATACTCGAGAATCGATATCACCAGACATAATCACAAACCGGTTGGGATCTGATTGTCCGCGCAAGACCGCAATGACATTTACGACTTCAGTTGGCTCAGGAATACGGCGTTCGCCACTGACGATATCGCTTTGAAAATAAACATCAAGGCACCCATCGCAGTCTCTAGAAATCTGATCAAACTCCGACTTAATCCAACGTCTCGCAGCCCCTATTCCCCGAGTTTCCGAAACGGTCTCCGACAACGTGTGACGAGTACCAAAACCTACCAGTCGACGAATGTCTTGCTCGATGCGAGTAGCGGAAGTCGCCTCAGCAATCGATTGAAGATTAACTTCCTGCTGACTCGCGAATGACCCAAAGCTTAATAGCCATGCGCAAATAACAACTAAAACACTAGCGAGTGAAACATGCATGAAAACGCCTCCAAATTTTGTAGAATTAATTTCATTTATCTCTCTCTTAATCCGTTGCATCATGCCAGCGCGTCATGTGTCTGTCGAATATCTGGCAGTAACGTGGTGGTATCTACTATAAAATTCACTTGGCTTTAAACCCACACCCTCAAAAACTGCCCAATGAACCTATCGCCATGTCATCGCCGGAAATTTGATCACAGTGAACAGCGCCTTATTAAATTATAAAAACACCATCGATCAAAATCTGAGAAAAACGATTAGTCAGGCACAACTCGTCGCAACCGTCCTGCCACTTTGTCCGCAAGTCTCACTGTTTCTGCTAGCGGATGATTATCCCAGGGGGCGAATGCCAGATGAAGAGATGCTGCTCATTCTTGAATCCCCGGCATACTGGGCTTTCTGCTGGGCAAGCGGGCAAGTGATGGCGAGATACTTGTTGCAACACCCAAATCTGGTGCGCGGTAAATCAGTGTTGGATTTTGGTTCAGGTTCAGGAGTCGTCGCAATTGCCGCTGCTATTGCTGGCGCTAAATCGGTCATCGCCTGTGATAATGCCCCTTTCTCACAGGATGCAATTCAGGCAAACGCCGCTTTAAATGGTGTTGAAATAAGCCAACTGCTGCACCTCGAAGGACTGACAGACAATGTGGATATAGTGCTCGCCGCAGACGTGCTATACGACCGGGATAATTTTTCTTTACTCGAAGCTCTGCCTAAACTCGGCAGCGAAATACTCATCGCTGATTCACGCATTAAGCACTTTGAGCTAAGAGGTTACGAGATTTTGGATCGGGTCACGGCGACAACGATTCCAGACCTTGACGAACTCAGAGAGTACAGTCACGTCAAAGTCTACCGTGGTTTGAACTAGCCGGGTATAGTTTTTGGCACTTAAAACGCTAAGCCATGGAATCTTGTTTGTCAGCGTCGATCCTTGTTTCCCATTTCAACTTGAATCGTTGCCGCGCACGGAAAAGTACCCGACTAAAATGCAGCGAACCCAAACTGAGAATCTCACAGATCTCAGGCTTTTCACGCTCCTGAATATAGAACATATATAGAATTAGGCGATCACGATCGCGCTCCATACTATCAATGACTTCCCGGACAATTGCGCGATACTGTGTGCGCACAGGATCATCGATATCCGGATCAATATGAATTTCCATATCATTACAAAATTGCAACTTCCTCTGCTTTCTATAATATCCCAGTGTTTGGTAACGCCCCACTTGAAAAATGAAACTCGTCAGTTTGTTTTTATCTCTAAGCTCTCCAGCCCTCAGTTTCTCTATCACAATCCGCAGAACTTCTTGATGTATATCAGCAGCATCTGCTGGATCTGCTGTCACAGAATTTAGCATTCTAGACAATCTCGGTTGAAATCGCCGATAGAGTTCGACTTCCGCAACCCGCTTGCCCTGTATAATTTGGTCAGCCAAAGCGCCGTCTGACATGTCAGCATCCTGGGTAGCCCTTACACGTTGATTCATAACTGTTTCCTTCCTTTCTCTTCTCTGCTATCCAAAACCGCATCTTTATTTGGACTTATCAAGTAGCCTTTAGAGCTGTTTGACGAAATCACACGGGAACAAAATAAATCTACAAACTAACTAGCTGTCTAATCCAAACAAAGGTCCGCAACTTCCAGCGGAAAGTATGTCTACAACCAGTAATGCAGATTTCATGCCAGCACAGAAAAAAACATTTAATCTATAAAAATCAATATGCTAGGGAAATTTTAATGCGTAAAGAAGGGTGATTTGTGTCTTGCAATGCTGACACTGTCTGAAATACCCACCACAAATTCAGGATTTCGGACCAGAGCAAATTGCGCTAAAACATCTTGTTTTATGTCAATCTAATCCCCATATAAAAAGTTAGGAGCGTGTACCCTCCACAATTGCTAAAACATGTTTGCAGGCCCGATGTAGCTTTACCGGACTCGCATTGCTATTCTTTATGATTGGTTCGCCTACACAACATGGCGTGTACTGATTCCCAACAACACCAGATGCATTCTTAAAGGATCTTCAGAAATAATGTCAACATCAGCACCTTACACACTGTCTAACGCCCTCATTGCCTCCCATCGAATGGACGAAGAGGCTGCGGATGAAAAACCTGCAAATTCCAGCTTTATGGATGAAAAGTTATTTAACTCCAGGTCTATTTCTATTTTTGGGTCAATTAATGAGCGCGTCGCCAGAACCGTCTCGCAACAACTGCTAGCACTTGCGGCAGAAAATGATGATCCCATCACGATTTACATCAGCTCTCCCGGTGGGCACGTAGAATCGGGCGATGTTATCTATGACATGATCAAATTCATTAAGCCGGAAGTACGGGTTATCGGCACTGGTTGGGTAGCAAGTGCTGCCACAACTATCTATCTTGCCGCCAAGAAGGAAAATAGGTTTTCCTTGCCCAATACTCGTTATCTCGTGCATCAACCCTCCGGCGGTTCAAGAGGCGATGCTACAGATATCAGCATTCAGGCCGAACAGATCTTAAAAACAAAGAAACGCGTTAACAAAATGATCTCCGATGAAACAGGTCGTCCTCTTGAGCAAGTAGAAAAAGATACCGATCGGGATTTCTGGATGTCTCCAGAAGAGGCGATCGAATACGGCATCGTAGCCAAAATTATTACCTCAGTAAGCGAACTGAGCTAAATAGTGAATTATTAGAACTATTGCAGAGGGGGTTCTGGTGTCAAAAAAGCCATTCCAGACACTTCACCAGATGGTGAAATTGGCAAAACGCAACTTGCATCAAACAAGTTGGGATTACCTAATAGGTGGCACAGAAACAGAAACAACTGTTGCTAGAAATAGAATGTCGTTGGACTCATTGGCATTCAAGCCGCGGGTCTTGCACGATGTCTCGTCAGTAGATACCCGCTCAACATTCCTCAACCAACCGCTTACAATGCCGGTGCTATTAGCACCGGTTGGCTCTCTTCAGGCCTTTGATCCTGGTGGCGGCGCAACCGCAACAAAAGCGGCCGCCGAAGCTGGCATCATGAGCATCGCAAGCTCAGTATGCACACCGGGTGTTGAAGAGATTGCAGCAGCCTCTGACGCAGCAAAGGTGTATCAACTTTATGTCCGCGGTAATGCAGACTGGGTTGACGATATTATTCTTCGTGTTGTTGACAGCGGCTACAAAGCATTTTGTCTAACAGTAGACACTTCCGTCGTTAGCCGCCGTGAACGCGACATTGCAAAAGGCGTTATACCTACTTCGCCAACGACGCCAGGAGATATGGGCTACCAGGCGAGTCTTAACTGGAAAGACGTGGAGCGGATAAAACAGAAGTTTGACATACCGCTAATTCTTAAAGGCATAAATACCGCCGAAGATGCTGTAAAAGCAGTCGAGCATGGTGTTGATGTTGTCTACGTTTCAAATCATGGTGGACGACAACTTGATCATGGTAGAGGCGCTATCGACTTACTACCTGAAATCGTCGAAGCTTTAAATGGCCGAGCAGAGATCGCATTTGATGGCGGCGTGTGTCGCGGATCAGATGTTGTTAAAGCGATGGCGCTAGGCGCTAATGCGGTAGGGATCGGACGTCTTGAAGCCTGGGCATTAGCCGCAGGCGGACTAGAAGGACTAGTACATTGTCTTAAGATACTGAAGACTGAAATCAGGGGTACGCTCGCATTGCTAGGCGTTGCTAATTTTGATGAACTCAACTCATCATTTGTAACTGCGGCGGCACCAGTGACAATCCCCTCCGTCATGAGCGCATTTCCGCTGCTTAATCTGGAAGATCCCGGTTATTAAATAAAGAGTTGTTAAGCAAAGAGTTACTGAGAAATGAAGCCCCCGTTACCGGGAGCTAAACAGGGCGTAGGTCAATAGAGTTTAAGTAAGTACCATTCGGATCTGGCTTTATCTCAAGACCGCAATTCAGCGACTACTTACAGCTCGCAAGGAAGTCGAAAGTCCGATCATGAGTCTCGGTATCAGCTGCCACAATTGAAGCACAGAAATCCGTTACGCCAATATCTTTAAGCCGAGAAATTCTCGCTCTCACTTCTGCCTCATCTCCGACAATCGCAAGATCAGCGGGACCAGCCATCCCTTCCCTGTCGAGCATGGCTCTGTAGGATGGAAGCATGCCGTATATTTGCAGCGTTTTTGAAATAAACTCTTTGGCACCATCAACATCATTAGTCAGTACCACTGGAAAGCCAGCAGCAATTCGCGGTGTGGGTTTACCAACTGAATCAGCACCTTTGCCAATAACAGGGATAATGTGGCTCTCAAGCGTTTTCTCACCAGTCATCCAGGTGACTGTGCCGTCTGCCATTTTCCCAGCCAAATCCAACATGACGGGTCCAAGCGCGGCTACGAGCGTAGGCACAGGCTTTTGCCCCGGCATTGCGAGGGTAACATTCGCAACCTGATACTGATCACCACTGTAGGTAGTTGTCTCTCCGTTAAGCAGCGGAATCAGAACTGATAGATATTCTTTCATATGCCGAGCTGGCTTGTCGTAAGACATGCCGAGCATACCTTCTATGACGACTTTATGTGACAAGCCAATACCGAGCGTAAACCGTCCATTGGTTGCAGCACCAGTAGTCAAAGCCTGCTGTGCTAAGGCACTGGGGTGTCTTGGATAAGTGGGCGTAACAGCGGTGCCAAAACCTATCGTCTTCGTTGCCTGACCTAAGATACCCAGCGTGGATATCGCGTCAAGTCCGAAAATATTCGCCATCCACAAATCGTCAAAACCTTTTTTTTCAGCGTCCTGTGCAAGCTTTACCAGCCCTTCTATTGTTCCGTCAGGTCCATCACTTGCACCAACCATCAATCCTATGCGCATATTTCGTTTCCTATTTTGCTTAATTGTTTAATCTTTTGTCGATCTAGTATGACACACTCGATAAAGCTCGCGGTGCAATACCTCCTGCGTATACTTGATTTCAAAGACATTTTCAGTTCTGATTTCAGACCTGATATCAATAAACACTTGGAGGTAGTCTGTATGTTAGATAGTTGGCGAATAGGCGATATCACGGTAACTAGAATTTTGGAAATGGAGATGCCACTTCCATACCGCGCAGACACCGCGTTTATGCCAAAGGCTACACCTGCTGCAATAAAAGAGATCGACTGGCTTTTTCCTCACTATGTAACGCCCGAGGGTTTTATCAAACTAGCGTTTCAGATATTTCTGGTTCAAGCACCAGGGCTAAGACTGGTGGTAGACACTTGCATTGGTAACGACAAACCCAGGCATATGCTCGGGGGTAAGGCGCTTCAAACGAGCTTTCTGGAGAATTTGGAATTGGCAGGCTGGACGCGTGATTCAGTTGATTATGTCGTGTGCACGCATTTGCACGTCGATCATGTGGGCTGGAACACAATGAAAGATGGCGATGGCTGGGTGCCCACCTTCCCAAATGCCAGATATTTAATTGGCGCAACCGAATATGAGTATTGGTCTAAGGACACCGGCGAAGATCAAGTCGCGATCATGCTCGACTCAATCAAACCTGTATTTGATGCCGGTCTGGTAGACTTAGTTGAAACCGATCATGTTATTTCAGCAGAAATAAAGCTAATCCCAACAGTAGGTCATACACCCGGTCATGTTAGCGTCATGCTTGAGTCTCAGGAAGAAAAGGCGATGATTACAGGCGACTTCATGCATCACCCCTGTCAAATCGCTCACCCCGATTGGACCGTGACTTTTGATGAAGACCCGGAAGCAGCGGCGAATTGCCGACTCGAGTTGCTTAACGAGTTAGCCAACTCAACTACGCTGGTCATTGGTACACATTTCAGTCGCCCAACTGCAGGGAAGATCGTTAGTGTAGCGGGTGGGTACAAATTTGAAACCTGAAACGTTGTAGAAGCCAATTACAGGATTTATGATGTATTGGTTTTAGAATCCCTTAGGTGTTCCACCCAGGTTCTGCCTGTATCCTAATTTAAGCGTGCTTCCCAACGGCGCAACAATTTCCCGGCTTATGCGCTGCCCCCGCTCGCTCAGTGAGTTGAACAATTCTCGCGGTAATGACGGCCGGACATTCTGACGAAACCAAGGTGCAAAGTATTCAGCGTTAGGAATCGCCCTGGTCTCATTGGAAAGATTCGGCGTGCCACCATGCCAGGCGCGCACATCCCTGATAACACCACTGCCTGCTGGGACAGGACAAACGGTACTGAGTTTCATCCATGCTGGCTCTGATTCAAGGTCGGGTACTGGCTCTCTCGAATGTTGCGTGCCAGGAATTTGTCGCGTCGGCCCGTTAATTGGAGTGAAGTCCACCATTGGGAAATTGCAGGCAACAAATGGACAGGGTAAATCACGATAATTCAGAATACCTCTTGGGTCTTGAAACGAACCGGACTTATATATCGTTTCTCCACTCGCAGGATCTTTGTGCTCATGATAGTCACCCATATCTGAGTGAAGCGGTTGGTATTTGACGGCACCGGGTAAACAAAAATCACCTCCGGCACCTCTGGTAATATAATCTTCAGAATTAAATATCGCCGACAAAATAGTATCGAGCTTTGGTAAATCGAGCAGCATTGCCCATTCGGGATGATGGCTCATCTGCCCTGTCACGCTAGAGCTACCAAAAGAATAACGATGTGACCCTCTATTGCCCGAACGCTCTGCATCAAGCTGCATAATTTCGCTGA
>JBLHWY010000024.1:0-50026 GCA_047629195.1 Candidatus Azotimanducaceae bacterium
GCTGGAATAGAATTCGAAACAATGAAGGTGGTCAGAATAAGGCTTTCATAGACACAAGAAACCACTTTTGAAAACTAATGTTGAAAACTACAGGAGACAAATCATGAACCCTGATACTACCAATACAGAATATGTCGTGACCACGGATTGGCTAGCGATTCATCTAAAAGATCCAAAAGTAAGGGTGCTCGAGGTTACTGGCATGCTGACTGCCAAACTTGTCAATCGGGCTCAGTCTGAAGTATTTGACGCGTCCCACATCTCGGGTTCACTTTTCTTTGATGTCGCAGCAGGTAAAGGTGTACTCAGTGACCAACAATCACCGCTACCCTGGATGTCGCCAACTTCAAGCGCATTCGAAGCGACAATGGCAGAATATGGTATTGATAATGATACCCATGTCATCATCGTTGCTCGTACGCCAAGACCCAACATTGACTCTGGCACCATGTGGTGCACTCGTGCTTGGTGGACGATGTTCCACTTCGGTGTACATTGCTCGATCCTCGAAGGCGGCGTTGAAAAATGGCAAGCAGAACAAAAGCCAATGGATACAGAAACGACATCAGTCTCGCCTGGATCATTTAAAGTGAGTACAGGATTCTCCGGCGGCGCAGCCACCAAAGAGGACGTGTTGGCCACAATAACTGATGCGGATATATGTCTAATCGACAACCTAACCCCAGGTAGCTTCGATGGCTCCGAAAAGGGCTACGGACCGCGCAACGGACACATCAAAGGCGCCGTAAACGTACCTTTCAGATCGTTAATAACAGCAGAGACCTCAAATTTTGTTGATCTCGAAACTGCTCGCTTGGAGTTTGCCGACACCCTGAAAAAACCTAAAATCATCACCTACTGTGGAGGCGCAATAGCAGCAACCGTGGGCGCATTTACACTGCTGAGGCTAGGGCACAGAAGCGTCTCTGTCTACGACGCAAGCCTAATGGAATGGTCTGCAGATGAAAGCTTGCCCATGCTTGATCCGCAAGCGACAATTTAAATGTTAAGCCCCACTAATAAGAGTCAATTATGAAACTACCAAAAGTATTGCTCGTAATACCCTTTGTTGCACTGCTGGTGGCATGTGAGCACGGAGAAAAAGACAAGACTATTAATTCAAACCAAACTAACGATACTGAAAACGAGGCAAAAGCAAAAATGGACAACAACAAAGCAAGTGGCGAAGCATTTCTAGCAGAGAACGCAAAAAAAGAAGGTATTACCGTAACCGCTTCCGGTCTACAGTACGAAGTGATTAACAGCGGTTCGGGTTCGACACCCACATTGAGTGATACCGTCGAAACCCATTACACTGGCAGATTTATGGATGGGACAGAATTCGATAGCTCCGTAACTCGTGGCCAACCACTGACTTTTCCAGTTACAGGTGTCATTGCTGGTTGGACTGAAGCTTTACAACTAATGCAAGAAGGCGACAAATGGAAGCTCTATATTCCTTCAGATCTTGCTTATGGTGAAAGAGGCGTAGGACCAATACCACCGAACGCCACCCTTATTTTCGAGATCGAACTACTTTCAGTTAAATAGGCAGGCCCCCAAAAAAGCAGCGTCAATACAAAGCTTTGACGCTGCTTTTTTTTCGTCGCTATTCCTACTCGTCTACGTATCCCTTCAAGCGCTCATTGGCTTCAAGGAAGTCTTCCATAAAATCGTAGACTACCTGCTTAGACGAAAGTGATTGGGTCATCAAGCCAACGCCTTGTCCAACCCAATAGGTCGCGAGTTGTTTGGCACCTGCGTGACCACCCTCCGCTAACTTGGTCACCTTGCTTAAGGCTGGCTCACTTATTCTCGATTGCAGTGGCATAGGTAACGGATCAGGCGCTTCACCGGAATCCCAAGCATCCGTCCATGGGGAACGAATCTGTCTGGAATACTTACCCGTTCGGCTTTTTGATCGAACAGTCTGATTTGATGATGCGGATAATAATTTCTCAATAATGACTGGGGAGGTTTCAGCCTCTTTTGTTGTCAACCAAACAGACCCCGTCCAAGCACCATGAGCACCCATTGCCATCGTAGCTGCCATCTGCCGACCAGTCACAATTCCTCCAGCGGCAAGGACAGAAACGCCTTTAATGTGTTTCACCGCATCGCAAACTTCAGGGACCAATACCAGAGTCGAAACTTCACCACAGTGCCCGCCGGCCTCTGTGCCAGCAACAACCAAAATATCTACACCAGCTTCTGCCTGTTTAACGGCATGAGATTTGGCACCTACTAATGCCGCCACAGGGACGTTATGCTTTTTACCAAGTTCCAACATATATCGCGGGGGTACACCCAACGCGTTTGCAATCAGCTTAATGGGGTGGGCAAAAGCCACATCTAAAATGCTTGCGGCACCGGCTTCTCCAAGGAACCCTCGACCAACTGAGTTACCGCTACTTTGATATAGATCTGCCGTATCTATTTTATGGCGCGCCAAAATGCCCGAAGCAAATTGTTTATGCTCATCGGGCACCATGTCTTCAAATTCTTCATCAGATGCAGATCCGTCTTTATTTGCCATACTGGTAGGCACAATAAGATCGACGCCATAGGGCATGCCGTCGATATGCTCATCGATCCATTTCAACTCGACTTCAAGTTGTTCAGGGGTGTAGCCGGCAGCGCCGAGAACTCCCATGCCACCGGCTTTAGAAACCTCGCAGACAACGTCCCTGCAATGTGTAAACGCGATAAGTGGAAATTCAATCCCAAGTTGATCACAGATTGGTGATTTCATTAATTAACCCTCTTTTGTTAAAAAACATGAAATGATGCTAATACCTTTCGACCTTTCGACCTTTCGACCTAATCATACAGAAAATTTCTTAATGATCACGATTATCAGTCGAGCACGCGTTACAAGCGTTCGCTGGCGTAGGCGTGAATATCACCATATCAGATAGCTGATGTAATATACTCACGGCCCAATTAAACAGAGTCACCCTGAAAATGAACCCGTATAGAAAACTTTTGGAGATTCTGTCTAGGCTATGAAACCGCTTCACTACTACTTTATGGGCACCGGCACTTGGTTTTTTGCCTACGGTTTACAGTCTGTAATATTCGCCTGGCTGGTCACTATGGTCCTGCAGGAATCAGCTGAGAAAGTTGGGTTTGCGCAGATGGCATTCCTGCTGCCAGCCACCTTACTTATGCTACTGGGCGGCAGCCTCGCAGATCATTTTGGTGGCAAACGACTCGCCGTTATCGGACACCTTCTCGCCGCAACTGCGCCGATCTTCCTTACCACCGTAACCTGGCTTGGTGGTATGAGCTATACCACTGTGCTAATTTTTGCAGTAATCATGGGATGTGCTCAAGCATTGGTCACCCCCGCAAGAGATGGTCTCCTAGCAACACTTGCCAGCGGCAATATCCAAAGACGCGTCGTTCAAGCAAGCATGATTCAGTTCGGTATTCAGATGATCGGGTTCCTGGTTGCATCCTTTGCTGATGATTTAGGTGTCATCCCCATTTTGCTGATCCAGGCCAGCGCCTTGCTACTCGGCACATTCTTCTATTTCAAGCTCAAGGTAGAACACACGCCATCGCCGAATGTCAGCAAGAATATGGCGCAACACATTTCGCGCTCAATGCTTATTGGCTACAAAACGGTGAAGGCCTCAGCCTACCTAAGAGGAGTTGTGATACAAAACTGCGCCATGGGGATTTTCTTTATGGGATCCTACATCGTGACAATACCGCTACTCATCAGAGAGACGTATGGAGGTTCTGCTCAAGAGCTTTCTCTGATCAATGCACTTAATGCGTTTGGCCTGCTGTTAACCATATTTTTATTACTTCGAATCGGCAACGTTAATAGGCAAGGTCGAGCGCTGCTGCTCGCCCAGGGATTAGGCACTATCGCACTCGCGGGCGGCGGCTTAGAGCTTGGATTGACCAGTCTTGCGATCTGCATCTTTCTCTGGGGTATGTGTGGCGGAATCGCGATGACCATGTCACGTACCATCATGCAAGAGCTCGCCCCACCGGACCAAAGAGCCCGCATGATGGCATTCTATGCGTTTTCATTCATGGGTTCTGGCCCCATAGGCGCACTGCTAAGCGGCTATCTTGTCCAGTGGTACGGTCCCGCCACTGCCCTAATCATCTCCTGTATTGGGATGTTCTCGGTGGTGACTTACGTTTCTCTTAGGTCCGCCTTATGGAAGTTAGACGCTAGTAAACATGAACCTATGTAACACTTGAGGAGGTAGTATGTATATGGCCGCTTGCCACAACAATGAGAAACAAATAACGAACTCAGGCAAATCATTTTTGATTGCATTCACGTGCTTAATTACCTCTCTCTTATTCGTCGTCAGTAGTGCTCAGGCAGACACACTAATTCAGTGTCAAAGACTAATCGACGGCCAAAGCAATACAGTTTCAATGAATCAAACCGTGCGCATCAGTGGCAATAAAATTGTCGCTGTCGAGGCCGGGATGATTGATGGCTCGATCGGCGACACCGTCATCGATCTTAGTGAAGCGACTTGCATGCCAGGTCTTATCGATGGGCATGTTCACATTACATCCGAATTAAGTCCCACACTCTACGCCGATCGCTTCCGACTTGATCCACAGGAAAAAGTTCTAGCCGCCGTACCCTATGCCGAACGAACACTCATGGCTGGTTTTACAACCGTGCGCGATCTAGGCAGCAAGGACAACATGTCAATTTCGCTACGCAATGCGATTAACCAGGGCTACGTCACCGGCCCACGGATCTACACTGCTGGCAAAAGCCTTGCCACGACGGGAGGTCACGCCGACCCCACGAATGGCATGAACACCTCACTTCGCGGCGACCCAGGGCCAAAACAAGGTGTGGTGAATAGTGTCGCCGATGCTAGAAAGGCCGTCAGGCAACGCTATAAAGATGGCGCCGACCTGATCAAAATTACGGCAACGGGCGGCGTCCTCAGCCAAGCGAGTAATGGACAAAATGCTCAGTTTACCATTGAAGAACTCAAAGAAATCATACGAGTCGCCAAAGACTATAACTTCAAGGTCGCGGCACACGCACACGGTACTGAAGGCATGCTAAGAGCTGTTCGCGCAGGTATCGATTCAATAGAGCACGGTACTTACATGGACAAAAAAGTCATGCGTGCGATGAAGAAACACAACACAGCCTATGTCCCTACGATCATCGCCGGCAGGTTCGTCGCTGAAAAGGCTGAAATAGATGGCTATTTTTCCGAATTAGTAAGACCTAAAGCGAGGGCCATCGGACCGCTGATTCAAAATACATTTGCCGAAGCTTACAAATCTGGTGTCCGAATCGTATTCGGTACGGATACCGGCGTCTCTGCGCATGGCGACAACTGGAAAGAGTTTACCTACATGGTTGAAGCTGGCATGCCTGCGCTTGAGGCTATTCAGTCTGCAAATCTAGCGGGTGCTGTATTACTTGGCGTTGAGGATAAAATTGGCACAATTGAAGTCAATAAGCTTGCAGATATCGTTGCTGTTATGGGCGACCCCATTAGTGATATCCAGCAGATGGGTAAAATGGTATTTGTGATGAAAGATGGTCAGATTTACAAGCAGCCCTGACATTTACAATTTATTACGCTTATATATTAGGAACCCGAGTTAGCTAATGTCCACAATCGATGAACTAGTCCGCTTTGTTCAACTCTACCCTCGCCTTCTCGTTATCACTGGCGCAGGCTGTAGCCAGCCGTCTGGCATACCCACCTATCGCGACAATAAAGGTGAGTGGCAAAGAAGCACCCCCATCCAGCACAATGATTTCATCAACAAAGACGCCACCCGAAAACGATACTGGGCGAGGAGCTATAGCGGTTGGCCGGCCATTAAAAATGCCAAGCCAAACGATGCTCACATTCACTTGAGATCGCTTGAGGAGCTTGGATATATCCTTACTCTGGTAACCCAGAATGTAGATGGACTTCACCAGGCTGCCGGGCACAACAAGGTAGTTGATCTCCATGGTAATCTGTCCGAAGTGATATGCACCCAGTGCGCCGAGCTAAGCTCTCGCGATCGACTGCAGGAACGAATTTCAGAACTCAATCCGACCTTATCTACATCCTACGACTCCCTTCAACCCGATGGAGACGCATCGTTAGATCACAATGTAGAAAGCGAGATCACAAAAAAGCTTGTAATACCGCAATGTGAAAGTTGCGCGGGCGTTTTAAAACCCAACGTTGTTTTCTTCGGTGGTACGGTGCCCAAAAAGACCGTCGAATCAATTTATGAAACAATGAACAACATCGATGGCCTACTCATTGTTGGCTCCTCGCTAATGGTCTACTCCGGTTACCGATTCTGCAAGCGCGCAGCTGCGATGGGCATCCCCATCGCAGCTATCAATTTGGGCACAACGCGGGCTGATGAGCTATTCAAACTAAAGGTAGATCAGGAATGTACTAGCGCCATGGCGGAGTTAGTCGCTAGCATTAACTAACCCTTATCCGAAAACTAAACATCTACATGGTTACTTCCCGACAACCTATTAATCTTATGAACAAAAGATCTGAAAAGTCTCGGGAATACACCCTAGAACGGGCATTTATGGATGCGCACTAACTAGTACGAGTTTTGCCAGAAATAATCGCCTGTATTGAATCAAGTCCTATTTCTTTAAGACGTTCAACATTGCGGTCAGGAATACCCTCCGGGTCAGGGTGTCGCTCTATAGCCGCCTCGAGACTGTCTTCTCTTAGCAAATGCAACATAGGGTATGGCGATCGGTTTGTGAAGTTATCAAGATCAAGAAATTCTGTTCCTTGAAACTGGTAATCCGGATGAAAGCTAGCGATCTGGATAATACCTTCTAGTTCTAGCGCTAGTATCACATTATCAGCATGGTCAAGAAACTGATTGTAGTCATCAAAATTTACCAACACATCAGGATGCACAACCAACGAGGTTTCAACATTATCGTGAGTGAGTAAATAATTCAGTTCCACCACAAGAGCCTCTAGCAACTGCTCCACCGTTACAGCTTCGGACACATGAATCCGAACACGATTTTTTTCCCATTCTAACCTCGCAAACGGGCACAGATTAAGATCAATGACGATATCCTCGAGCCAGTGGCTTGTTTCAATTCTAACTTTGTCTGCATCTATTGGCGTCATCATTCTCTGCACTTTTTATACGTTTTACTTAAAATTACTTAAACTTTTAGTCTGATTTTTCTGTAGGGTACCTAGTCTGAAATTCATCTTGATCAAACCATTCCGACATCGAAGCGTAATGAATATGGTAGTCGGGTTTTGGTATCACACCTTCAGATATTGTGCCCACTCGCAGACGAATTGTCTCTGGCGTATCAAGACGCTGGCTATATAAAGGCGAACCGCAAGTCGCACAAAACGTCCGCCTTTTATTCTCACTAGCTTTGAACTCCTTGATCAACTCGCTGCCACTGGTGACGGAAAACCGATCAAAAGATATCGGCGCATTAGTCACAAAAGGCGTTCCCTGCGCACGTTTACACTGGTTACAATGGCAAATCGCCAATTCCGTGATTTCACCATCGTATTCATAGCTAATGCCGCCACAGAGGCAGTGGCCTTTAATCATGTCTCTTCTCCATCATTGATGCCTACGTATCCTGTCAGATATATTACTGCAACGAATTGCCTAAATTTGCTAGGATCTGCAACGTTCATTAAAGCCCGAAGCACCATCTCATTAACAGGGAAATACCTTGCCTAATTCTAAAGCTCGCCCCACATCACACACATATTTTTCCCACCGCCTCAAATTACACTACCTGGACTGGGGCAACAGCGACGCCGAGCACGTGTTACTCATTCATGGCTCTCAAGACAACTGCCACAATTGGGATTGGACCAGTGAGATCCTCTGCCAGGATTATCATGTGGTCGTTCCGGACTTACGAGGACATGGTGATTCTGAATGGAACACTGGTGCGCCATACAACAATCTCGACTACGTTTACGACATCGCGCAGCTGGTCGAGCAGGAAAATCTAGAAAACGTCCATATCATTGCACACTCCATGGGTGGAACCATTGCTTGCTTGTACGCTGGAATCTACCCTGAGAAAGTCAAGTCGCTCACTTCCATCGAAGGTGTGGGTACATTCTGGTATCAGCGGGAAACAGAACACCCCCAGCAAAGAATTCGCGAATGGATTGACGGCACGCGAATACTTGCGGGCAGAGTCCCCAGAAAATACGAATCCCAGAGTGACGCATTTCAGCGCATGCAAAAATCTAATCCGCACCTTAGTGAAGAACGTGCCCGCCATTTGACGGCACATGGCAGCAACCGCAATGAAGACGGTACCTATACGTGGAAATTCGATAACTATACCCATTCCAGGACACCTTTTGGCATGGACAAGAAGGACATCAATCAGCTCTGGGAAAAGATTAACAGCCCGACCCTATTGCTCAATGCAAAACAGGGGTTTGAACATCGCACCGGCCAAGATGGCAGCTTGCAATACTTTAAGCAGGGCATATTACGCGAGGTCGACAACGCCGGTCATTGGCTACACCACGATCAATTTGATGAGTATCTGGAAATTGTCACAGCCTTTTTGAAGGATTCTGCCAATGACAATTTATAATAACGTGCTGTTGACTGTAAGTTCACTCGAAGATGTTAATACCGTCGCTACAAAACTCACTAGCCTTGCAAGTGCTTCGATGCTGGAGCCAGGCTGTGAACGGTTCGAGGTCTATCATTCAGAGACAGAGTCAAAGGTTTTTATATTGATAGAACAGTGGCAGTCTCAACAAGCGCTGGATCAACATCGTGAGGCAACCGCATTTCAATCAATATACCTACCAGACGTTATCCCTCTGGTGACCCGCTCGCCGCATCTCTGTCGCTTACTTACCGAGGGGCGCGGGAACCTCGGGTAAAAATTCGTACCCAGGATCTCGCGTCTTCGCTTCCTTGATGGAAAGCATTTCTTTCCACGTCGCTAACAATCCGTGAGTTGCAGGCGGTAGATCATGAATCAACGCCAGCCTCAATTTGGCTAAATTATAAAACGGCACTGCTGGGTACATGTGGTGCTCTAAATGATACTGCATGTTCCAATAAAAGAAACCGACGATGGGCGAGCAAGTAAAAGTTCGAGTACTTAGCCGAAAATCAGGCACGTTTGGGTTTAAACCATAATGTTGCGCCACCCCAGTTAGAAAACCGAGCCAACTGCAGTAAAAGGTACCTATTGTAAATACAATGATAAGGAACCATTGTCCTGTCACGATGAATGTGATGGCCAAACTTGCATGACCAACGATTAGCAGTCGCGCCCAGTTTCGATGTTTTCTTCGCAGGGCTAAATTAGACTCTGGCAACACATGTTGGTACCACTCTCCCTGAACATTTCCCTGCGCGTGCCGCCAAACAAGACGAAACCGAGTCAGTGTCACTGCTGGATTCCAGGCCAATAAACCGAGCCAAACTTTCCAGTTTTTGAGCGAAAATTTTACAGGTAACACAACCTCACCATCGTGTTCCACATGGCACGTGGCCAGATGATGCATCGGATGACTCTTCTCATACCAAATATAGTCAGACCAACTGAGGAAAGCGTAAACTCTCTCAAAGAAGCTATTAAGCCAACGCGTTTTAAATACGGTTCGATGTTGTAACTCATGAACTCCGACTAGGCCAATAAATGGGCCCATCGTGCCGTGAGCAAATAATGCCAGCAGCAACAGCGGTAGCGACCAATGCCAGCTACTCAGGCTGACAAAGGTGAAAACATAATAAGCTAACAGCCCGGTACTCAGGTAATAACCTAAATGCGACAGCGTTTGTATCCAACCTTTGAGATCACTACGCACCATCAAGTATTTGAGTTGTTCGCGATCAATCGGGCTTCTGTACCAATCAATATCAGGTTCGTTATTAAACAACGTAGAAGTTCTCCTGCGACAATACCCATTGAGAATAATCTACTTCTACGTGTGAGACCAGACAGAGAGACCAGACAGAGAGACGAGACAACCCTCGCAGCAGGTTTCTGGTAGGCTTCAAACTATAATCATTATGGATCGCATATGAAAAATGTATTCGTACAAAAGTTGTTATGGCTACTCCTAATTACTGCTGCTAGTAGCGCAGTTTCCGCTGAAAAGGACACACCATATCTCTATGTTTTAGGTGTTGTTCAAGATGCTGGCTATCCACAAACCGGCTGCATGGCGCCTCACTGCCTAAGTGGATGGCAAGATGTGCGACTTCGGCGAGGCGCCGTGTCACTCGGATTAATTGATCCGAAGTCAAAAGCCAAATATATGTTTGAGGCGACACCAAACTTTCCCGGGCAATTTTACGATTTGGAAGTCGAGGCACCGAGTGAACAATATGGCTTCGGCGGCGTGTTTCTAACCCATGCACATATCGGTCACTACACAGGCTTGATGTTTCTCGGACACGAGGCCATGGGTGCGAGGGACGTACCCGTTTATGCGATGCCAAGAATGATGGAATTTCTGCAAAACAATGGCCCCTGGAGCCAGTTAGTCTCATTCAAGAACATTGTCTTAAAACCACTTCAAGACAAATCAGCCGTTAATCTTGGCGACGTCAGCGTGACCCCGTTTCTAGTGCCCCATCGGGACGAGTATTCTGAAACAGTAGGATTCCAGATCACAGGCCCTAGTAAGTCCGCTATATTTATTCCAGATATCAACAAATGGCACGATTGGAAGACAGATATTGCGGAGCTTATCAAAACGGTGGACTACGCATTAATTGATGGCGCGTTTTATGCCGATGGCGAGTTGCCAGGACGCGATATGTCGGTGATCCCACATCCTTTTGTCAGTGAGACGATGAAACTATTGCAACATCTACCCAAAGAGCAACGCAATAAAGTATGGTTTCTCCATATGAATCATACTAATCCACTCCTCGATTCCACAAGTAAGGAAAGTAAACTCGTCAGATCTCGCGGCTTCAATATCGCGGAAGAAGGTATTCGCCTGGACTTGTAAACACATTCTGAAGGTATGATATTTTACTGTAACTTTTCCCGTTTGAGGCTGTTCATCGATGAAATACCTGGGAACGAATCTACTACCAAGCCTCCTTATCCTAGTTACCTTAGGTACTGATGCTGTTGCATCGGCTGAAGACAAGACAATAAATTGGCCACATTACGGCGGCAGTGAGAAAGGCAATCAGCATTCTATTGCCGACCAAATTACGCGAGACAATGTCTCCAACCTCAAAGAAGTCTGGCGCTTTCGCACGGGAGAATTAGGTCAGGGCTCAACGGACGGCTATTCATTTCAAAGTAATCCAATCCTCATTGAGGGACGATTATATGTCACCACTGGGAGTGCCATCATTATTGCGATTGATCCTTTAACTGGCACCGAACTCTGGCGTTTTGATCCAAAGATTGATCGAACAAAAGCGACTGCTGAAACAGCAAACAGAGGGGCATCTTCTTGGATCGACGATAAAAA
Organism: Candidatus Azotimanducaceae bacterium; assembly: GCA_047629195.1. Classification (GTDB taxonomy): domain Bacteria; phylum Pseudomonadota; class Gammaproteobacteria; order Pseudomonadales; family Azotimanducaceae; genus UBA4582. Next base: position 11,466 of record JBLHWY010000024.1, read on the forward strand.
GAATACGACTGAACAGTGCCATCATCAGATTTACACAGGTACTTTAGACGGTCGTCTGATTTCAGTTGATGGTGTAACAGGTAAACCCTGCCTCGATTTTGGCGAAGCAGGCGAAATCTTTCTCACCAAAGGTATTCGACTAGCTAAAAGTACAGGCTACGAATATTCGGTCACCTCACCACCGGTCATTGTTAATGGCATCATCGTCACTGGCTCCTCAATTGGTGATAATCGTGGTGTAAAACTGGAGCTCGGTATCGTTCGAGGATTCGATGCCCGAACGGGTAAAGAAATTTGGCGCTTCGATCCTATACCCAGAACCGTTGATGATGCTGGATTTTCCGAATGGATCCCTGCGCAAGCAAAAAAAAGTGCCGCAGCTAACGCATGGGCGCCACTTGCAGCCGACTCAGAACTTGGTCTGGTCTATGTCCCAACAGGCTCAGTAAGTCCCGACTTCTATGGCGGTGAGCGTAAAGGCGATAACCGCTACGCCAATTCTCTGGTCGCTCTCAATGCCCGAACGGGCAAAATCATCTGGCATCAACAACTCATTCATCACGACGTATGGGACTACGATCTGCCAGCACAACCTACGCTCGTTGAATTGAAACGAGATGGCGTAACAATTCCAGCAGTCATACAAGGCACAAAAACAGGTCTCATATTTACATTCAATCGAAAGACCGGTGAACCCATTTTTGAAATCGAAGAAAGACCCGTACCGCAAGGCGGCGTAATGGGTGAACACTTATCCAAGACGCAACCGTTTCCGGTCGCTCCTCCTCCTCTGCTTAATCACGCCGCCTTAACCGGCGAAGATGCCTGGGGTATGTTGCTGTTTGATAAATGGGGTTGTGCCGAACAGTTTGAGCAATACCGATCCGAAGGGATTTACACACCCCCAAGCCTGGAAGGTACACTCATGATGCCACCTTACATGGGGGGTATAAACTGGGGCGGGATTGCATTTCATCCGCAAAGACAAATAGCGATCGCTCGGGTTACTGAGGCCGCTGCCGTCGTACAGTTGATTGAGAGAAAGCGCTTTGATGGCGCCGCGAAGTCACAAACACATCCAGAATCAGAATATGCCACGCAATCCGACACGCCTTATGGCATGCGACGTGAGCTTATTCTATCGCCTATCGGCATCCCCTGTTCTGCTCCACCTTGGGGCTGGCTGAAAGCTGTTGATATGACATCAGGCGAAATTCTTTGGCAGGTTCCCCATGGCACCATCGAAGACATCGCGCCAGCCATGGTACCCAATCTCGAATTAGGCGTGCCTGGTATCGGCGGGCCAATCACTACTGCTGGAGACCTCATATTTATTGCAGCGGCAATGGACGATTATCTACGAGCATTTGATATCAGTAATGGCGCAGAGTTATGGCGAGGACGACTTCCCGCAGGGGGCCAAGCAACACCCATGACATATGCTATTAATGGCAAACAGTACGTCGTAATTGCGGCTGGCGGGCATCGAAGCGCGGGAACAAATATGGGTGACTATGTTATCGCGTTCAGTTTAGAGTCAAAATAGCTGTAACCGATAAAACACACAATTCACGCAAGGAAACAAAAATGACACCAGATCCAAGTTCAATTTCAAGTCCAGGCGAACTGGATATCAACGATGTTGGTGGCTATACAATCGCAAAATCTTACACGTTGGATGCGAGAAGAATCATGGCTTATGCAGCATCGATCAACGACACAAATGAGGCATATTTCGACGACACTCGAAACGGTGGCTTAAGTGTCCACCCTGCCATCTGCTTTTCCTTGCAGTGGAATACGCGTTTTCGGCCAGATCTAAAACCAAACCTACGTGCTGCTCCATTTGGCGTGCATGCCGAAACAGATTTACGAATACACCGACCTTTTAAACAGAACGACATCGTGACTGTGCAGGGTCAGTTGATCTCGAGAAAAAAGATTACGCCCGGTGTTTTCAGTGTAGACCGATTTCGAATGACAAATAGCCAGGGTGAATTACTCGCCGAACTCGATTACAACGGCATAACCCGAGGCGCAACCTTGAATGGGGCAAACCAGGAAATCGCGCCTTCACCGCATACGCCAACGAATGATGCAATAACGGGCACTCCACACTGGATCGAAAATATATACATTCCCAGACATGCGGGGCAGCAATATACTGAATGCGCTCATATTTACAATCCAATTCACACTGAACGTAGCGTTGCCCTCGCCGCCAACTTACCAGATATTATCCTGCATGGTAGCGCTACAAAGGCACACGCGCTCACCACCATTGTCAATCGATGTTTTGATGGCAACCCTGGTCGAATCACGCGATTATATGGCCAACTCAGAGCTATGGTCCTCATGGATACGTCCATCACTGTTGAGTGTATGGGCTGCATAACAGTGGATCAGGAGATCCAGGTTTTTTATCGAGTCCTAAATGAGAATGGTGATTATGCCATTGCAAATGGCGTCGTCTGCGGCAAGGTCGATTGAGCCCTTCTTTTGAAACAACATGTTAAAACAACATCCTTAGACATCAACTACAGTAAAGAGAATCCAAAAAATGTTTGAAATTCGTAACTATCATTATGAGCCAACCAAGTTCGATCTCTATAAAACTTGGGCGATCAAAGAAGCTGTACCGCACATCAAAGCAAAATTCGACCTTGTCGGTTTCTGGATGGATAACGGCAATAAACCTGAACTCAAAGGGAGCGATCCGGTACCACACAAACACGGTCCAGCAAACATCACCTGGATCATTCGCTGGGACTCAATGGATGCAAGGAATGATGGACACGCGACCGTATTTGGCAGCGAAGAATGGAAAGTCATTTGGGCTAATCATCCCGATGCCAGTGGCTATTTACAAATGGAAGTGAAGTTTGCTGAAGAGGTCTAGATGAACGAACCATTACTGTGCGTATTGATGAAACCAAACGCATAGTTTTCCCCAAATTAGCGCAATGCATTTCAATCTCGCCACGTATCCCAGCCAGACACGTCGAACAAAAAAAAGTACAACCCTACAAAACAAGGGATTCTGGGCTCCCGTTTGCGCTACCAGCACGCCGAGTTAAAAACATGGCATACAAAGTGTATTGCAGTACCCGTGCAACGAAAAATATCGCCGGGAGAAATCGCAAACATGGAACTCACTTTACTTGACCTCTTAACACTGTTGGTTGTCATGCTCGGCACTGGCTGCATTGCAGGGATCACAGCAGGGCTGTTTGGCGTTGGCGGAGGCTTTATTGTTGTTCCCGCCCTACTCACTGTATTTCCCTTTTTTGATCATTTCGAAGAAAAGCATATTTATGTCGCCATCGGCACTTCTTTAGCAACGATTATTGTATCGTCTGCTCGCGCCGTGCAAGCGCATAGCAGAACTGGATCTGTCGATTTCTTGTTACTTAAAGATTGGGCTCCTTGGCTAGTTCTCGGCGTTGTTATCGGCACCGCGCTTGCATCAGTGGTGAATGCAAATAGCCTGCTTTTGGTTTTCGCAACTGGCGTTTTTATCTACTCCTTTTACTTCTTATTACCAAAAAAATTCAATATTGAAGGTACATCCACTGAAGTTCCAAGCGGTGCCGGCAGAGCAGCGATCGCTTCAGGACTTGGTGGTTTCTCAGCGTTACTCGGCATCGGCGGGGGCACTCCTTTTGTCGTCACCATGACCATGTGTGGTAGATCTTTTCATCAGGCTATTGCTACCGCTTCTGGAGTTGGTTTTATTATTGCTGTCCCGGGCGCTATTGGTTTTCTCCTCATTGGGCTAAGTGATACTAATTTACCTTGGGGTTCTATCGGCTACCTGAACATCCCCGCCCTAATTGCCATCAGCATCATGTCAGTATTCACAGCGCCAGTGGGTGCTCGTCTGGCACACAAGTTAAATGACCAGATGCTAAAGAGAGCCTTCGGCACATACCTATTCGTCATTTCTACTTCAATGTTCTACAAAACGTTGATATGAGGAAATCTTGATGCTGACACATTCAGCCCAAGACAACATAAGCAAGACAAGCAAAATAAAACAGAGTACGCAATCGATCAATCAATCAACACAGACTACGGAGACAATAATGTCCAAGTTATCAAGACGTAACTTCTTAGGTAGTAGCACTGCACTCGCGGGTGCGGGCATCGCCGGAAGTATCTTACCGCTTAGCAATGCCATTGCCAGTTCCAGCGTGAGGCCAAAGATTGCGCCTGCCTATGGTCCCGCTTCAGGGATCGCGAAATTAAATGCTAACGAAAACCCATACGGCCCGAGTAAACCCGCACTGGAGGCAATGATGAAATCAGCGACACAGGGAGCCTACTATGTAGGTGATTCTGTGCCCCGATTGCTAGATATGATCTCCGAACGTCATGGCTTAACATCCGAGCACATTAGCCTTAGTTCAGGCTCTAGCGGCGTTCTCACTTACCTCGCTGTTGCTAAGTCAAAGCAAGGGAAAATTCTTGGCCCTGATCTTTTCTGGGATACCACCACGCGTGCTGCGCTCAAACAAGGTGGTGAAATGAAACGTGTGATAAAAACAAAAGATCTCGGCCTTGACCTTAATGCGCTTTACGCTGCCATTACGCCTGACGTATCAATGGTGCAAATTTGCAACCCTAACAACCCCACAGGCATGGTCGTTGACGCAAAAAAACTTAAAGCATTTTGTATTAAGGCATCGAAAAAATGTACCGTTCTCGTCGATGAGGCTTACAATGAAATAACAGATATACCTGACCAAAACTCAATGATTCCACTGGTAAAGGCTGGACATGATGTCTTTGTCGCTCGCACCTTCTCAAAGGTCTATGGCCTTGCGGGTATGCGGGTCGGCTATATGGTTGCCTCACCAGAGAACTCAGAGATGATGCAACGATTCGGACTAGGCAACTACGCGATGAATCAGGCCGGTGTCGCCGCTGCAGTTGCGAGTTACAATGATTTCGAGTTCTTGAATTATTCAAAAAACAAAATCCAAGAAGCCAGGGGGATAATTTTGGATGCAGTTAGAGCTAACGGTCTTACTGCCGCGCCTTCAGAAACCAGCTTCGTGTTCGTAAACCTTGGCAAGCTAAATGCTCAAGCTTTTCGTGAAGAGATGGCTAAACGCAATGTACTCATTCGCGGCATTTACCAAGATTACAATAATTGGTCACGCGTGAGTTGCGGTAAAATATACGATGTACAACAATACGCAGCCGCAATGCCAATAGCGCTCGAAGCCCTAAAAGCATGAGTGGAAGTTTCCAGCCTCATTGATTGAGGCTGGAATTTTGATTGTCTCGCTTATAATTAAACCGCTGAACCGATGAGCAATTCAATTTCGTCTTGAATTGGACTTGCATCGAGAAGCTTCGCAAATTGTTCAGCTTCTGTGCCTTCGTTCATCAAGGACAAAATCACGCCCAGAACCGCCCCTCGGTGGACATTGTCGCCACCAAGATTAGTATTAGCGATAAGTCCTTTCATCAAAGACCCCTGGTATTTATGAGCGAGATAGAGCACACCAGGCCAGGAGTCGCTAATATAGCAAGCCGGTGAAAACACACGACCAATAACATGCCGGTCACTAATCGATTTATTCAGCAACTTACGAAGGTCAAAACTTACACTTTTTCTCGCTGTATCCTCAAGAATTTCAGCGGTAGATTGGTCAGGGTCCCGAAACAGTAAGCTATCAATCAAGGTGACATAGCCACCACAAACTGTTGCTAGAGATTCGTCTGGGTGCGTCAGCATAAGATGAATACGACAAAGCTGCTGTACCTCCTCTATTGGTGTGCCAGCTAAGCGCTCAGCAATGACCAAAGGCGCGATGGTAACAAGCCCCCCAATCGAGGCAGTATCGTGGGTGACGGCACCACACTGATCTCTGGGTTTTCCTGCCTCTAAATTTGCAAAAAAACCTCGGTGATACGATTCGGCATAAGTGTCAGGATGTAGTGCTTGTTCGGCAGTCATCAGTTCTATATATGCGTCGAGGAACTGCTCTTTATCGTAACTCCCTTTGTTGGCGGTTAGTGTCCTCATCAGGGATCTGACACAGTAAGCGTTGAGCGTGTTCTGACCTGCGACCATACCTTGATGATAATGCTGATTCGCTTGCCCCCAAAATGCGCGCTTACCTTTCAGAATCACATCACCCACGATTTCTCGAGGCTCGCTTTTTTGCCGATGACCACGCTGGCCAGATCTCCCGCCCTTACTAGTGGAATGTAGGGACATTATTGATGAAGGGTGAAACGCTGGGGCGTCCTCAAAATCGGTGATACCGCCTGGAAACTGTCGCTCGATATCCATAAGGTTATAGTACCAGTGAACCGGCATTGCCAAAGCATCCCCAATAAACAAAGACTTAAGTGCTGAAATTGCTCTAAGCCTTGGTAATTTTTGATCAGTCATGTATTTATCTTTTGGTTAAGTTCGCTAATGCTAGTTACGTTCAAGGGCTGCGAGAAGATCACTACTGTATAGTAGGACCTATGAACAAAATCCTCATTTCAACCGATATGGACGGCACGCTGCTCGGGCATAGCAATTACGATTACGATGCTGCCTTACCTTTGATAAAAAAGCTCAATCAATTAGATATCCCCATCATCCTTAACACCAGTAAGACCGTCGCAGAAATACAAAACTGGCAGAAAAAGCTAGGCATAAATCATCCTGCGATCGTTGAGAATGGCTCTGCGATTTTTACTCCGGGAAAACTTTCCACCCGTGACCAAGCCTCTAACGAGGGCGAAAATTTGCACGTATTTGGTGCAAAGATGGTCGAACTTGATGCGTTTTTAGCAAAGACGTCTCCCAAAGCAATTAACTTTTTAACTTGCGATAACAAGATGGCCACTGCACTCACCGGGCTGGAAGGCCCGTCCCTACTGGCCGCCAGGAGCCGCCAGTTCAGCATCCCACTCCAATTCTCACTTAAATCGAACCCAGAACCATTCCTTTTAGCTGCACAGGCACGGGGATTGCAGTGCACTAAGGGTGGTCGATTTTTTAGTCTTCAAGGACAGTGCGACAAGGGCACTACATTGAAGCATTTAGTCCACCACTATGAACAAGCGTGGCAGAGCAAAGTTACCATCGTCGCATTGGGGGACAATCACAACGATCTCAGCATGTTGCAAACTGCAGACATACCGGTCGTTGTTAATACTGCAAACGGGCATCAATTAGCCGTTGCCAATCCCGCCTCGATTTACACGACTGCTTCTGCTCCGAGTGGTTGGGTTGAAGGTGTTAGCAAAGCACTAGCAGCCCTATCAATAACCTTATGAGGGGAAATCAATGGCTGACAGTTTTCAATCCGGTACCATTACGACACTACACAATATCGCAAACCGACCACTCGAAAGTCTGGAAGCGGAACTCAAAAAATTCTCAAAAACACGCCCTATGGGCCTCATCCTACCGTCATTATTTTCTGAACTAGAAAGACCCGCGCTCACCGGTATTGTCGATGAATTATCTAAGGTAGAGTACCTCGATAGTATTGTGATTGGACTCGACCGAGCGAATCAATCGGAATATAAGCATGCAATAAAGTTTTTCGACCGCCTGCCGCAGGACCACAAAATCCTATGGAACGACGGCCCTAATCTCATGGCGATCGATAAAAAACTTAAAGAGGAGGGCCTGGCGCCAACTGAACTCGGCAAGGGCCGTAATGTCTGGTACTGCATGGGTTATATGCTTGCCCAAAATCGCGCCGAAGCCATTGCTTTGCACGACTGCGACATCACAACATACCATCGCTCGCTGCTAGCAAAATTAATATATCCCGTTGCAAATCCAAATTTCAGTTTTCAGTTCAGCAAAGGTTATTACACCCGAGTCAATAACCACAAACTAGGCGGACGAGTCTCAAGGCTATTAGTATCTCCTCTTATCAGAGCTTTACAGACTAACCGTGATGCCGGGCAGCACGAATATTTAACCTTTATGGATAGCTTCCGCTATTCCCTGGCAGGTGAATTTTCAATGCGCAGGGAAGTGATGAATGGGCTACGAATCCCAAGCGATTGGGGCCTAGAGGTCGGTGTGCTCATGGAAATGCTGCGAAACTATTCCACCCGCAGAATCTGTCAGGTAGAAGTGGCAGACATCTATGATCATAAGCATCAGGATTTGTCAGAAGATAATGAGGATTCAGGTCTATCCCGAATGTCTATCGACATCAGCAAGGCCTTCTTTCGCAAACTCGCCACTGACGGCATCGTTTTTGACAGGGGTATTTTCCGTAGCCTCAAAGCTACCTACTATCGAATCGCTCTCGACCTGATCGACAGTTATCGCTGTGACTCAGAGATGAATGGCTTAGATTTTGATATTCATACCGAAGAGAAAATGGTGGAACTATTTGCAGAAAACATTATGAAAGCCGGAGAAACATTTTTGAGCAAACCTATGGAGCAACCCTTCATTCCGCACTGGAACCGAGTCGTTAGCGCAATCCCCAATATATTCGATCAATTGCTGGAAGCAGTTGAGAAAGACCAAAAAGAAAATAGTCAGTTCATATGCAAGAATTAATGACCAAGCTACATCAGACGCTCACGGCACAAATCGAGTTCATATACCCTCAACACGATTCAGAAATACTAATCAATCAGCTGCTCGAAACTTTTGACATATCGCATCACTGCGAAGAACCTCGACCGCACGATAACAAATGGTCAGAACGTGACATTATCGCTATCACATATGGTGGGAGTATCGAAAAGGAGGGAGAGAAAAATTTAAGAACGCTACATCGGTTTTTCAATCAGCATTTTTCAGACATCATTACGATTCTGCACATTTTACCCTTCTATCCCTATAGCTCAGATGATGGGTTTTCTGTCATTAACTATAAGCAGGTAAATGAAAGTCTGGGTGATTGGGACGATATTAAAGCAATTGCAAATGACTATAACTTGATGGCGGATCTCGTCATCAATCATTGTTCGAGTCGTAGTCAATGGTTTGAAGCATATAAGCAAAATCAAATCCCCGAGCGTGATTATTTTGTCACGGTTGACCCTAGCGAAGACCTATCTGGGGTCGTTAGGCCACGAACTTCCCCTCTGTTAAGAGAGGTTGAAACACTTGAGGGCGTGAAAAATGTCTGGTGCACCTTTAGCCATGATCAAGTAGATCTCAATTTTGCTAACCCTGCGGTGTTACTGGAGTTCGTCGACATCATTAGTTTCTATCTAGCACGTGGGATTAATGTTTTCCGGCTCGACGCAGTTGCATTTCTATGGAAAGAGATTGGAACAAATTGCCTGAATCTGCCACAGACCCATGAAATCATCAGGCTGCTTCGAACCTTAATTGAACATCGCAGCCCAAATGCTTTGCTGATTACTGAAACCAACATTCCTAATCGTGAAAACCTCGCTTATTTCGGCAATGCCAACGAAGCGCACATTATCTACAATTTTGCGCTGCCACCGCTGCTGTTGCACGGACTTCTTTCGGGCAACAACCATTACCTAAATAACTGGCTAATGAGTATGCCGCCAGCGCGTGACGGTACAACATATTTGAACTTTATCGCCTCTCACGATGGGATAGGACTACGTCCGATTGAGGGCATTCTTGACGAAGCTGAAATCTCTCAAATGGTTAAAACGATGCAATCCTTTGGAGGACAAATTTCCTGGCGCAATCTTAATCAGGATGAAGTCAGAGCATACGAAGTAAACATCAGCCTGATCGATGCGCTTAAGGGGACACTCGCAGGAGAAGACGATTTCCAATTGTCGAGATTTATGGCCGCGCACATTATTATGATGGGCTTAGACGGAATCCCTGCCTTCTATATACAAAGCCTTCTGGGTACACCCAACGACCAAGAAAGGCTCGAACTAACAGCGAACAACCGCGCCATCAACCGACATGTTTGGAACCATAACCTACTGAATCAACACCTTGGCGATCCAACTTCGATACATTCGCAGGTGCTTGGACAAATGAAACACGTCATTGGATTACGCAAAAGGCAACCTGCATTCCACCCAAATGCCACGCAATACACGCTCCACCTTGGAGAAGGTATTTTTTCATTTTGGCGGCAAAGTCGCCGAAGGGAACAAAGCATATTCTGCATTCACAACATCACAAATCAAGCTATCGATTTCTCCCTGACCAGCGTTAATCTCATCGATACTCAACGCTGGATAGACCTGTTCACTGGCACTTATTTTGATGATCTCACTGCGCTGACAACACTCGCGCCCTATCAGTGCCTCTGGCTGACTAACAGATCATTCAGCTCGATGATAGAACGATAATATGCACGCTGCGATTACATCAACCGACTGGATGATTATTGGGGCATACCTTCTAATGCTTATTCTATTCAGCGCATGGTTATCCAGATCCCAACATAACCGAAGCGATTACTATGTTGCAGGGAGGAGCACGGGCCCTTGGCCAATTGCGATTTCTATCATGGCAACTCAGTGCTCTACCAACAGTATTCTTGGCGCGCCTGCGTTTGTCGCTTTTGCTACCGGAGGTGGACTAATCTGGCTGCAGTACGAACTCGCGGTACCCATCGCTATGATTTTGGTCATGGTATTTTTGTTACCCTTATTCAGAAACCTTTCCTTGATATCTGTCTACGAGTACCTAGAACGTCGCTTCGATTTATCTACGCGATTATGGTTGAGTGGTTTGTTTCAACTTATTCGCGCTTTTGCCACTGCAGTAACCGTATATAGCATATCGCTAGTTGTTGAATTGATTACAGGACTTTCATTCTTCTGGTCGGTGATTCTCTTGGGAGCAATGACGGTTATCTATGATGTCATGGGGGGTATACGTGCGGTGATGTATAGTGACGTCTTGCAAATGATAATTCTTGTCGTTGTTTTATTATTGGTGTTCAGCCTGCTACTAGACACCATTGGCGGCTTTTCCATCCTCTGGCAAGATCTACCTGAGCACAGGAAAATCGCCGTCGACTTTGGCCATCACGGTATTGGCGATGGTCACGATTTTTCATTCTGGCCAATGTTGTTTGGTGGCGTCTTCCTGTATGTGTCTTACTATGGCTGCGATCAAAGCCAAGTCCAACGAGAACTTTGCGCGAAAAACACTGATGAAGGTAATCAGGCGCTTTTTATTAATGGATTACTGCGATTTCCTCTTGTTCTACTTTACTGTCTCATTGGTGCATGCATCGCAGTGTTTGCAACTCAATCGCCAGACTTTATCGAGTCGCTGCCAAAGAATGGTGATACGCCTAATTACAACCTCGCGGTGCCTATGTTTATGATTCAGCAGTTACCTACTGGCGTTGTAGGCATTGCCTTAGTCGCGTTATTTGCTGCAGCAATGTCTTCCCTTGATAGTGTAATCAATAGCTTAAGTGCAACATCAATGGAAGATTTTGTTCGTCGCTTCAATATTAACGCAGCCTGGACCAACCGTCAGGAACTTTTATATTCGCGACTATTAACCGTGATGTGGGGTGTTATTACCTTAATACTCGCCTTTTACGTGAGTGACATATCCGACTCTGTACTTGTCACGATCAACAAAATTGGTTCGTTGATCAACGGACCCGTTCTTGGGGTATTTGCGCTCGGGATATTAACTACGCGGAGCAATGGTCTGGGGGCAAAGGTTGGACTGATTGCGGGCTTTGGCCTCAACCTTGGATGTTGGATATTTGTACCTACACTGTCTTGGCTATGGTGGAATGTTTTTGGGTTTTTCGCGACAGTGAGCATAGGCTTTGGATTCAGCCTCCTCACCCAGCCGTCGAATAAAGTTCTCGCTGCCCTTATCTGGACACCGGCAAACTATCAAAAATTCGGTTTTGAACTTAACTGGATACCACGCTACTTGATCTTGGCCGCCTGGTTCATGATTCTTTTGGGAATTCTAATTTCCTTTTAGGTGTGTACTTGTAGCCGATTACTACTTGTGGCTAAAGAAACTTTGAAACAAAACCAATTTGCCTAACCACGATAACTTTTCATTTAGAGAAGGTCCCTGTGGAACATAAATGTAACCATTTTGGCTATCCCCAAAAACCTTTTCATCGGGTTGTAAACTGTACAGTGCACCGATGTAAGCACAGACAATCGAATCAAGGGCATCTTCATGCTCCTTGAGAGCGCGTCCTTTATTTTTGAGAATGGTGCTTTCATCCAATAGATAATGAAGACTGGGGGCGAGGCTTAGCGCCATTTTTGTCGAATATGCGAGCTCCCTCAATAGCTGCGCCAGATTCACCTGCCCTGTCCGCTTTTGATCAACGCGGCCTTTCTTGTAGAGTAGGCGTTCCGGTAATTCAAAAATCTCTATCAACGCAGGATGCGGATAACATTCAATCATCCACTTATTATCAGTTGACTGCTGTGCGGGAGATGACAAATGTTGATGCCCTCGCTCAGACAAAGCATTCGCCAATTTCACGCTATCGGGGTCTGGGTAAAGCGTTAAGTTACTTGAATGACAGCCAGCCTTTCGACCACCATAGCTTCTAGTAATTAATGTCTCGCACTCTCGCTGCCCCGAAACGTTGTTGATGATCAAGGAAGCATCAATGGCAACGCCTTCAATCTTGCCAACAAATTCACCCATCTCATCGATGAGCCTGATGATATTGTTTAAACCAACCACACCTTTATGAACCTGGATGATTTCAATAGATTTACCATCCAATCGACCAACTGCGATAGCTGAGGGGTTTCGTTCGGCGCGCCAGGCGAGATCGATTCCAACGATATGTGAAACCTTTGGGTTTGGGTCTTGGAACATAGACGAATGACAATTGATGTGGAAACCGAAGAATATAGCTTGAAGGTAGCGATGTGCAAGATTACGCTTAGACAATGGACAGACAATAAGCAGACAATGAATCACAAAAGACTAAAACAGGCAGAAGCGGAATTTTTGGCTCGCTATCCAGGAGGCTTTAGTCATCCAGATATGCTAACAATTGGCAAAAAGCACAATGTCGGAAAAATGACAGTGCAAGCTCATGAATTACTTAGCAAGGAAGCGTTTCAAAAAACCGGCCCAGTACTCGACAGTTTGATAAAAATTGTCAGCCGGTCCTCGATGATTTCAATGTTTGATAAGCCAAAGTTTCGAGACTATGTTAATGGTCTAGACCGAGATGAACGCGAAGCGCTCGCGATGGGATTCCAGCTTTTACTGCATGGGAAACAACAAAAAGGCTTCGAAATAGTACTCGATATCCTAACCAGGGGGAAAATGGCTAGATGGAGTTTGATAACAATTTGCCCCACCTACATGAAACCCATTGATGAGGTGTTTGTGAAACCGACAACCGCCAAAAATGTCATCAAGTACCTCGAGCTCGAAAATCTTGATTATAAGCCGCGACCTTCATGGGAATTCTACATTGAATTCCGGCGACAAATTCTGGCAATGAAAAAAATGGTCGACCCCTCCATCTCACCAAGCAATGCAGCCTTCACTGGATTTCTGATGATGAGTCTCGGCGATCATCAAATTTAATCTGTGCGACTAATGACATAAAGGAAATAGTTTTTGATGAATAGCGAGTTAACTAAAAAATATAATGAGACGGACTATTTCGTTGACGATGATCCACCTCTTCTATTCCACATTGGTACACAGAATGACGGACTTCGAATCTTGTTCGCCAGCTTCAACGTTGAGTCGGCGGCATTTGTTACCGCCTGGAACCCCAGGGGCACACAACTTAGCCTTGATGAAAACTATGACAGGCAAGACGAACTTCTCAACGACATTGCTCACCGACGACTAAATTATTTTGTTGGGCGTGGCGATTCACCCACTGGCGATTGGTCCGAAGACAGTTATCTAATCCTTGGCGTCAACCTGGATGACGCGCTTGAAATAGCGAATAAGTTCGACCAACACGCATTGGTATGGATACCTGTCTCAGGTGTGCCAGAGCTGATCATTTGCAGCCCAAGCGACACCTAACACTCGATCCAGTACGCAATCCAGTTCTCAATCGAAAGTCCGATCTGAAAAGCTATTAAGCAACAAGCCCATCATCAAACATTTGATTAAGCCTAGCATTATCAATCGCGAATGATTCCAATACCGATCGAGTATGTTGACCATGTTCGGGGCTCGGTGTACCTGGTTCAAGCACTTCCCCGCCAAAACGTGGTGGCGCCTTAATCACGCGCATTTTACCCATCACTGGATGATCAATCACCTCAACTGTGTTGTTTGCAGCAAGCTGATCTTGCGCCAAAACTTCATCTCTATTAAGACATCTAGCACAGGGAACATCTGCTTCTTTCATCCGCCGAATAACTTCCTCAGTTGTATGTTTCAGATATTCCTCGGAAACTAGCGCCTTGAAAGCGTCGAAGTTCGCTAACAGTTTTTCCGGTGCAGCAAACCTTTCATCGGCGAGTAAATGCTCCAGACCCATAGCAATCAGCGCACGCATTTGTTGATCTGGCGTGCCAGCAGAAATGGTAACGCCTCCGTCACTGGTCAACGTAAGCTCATATAAAATATCAGTCAGCATGGGTTGCGGTTCAACATCATCATCTAGCAAGGTGTGGTTTTGAAACCCATCGGGAAAGATGAAGAAGAGACCTGCGTCTAGCATAGAAAGGTCAATATGTTGGCCTTCCCCGGTCTTCTCACGCATATAAAGTGCGCTAGTCACGGCCTGGCAAGCCGTGTAAGCAGTAATTTTATCGCAGACAAGGCTGCGCATGAAAGCCGGTTCAGCTTTGCCCTGCGCTGCTGTAATACCGGAATGGGCTTGAATAATCGGGTCATAAGCTGGCGCACTGCTTAGTGGGCCGGTGTGACCAAATCCAGAAACAGCGGTATAGATCAGTCTGGGATTGAGCGCTCGAAGTGCTTCGCTTCCGAGGCCATTCTTGTCCATCACACCTGGACGAAAATTATGGATGACAACATCCACCTGTGGCACCAATTCTCTGATAAGCGCTTGCCCTGCTTCATCTTTGATATTAACGCGGATGGCTTCTTTGCCCCGGTTACAATTTGCAAACAAAGAAGAAATACCGCCTTTGCTAGCGCCTATATAGCGCAGCGGGTCTCCCTGGGTGAGCGGTTCTACTTTGATGACCCTTGCACCTTGTTCACACATTTGCATTGCTGCAAACGATGCGGTAATCATGGTTGAGAATTCGAGAATCGTAACGCCTTCAAGTGGTTTCATATAGCTTACCCTTCTAAAAAGTTTAGTCTAACAGCTGACATTGTCGCTTCATCAATCCCGATACTACCGAGATAACCTAGCGCTCCGCCATACTTTTCATCTAGACCATCAAGAAAATCTACCATCGCAGCCTCTGGTACCCCGGCATGATGCATCATCAGTTCCCGGTCGACTCCCGCTGGCAAGAGGTTATTGGCCTCCAAAAAGTCTACCTGTCGCTCAACGTCAATATTGGTGAGCAAATAATCTGCTTCGATAATATCTCTTCCCACGCCCAGCACGGACAATAAAAAGGCAGTAGAGACGCCCGTGCGGTCTTTGCCCGCTGTACAGTGAAGGTAGATGGGGTGATCCTCTGCCTTGGCAAAAATCTTAAACATCTGGATCCAAACATCAGGCCCAAAATCGAGATATCCGAGGTAGCGCTTGCCTGATATGGCGGTGTCGCCCACTAGCTGGCTTAGACGATCAGAGCCGCCCTCAGGAATAACGGCAAGATTATGATAACTCGCGCCAAAGTCTCCCAACGGTCCACGCCCTTGTTGGCCAGCTTCATCGGGCCGACGTAGATCAATCTGAGATTTGATACCCAGTTCGGCCAGCTCTTTAAGATCTTTTGCCGTCATACGGTCTTGACGGCCACCTCTGTAATAAAGATTCCAGCGAACTGTATTGCCATCCTGTGTCGGATAACCCCCGATATCGCGGAAGTTGAAGCTGCCTTCAAAAGGATGATGGCGCTTGGAGTAATCATTGATCATTTATAAGTTCCTGATAATCATCTTGCATTAGTTGAAAGAAAAGTGAGCAGCTTGATTTCGATACTCTCAGCGACACCGGGTACAAATAGAACGGCGAGCGATACAGTGACGGCGAGTACGACACAAAGCAAAATGTAGTTAGTCAATTTCATTTAACTATAATCCTCTTGGTGCTAGTTCAAATACCCAAGTATTACCCGCTTCAATCGATGCACGGGTGGTCGGTGAGTTGTATTTATTTTTTGACGCAATCGCATATCCTTCTAGCACCGCGCCTTCAGCAATACGCACTAGCTGACGTTCGTAACGTACGCCGTTGATTCGAATCACAGCAAGGCCACTCCCGTCATTAGCTAACACTGCCCAATGTTTCCAAAGTCGGCCTAAAAAAGAATTCATATATCCAGAGGCAACGTAAATTTTCCCTTCACTTTCATGAATCCAAATTAAGCTGGAACTCATATCTTCCAATTGCAACTCGACGGTTGAAATCTCATGAGTAAAATCCCAATCAGGTTCTGGACCTGTATATAAAGCCCCAGACACCAACTCGCCACCGGGAAAAAGAATGGATGGCCCGTCGTGGTTTCGATTTTCAAATCTAAGTGTTGCAATCGCAACTGCCGGTATCAGTATCATCACACCGATGAGCTGGAGGACAACTGTAAATTTTTTCATAAACTGCTTATTCCTATATTAACAATCCGCTTATTAGCGTGATGCCTAAGTCTTCAACCAATCCATCTCTGGTGAGATAGGAAAGCTCTGCCATACTATTCAACCGCTTTGTTTTGCTTAAGATGATCTAGTACTCGCGGTAGTGGACCCGGCCCACCCATTGAGCCATCTCCCGACGGAGGCATATCTCCATGTTCAAAGTCTGCGAGCGTTGCCAGCCCTTGCTGCACATGCTCTGGCATTGGCGCGGCATCAACACCTTCGACTTCTGTCGCGTAGACTGGCACTGAACGTGCCCAATGCAGCTGAGAGAAATATCCACCTCCGGCCTCATGAATACTTGCTTCCGACTGACACTCCGCATGTGCAAGCCAGACTACCATGGCCGCAACCTTATCGGGAGATAAGCGATCTAAAATGGCTGCTGGCGCGCCGCGGACCTTCTTCTTGCCTAACTCTTCTCGACGCTCATTGACCGCAGTGCCAAAGTCTTGGGTCATACGAGTATTGGCCGATGGCACCAGGACATTACACTTGATATCCATTTTTAGTTTTTTTGCTTCGAACTGAATAGAATTAGCCAAACCAACCACACCCGCTTTACTGGCTGCATAGGCTGCAACACCGGCGCCAAACATTGCTGGCGATGCGGTCATGATAATTCGCCCATATTGCTGCTCAACGAGAATGGGCCAAACGGCTTTCATTATTGAGAAAACACCCGTCAGGTTGATATCTATTGTCCGTTTCCAAGATTCAAGCGTAAGTTCTGCCCAGGTCTCAGGTGTCAGTATTCCCGCATTATTGACCACGATGTCTATCCGACCATATGCCGCTATCGCTGCATCGACGACGCGCTGGCCATCCTCGACCGAATCGTAATTTGCTGTTGCTATGCCGCCGGCGGCCTCTATCTCAGCAACCACCTCATCTGCTACCTGGCCAGTGGCATTCCCCGTCCCGTCAAAGGCAGCACCAAGATCATTCACCACCACTTTGCAGCCCCTTGAGGCTAGTAATAATGCGTGTTCTCGGCCGAGCCCTCTGCCGGCGCCAGTCACTAACGCAACTTGGCCATCAAATCTCAATGTTTCTTCTAATTTGTTCATGCTTAACTCTCTTTCAAATGCTGAGTTCATCCAGCGAAATAATCGACTTTGACGAAGCAGCCTACACTTAGAATAAGCACAAAAAAAGTCTATAATTCTTCACATGCGTTGGATTAACGCCAGCTGTCAATAACTTAGCTAGAGATTAGATAATGAGTGAAGCTCAAAGCAATACAGAAAAGACATCCACAGGCGCCGTAAGCGCGATGGAAACGACTGAAATACCCTCGGCTTATGACATTCCATTGGAAGATATCATACCGGTCAATGCCAGATTATGGAGCGAGCATCGCTGGATAGAGTATTTCGAGCGACTGAGAGCTGAAGACCCAGTCCACTTCAATGAAACTGAGATATCTGGCAGATTTTGGTCCCTGACAAAATACAAAGATATTAAGGCCGTTGACTCTGATTGGCAGAATTTTACCTCTGCAAACGGAATTACGCTCGGACTTCCCGTTGATGCTGAACTACCAGAGGGCGCGCTCGGCATCACAACTTTCATTGCGCAAGATCCACCAGAACATGATGTGCAACGCAAAACTGTCACAGGCTCCGTCGCGCCTCGTGGCCTTGTCGAAATGGAACCGTTAATCAGAGAGCGCACCTGCACTATCCTCGATTCACTACCCGAAGGTGAGGAATTTGACTGGGTAGGTACCGTTTCCATCGAACTCACCACCATGATGTTGGCGACACTATTTGATTTTCCCTTCGAGGACCGCAGTAAATTAACACGCTGGTCAGACGTTACGTTCGCTATTCCACAGCCCGGCGGTCTCATTGAATCTGAAGATGATCGTCGCAGAGAACTATTGGAGTGCCTTGAATACTTCACCATGCTGCGCGAAGAACGCATCAAGAACCCAGGCGGTGATCTAGTATCGATGCTGGCTCATGGCAAAGATACTAAAGATCTATCGCCAATGAACTACCTCGGCAACCTGCTCCTACTTATTGTTGGCGGCAATGACACGACGCGGAACACCATGTCGGCCAGCATTTATGCGCTCAACAAGTTTCCAAAACAGTATGACAAGTTGGTTGCAAACCCCGACATGATTCCGAAAATGGTAGCAGAAGTTATTCGTTGGCAAACACCGTTAGCCTACATGCGTCGAACCGCCAACGATGATTGTCAGATTGGCGATAAAGATATTAAGAAAGGTGATCAGATTTTAATGTGGTATGCATCGGGTAACCGAGATGCTGATGTTTTTGAAAATGCTAATGACCTGGATATTGAACGACCTAATGCCAGACAGCATTTATCCTTTGGCTTTGGCATTCATCGCTGCATGGGTAACCGTCTAGCAGAATTGCAGCTGCGAATCCTCTGGGAAGAAATTCTCAAGCGATTCGAAAAGATCGAAGTTCAAGCCGAACCTTCACGTACCTTCTCCTCCTTTGTGAATGGATATACACATTTGCCCGTGAAGGTGACTCGCAAAAAAGGTTAATCTTGCAACAACAAAGATGGATTTCGCCAGGGCGTTTCTGATGAGCGTCAAAAACGTCCTGGGTTTACATAATCAGCTTACTATCAGGAATAAACCTTTCCTTAATAATCACCCGACATGCTAGATACCTCACTGCGCACTAAAATATGAAACTTACAGCTTCGCAACTTAGAGAATACCACGAGTACGGATTTCTAGTTATTGAGCACTTTCTCGATCCTGCAACACTTGCAGCGGCTCAAGCAGCTTTAACGCTGCACTACCCAAGTCCAACCGAATACTTCGAAGCGCCTGAAAGATTTCCTCGCTTTTCCGAATCACAATTTTCTGGTCTGGTTAATTTTCCCTGGGCTTCATTCGAACTGAACAGCGTTGTCGTGGATAAGCGCATGATCGAGGTTGCAGAACAAATTCTGGATACCGAGGACATCCGAATAACCAAGGGAGAATTGTGGGCAAAGTATCAGGGTGCTATCGACTACGATCAAAAGTTCCATCGCGATTTTGGCAACCACACGCTGCTAGTACCAAGAACAGATCACCGCTGGAAAGAGCTTACTACCTTTACCTATTTGTCAGATGTCACAAAAGGAAATGGCGCTTCAGCAATAATCCCCAGACAAGTTACCGACGATATACCCTTCGGCGTGCGCTACCTGGAAAACGAAGATGATTTTAACGAACATGTCGTCTATATCGAAGCGCCGGCGGGATCATTGGTACTCTACTCCTACGATGTCTTTCACAGAGGAGTAGAAATCAACAAAAAGGAAGGCTACCGATTCATGATTCTTGCCGATTACGCACGCCAAGATGCGCCGTGGATTGATCGCCATGCGTGGCCCCATCATGGCGGCCGCGTTGAGATGAAAGAATTTATGGAGAAGATAGACGTCAAGCAGAGAAATTTGTTTGATATCCCGAAGCCCGGACATCCTTACTGGAATGAACAGACGCTTACAGACATGCAACTAAGGTATCCGCGAATGGATCTGACGCCATACCAACCTAAATTCTAGTCATGTGCTCAGACTGTCAATAAAACAACGACCGACGAGTACAACGCAAATAAAAGCGACCACAACCTAAAACGGTCAGGCAAGAATATGACTAATGCCATCAGAACAATTCCCACTAACGGTACTGCTATAGACGGTCCTATGGCATTTTGATACATAAAAACATTAACGTAAGGGCCTACCAAAAAATACAACAACATTGATAATGCAGAAAGGCGACCAAGGTGCTGGCTTTCTTTAAGCATGTCGAGGATGCCATCTTCCTGCGCGGATAGTGCCATCTCGGCTGCACCATAAATACAGGATGAACCAAACACCAAAACGATAAAATCAAGAAATGTCCACTCCTCAATGACCCTTAGTCCCCAACCAACCCACCATAACTGCAGTATATAGAGCATGATACTGAATGCCCAAAGTGCAGATGACCAGTCAAATATGACACGACGATAAGCACGCGTTAGCAACGCCATCGTGTGCAATAAGCGCGTGATCGCAAGACCCAGTATTATTGAGACAGCTATAAAAATGTATTCATGTTGGGTCATTTTATTTTCGCAACAACGCAACTACTGCGAGCGCCGCCGTAGAAAATTCATAGATTAACGCCCCATAAGTATAGGAAGTTACCGCTTCAGTTGTCATCACCAGGCCGAACAAGCGAGCGAAAGCCAAGGTACCGATACCTAGCACAAGAGCCACGAGGCCTGGCCTATAAAACTCAGACCTGAGCAAAGCCAATAGACAAAAAAATCCTACGCCTGTTTGCAGACCACCATACATTGCTGTGATTTCCACAAAGGCATCACCGCTACCCATTTCAAGGCCGGCGAATCCTGCGGGAACCTCTGGTGATACCACACTAACGAGCCCGTAAGTAATGAATGCCAGAGCCGATATACCTAAAACAGCCTTACCAAGCAATAAAATTTTATACCTCCTTGTTCCAACTCAACCACCCAAATGCAGTTTACTAACGCGTACCTAAATTTCTAGCGGTTAACTCAAAACCTCATCAATCACCAACTGCACAAACTCATCGTCAGACATCCCTAGCATTTCCTGCACAACATGCTGATTGTGTTCGCCTAACATGGGAGAACGTTGCAAAATGTGCTCTGCACCGACCCATCTCGCGGCTTCCTTATCAATCGGTATATCAGTATCCGGCGCACTAGGTTGGCGAACCTGTTGGTAGTGGGATGGTAGTTGAGGGTCATGTTCCAACATATCTTTGAGATGTTCTACTGCCGCCGCTGCAATACCGACTGCTTGCAGGTCGTCGGCGATAGACCATTTGCTTCTGGTTCGGGCCCAGTCACTGATGATTTGATCCAATTCGTCTTCATGCTGCTTTCTGTTGGCGTGAGTCAAGAAACGTTTGTCAGTTTTTAACGTTGGCATACCCAATACATCACAGCAAGAAACCCACTCAGCATCGTTGCCTACAGCGATTGCTACCCAAGCATCAATTTTGGGATCTTCCTCGCCCTTTGTTTGATAAACACCATGGGGGCAGTAATTTTCGTTACGATTGCTATTCCGCTGTGGTTGCGTGCCAGTGGCCTTATATTCCATCCATTCACTACCCAGCAGTGAAAGTACACCGGACAATTGGGTAAGATGTAGCTCTTGCCCTTCCCCTGTTTTACTACGTTGGCGCAATGCACCCATGAGCGTTGCCGCCAATAAATGTGGCGATGTGAAATCAGGATAGGCAACGCCAATACCACGGGGACGTTCGCCGTCAAAGCCTGAAAGCATATTGAAACCTGAAGCGGCCATGAGAATATTACCCATGCTAGGACGCTGCGCCCAGGGGCCGAAACGGTGCGCACCAGGCATATTAAGCAGGATGATGTCTTCCTTTAGCTCCTTCAATACGTCGTAGCCCAACCCCATACGCTCCAATGCATTAGGTCTAAAATTGTTCACAACAATATCTGCAGTTTTTATGATCGACTTTACTAGCGCTAAGCCAGCGGGTTTTGTTAAATCGACAGTGATCGATTTTTTACCCGCATTAACGGTATTGAACACACCACCAAGGTCTGCATCTGGCTTACCATCGGGCCCTAATTGACTGCGCATCGAATCGGGTTTTTTAGTTGATTCAACCCGAATCACCTCGGCACCAAAGCTTGCGAGTATCCGAGTGCCTATTGGACCCGCGAGCACCCAACTAAAGTCGACTACGCGCAACCCAACCAGTGCTTTTGACGGGTCTGCAACTGCCAGGTTTGCGACCGATTCAGCCTTGGCTAGATCTGCAGACTGCTCGTGGTTGGCAGACGCTAAACTATCAAGTATTACCTGATGTTCACCCAACAATGGTGCACGTTTAAACTCAACGCCATCGGCCATCGCATCTACTGGCGACCGGACATAGCCGAGTTCTTTACCAAGTACATCATGTCCAAGAGAAAAGAATTGATCGTTAACTTTGTACTGCTCTTCCTGCTCCAAGTCTGGGAAGTCTAAAACCGGCAAACAAATAATATCTGCAGCTAAAGCGCCTGAAACAAATTCATCCCGTGTTAACGCTGCCGCCAACTTTAAGGTCGTTTCAGCAACGGGATTTCCTTCTCTTGGCGACTCTAATCGCGCCCAACGCCAGTCCTCGGCAGTCATACCGTGGTCGATGCCGACATTATCAGCCCACTCAAGAAACCCACTAAACCTATCAGGTCGCACCAGCAAGCCAACAAATTTACCGTCTTTGCAAGCCATAGCGGCCGACATACCGGGTCTTTTTGGTATACGCTTGTGCCATTGCCAGATACCCGGACTGGCTGTTTGCATGACTGCCAGCGCTGTTGCCTCTTGTAGTGACAAATCAATATGGATACCCGCCCTGCCGCGTCCATCTTCACTGAAATCGCGCTGATGTAGTGCCATTGTGATTGCGGACGCTGCTGCTAGCCCTGCCATGGAATAAGAAGGGTCCGCACCACCTTGAATTGGCTTACCTTGTGGTGAACCAGAGACTTGAATTAGTCCACCCGCAGCACCGGCAACCAGATCATTTGCTCGGCGGTTGCGCCAAGGGGTTGTCAGGCCGAAGGGTGTCACGGAACATTGAATAAGCTTGGGATTGTAACCACGAAGTGTTTCATGACTGAGGCCTAGTGAATCTAGCGATCCTGGATTTTGAGTCTCAAGCAGCACATCAGCCGTCGCAATTAAATCGCAAAATTTCACACGATCTGCAACAACGTCTAAATCCAATATCACTGAGCGTTTATTAGTATTGAAATATAGATGACCAAAGGCTTTTTCTGGACCCGCTATGTCGTCTAAATAAGGCGCATGATGTCGAATGACAGCCCCTGCAGGTGACTCAACCATGATGACCTCGGCGCCGAGATCAGCCAATATACGACCCGCCAGCGCGGCTGAACGATCGATAAGCTCTACTACTCTGATACCTTTAAGCGCGCTACTCATTTTAGTGGCACCGTAACTCGCCCCACCATTGCCGTCGCGCCGGACTCTAGCTTCACTTCAATTTCAAATACCACTTCTGTTTCCGTCGCTGTGACGACCTCCGCTTTAGTGTGAACAACCAGGTCAGCGTAAACAGGAGCCTTCCAACGTATATCAAAGCTCGCGCCATGAAACAGGGAATACCTGCCCGCATGCTGCATGATCACTTCGAGGGGAAACGATAGCACGTGTGATCCACCTGCAATAGGCTTAGAAAGCCCTGCCTTACGTGCAAGCTCTGGGTCTGAATGAATCGGATTATCTGGCTTCTTGGTATCTCTCGCCGCCATCATCGCAAGGCTTACAGTAATCTCTTTTTCGTCAAATGTCTGACCAACCTTGAGCTGGGCTAATTGTTCGAGGCAGGGATTGTTTTGTGCAACAGAATGGTCAGGGCCAGGGGTTTCTATCTTGTTTGGGTCGGTACCGATTAGCTCGTCTTCTAGACCCGGTTCTACTTTATATGCGAGTAAACCGGTGGTCAAATTACGCGCGACAGATTCACCTGCGAGATTAAATGTCTCACATTGATTAGTGCCATAGCGTCGCCCTTTGTGAACATGCTTGCCGACCGATTCGCCCTTCACAACGAACACTTCATCGACCTTCAATGGCCGAACGATTGTAAAGCGTTCTCTCACCCACACGCCACCGGCGACCCCGCCACCAGCACCGGGTATAGCCTGTTTCGATTTGCCCTTTGGTTGATGACCCAGCACAAAAAGCGTTAACCCAGTCATCATGTCCGCAGGGACCCAACCTTCACTGGCAAGCGCTCTTGATTCACGACCCCAATCACCCATACCGATTGCAGCTCCTGCCAATTTATCCGCGCGCATTGGCCCATTTGCGTCTTTAAGATGTCGTGGCCAAGTCATTTCTGTCATATTTACAATTCCTTTCACATTCGCTCAATGCTGTTTGTCCAAGATTGTTGCTCACTATCAAACCATATGTTTAAAACTTTCCCAAGCGGCATTATACCAACCATCTCATTCCGCTAACGGTGCAAACAAGGCTCTAAGATCATCGGAGGTCAGTTGCACTTGCTCGCCGCCATGATCGACCTCATAGCTGGCATCCGCGAGAAATTGTTTTCTTGCCTGCATTTCAAGAATTTTTTCCTCTAGCGTATTCTCGGTAATCAACTTGTAAACAAACACAGGTTTCTTCTGGCCTATACGATGGGCACGGTCGGTAGCCTGGTTCTCAGCAGCTGGATTCCACCAGGGATCATAATGAATCACTGTATCCGCTTCTGTCAGATTTAAACCGACACCACCGGCTTTCAAGCTGATCAGAAACACATCTGCATCACCATTGCGAAATTTATCAATCGCAGCGTCACGGTTTCTTGTCTGGCCGGTCAACTTTGCAAAACCAATATCCTTTTCAATCAAGGCCTGCTCGATTAAACCTAGCATCGTCGTGAACTGTGAAAATAGCAGTATGCGACGCCCCTCCTCCAACATTTCCGGCAGAATCTCCATCAACAGTTCAAGTTTTGCAGAGGATTTCACTGATTCGGCTTGACTCAAAGAGAGCAATCGCGGGTCACAGCATGTTTGCCTTAGTTTTAATAAGGCATCAAGAATGGTGATATGACTTCGGGCTAGGCCTCTAGAGGCAATTGCGTCGCGCACTTTCTTTTCCATCGACAGACGTATGCTCTCGTACAATGCTGCTTGGTCACCCCCAAGCGTGACCGTTCTTATAATCTCAGTCTTATCTGGCAGCTCTTTCGCAACATCAACTTTACGTCGTCGTAGCAAGAAAGGTGTGATTCGTTTTGCCAATCTTGCGTGTTGATCAGCATCACCGTGGTTCTCTATTGGCGTCCGAAAACGCTTTCGAAAGGTTGTCGCATCGCCAAGAAACCCTGGCATTAGAAAATCAAACTGAGCCCACAGCTCTCCAAGATGATTCTCCATCGGTGTGCCAGTCATACATAAACGATGCCGTGTATTAAGCTGCCGCACTAGCTGTGATGCCTTAGCTTTGTGATTCTTAATCACCTGCGCTTCGTCCAAGACCAAATAATGATAGTCGATAGCCAATAGTGTTTCCTGATCACGCACCAACAAGGGGTAAGTCGTAATGATGAGGTCATGTTGAGCGATCAGCTTAAATTTTTCATGCCTGTTGGGCCCTTGTAGAACAAGCACCGAAAGATTTGGGGTGAATTGTTCAACTTCACGCCGCCAATTACTCATCAGACTCGTTGGCGCAATAATCAAACAGGGCCGGTCCATGCGTTTCTCTTCTTTTTCTATCTGAAGGTGCGCCAGCACCTGGACTGTTTTCCCTAAACCCATATCGTCAGCAAGAATGCCATTAAACTCATAACGACGAAGAAATTGTAACCAATCAACACCAGACTGTTGGTAATCCCGAAGATTAGCCTTCAATCCACGAGCTGTTTTTACCGATGCGATACCCTGAAAATCATCTAGTTGCGCAGCTAGTTTGCGCATTGGCGCGCCACCACGCCAAGTCATTTCCGTGCCCATGACGAGATCCAGTTCGGCAAGTTTCAACGCATCAAACTTACCTAATCGGAGATCGGCGTTCAGGGGCATAGTCGCGCCATGATGATCGCGATCAAAAAGCTCGTACAGAATGTTGCATATCGGCCGTATTCGGTCTGCGGGTAATTCCAAATAGGTATCAGCATTAAGCGCAACACTCACCACAGGCGGAAGCTGATCAAGCTCATAGTGTTGAAGCACCTGAGTGATTAAGGGTAGCAGTGGATATTTCTTTCCCTGTACCTCAAGGTCGAATCGAAGATCGAACCAATCGTTTCCCGCTTCTGTCTCGGTATCTACCAACGCCTCCCATTTGTCCGGCTGAATAAACGATATTGTGAAATTATCGGCAAGCTCAACAACCCAGCCTTCGCTCTCAAGTGTTGGTTGTGTTTCCTTTAAGAACGTACGCCAATGATCAATGGCATCAGTACCCTCTTGATTGACCACTGGCCTATCTTCTGCCCCAAACCTTAACCAATACTCATCACCCGCTTCCTCTACAGATACCAAACCGACTTGGCTCAATCGTTTTTTGCATTCTAATTCGGCTACAAGATCCCGCTGTATCAAATAAACCTGACCATTCTGCATGATATTTCGGCGTGCTATTTGTGGATAAACAGGTATTTCAAGAGCGCCATACCTGAACCTGAGACAAATCCGATGTTGGGTGCCGACAAAACTTTCAACTGTTTCAATGTGAAGGCAAGGCACAGGTGCCTCGATCACATCAATCCGATCAATTGTTGCAGGCATTGGTATTTGAGAATCTGGAATCTGAGTTAACTGCTGCTCACTAAAGCGTGTTGCTTCACCACTCGTCAACTTGGGCGCATCATGCAGAAGTGACCATTCTCGTGCATTGAAATCGGCATCGACAACAGGCCCTATCAACCACTCCTTTTCACTGAAGTAATGTGGTGGAAAAAATTCAAGCACCTGTGCTGCCGGCTCAACCTTTAGAGTCAACTGCAGCTGCTGTTTTTCAAACTCACGCCAGTCAAGCACAAGCGCCCTGGGGCCACCCAGGGACAAGGATGGGTTACCCGTCTCTTGCCAAAAGCAGCGGTTAGTCGCAATCATTTTTGAAAGGCATAACTGACCCAGTTCACCAGATATGGCGTAATCCTGTGAAATATCACCGATACTTCGAAAAGCCAGTAGCATCGCGCTTATCTGCTTATCTTCCTCGGTAGCCGACCGATCGTATTTAAGACCGCCATAGGCGTTGAGCTTGCGACCTTTGGTCCTATCTCCATTTTTCTTGTATTTGCATTCAACGTAGCGAACTTTCAACTCGCCAGGCTGAAAGCTTTCATCCACAAGGTAGGCAATAAACTCTGCTTCCGCGTCGACAGGATCTGTTTGCCGTGCCCTTTTCAGGCTATCCAACCATTGCAGTTTTACATCAAGCTTTTCTATCGGGCTCGAATCATCAGCCACGAGAAAACTGAGACAAGCAGCGACAACATGTTTGCAGTTGAAGCCAACCGGGCAAGAACAAATGCCATCGATGTCTACACCGAAGGTACCGGAGGCTTCCAAACTTACTTCCTGAACGTAGATATTGCCACTACCGCTGACCTTTGACCTCAATACGACATAGTCACTGTCTATGATTTCAGGCGTGACGTCTTCAACCCGTCCTTCGTGAAAGTACTTCTCGCCACGATTAAACGTGGCTCCACCCAATTCGTGGCGAATGTGTTGATACGTTAACTTGAGCATATCTGCGCGCAATTATCCTTTAGCAAGATTCATTTGATAAGCTGAGGAAATATGCAAGTATAATTTTACTTTGATACGTTGAACCCTTGACTAATAAAATGAAAAGTAAATCGAGAACTATGTGAAAAACAATCTGACAATCGAAGAGAAACAACAGTTCCTGCAGGATGGATACATCATCATCAGAAATGCGGTATCGGCCGATGCTGTGGCACAGGCAAAGAGCTTAATCGAAGAAGCCTTGCCGGAAGATGAGCACCAACTGCTGGTCCCGGGCAAACTGGCGACACACGAGGATGTGATAGGCCTTTTCAATGATAGCTCACTGGCGCAGATTATACGCAACCTGATGGGTCCTTATCCACCAGTCATCAGTTGCCAGGTAGCTGTCACGCCGCCTTATAATAAACTGGGCGGTAAACCTAGCACCCACGTCGATGGCGGCTGGAGCGGCGCGCTTCCAGAAGACGCAGACGAAATAAATCTTGAAACAGGGCGCCCTAAAGATGCCGCCAAATACTTTGGCGAAAACGACGAAAAACCAGGCACCAATGATGGTCTCTTGTGGATGGATCCAGATCGAACACTATCTTACGGAAGTTATACAGGTCTTGTCGGCGTCGCACTAAATGATCAGCTAGAGCCTGGCAACGGACAATTTGCAGTATTGAAAGGCATGCACGAAAGCGTAGAGACATGCTTTCAAGCACAGCGAGATGCAGGCGGTATCGTCGGACCAGAGGGGCCTGGTTGGCCGCGCGTAAAAATTGGCAAAAGCGGGCGACCTTATACAAACGGATTACCGGATGAGATCAGATTAAAAACAGAACAAATGGCACAGGCTGGTCAAGCAACAGAAAACTGGCCATGGCCAGAGTTAACACCGGTTCTATTGGGTGCCGGTGATGCCATAATCGCTCTCCATAGCTGCCCTCACACACCGACGCCAAATCTTGGACCTAACCCACGCATGAACATCTACTTTCGTATCCGCGGCTTACGTGAAGACAATCCTCATGAGGGTACCCGAAGAGTTGCTCATGGCGTAAACGACCACCCTGATCGTGGTTATTTTGGCCAGTTCCTTGATTATCCTGATGATTACAACCCATGGCAGACATCCATCGATAAGTTATGTGACCACTGGAGTGAGTGGGAAGGCATGCAATCTTTGGTAAATCAGCAAAAACAGAGGAACTAACATGTCAATCCGACTCGAAAAACAATGGTTACCACTGACCACGGAGAACCTCCGCAGTGTCAAAGGCCAGTTAGGAGTTTATCAATTAGGCTCCGCTGATGATGGCGTAACTTTCATCGGCTATGCCGGCGGAAAATCGCTATTTGGCTTAAAGGGTGAACTCAACGCTCAACTGTCAGAGAGGCAGGAGACCTGTTTTAGACTCGAAGTTACGACAGCATATCAGACGCGCTACAGAGAACTATTGATGATCCATATTGCCGATCATGGCATACCGCCAAGGGACAACGATAAGCTTCCTCGACTCGGCAAGCTCTCACCTGCCTGAGCGGTCTAAACATTAATCCAAATTGTGATAATTACAAGAAGAGGAATCCACTATGAATTTACAACCTACGCAAGAGCAGCGAATGCTAGTAGAAATGGTGCGGAGATTTGTCAAAGAAGAAATCACACCGCTTGAGATGAACCTTGACCCTGATGCTGATTCTCTGGAGGCACACGACCGCGAGCGCCTGATAGAAAAGGTCAAACAGATGGGCCTATACGGTATGGATATACCGGAAGAATTTGGTGGCCCAGGCATTGATATGGTGACCCGGACATTGCTTGCTATCGAGATGTCGCAGCACCGCGCCGGACTCTATGCACCATGTTATGGCGTGTTCGGTGGCGCTGGCCTAGCCCAAATGTTTGAAGCCAGTGAAGCGCAGAAAGATGAGTATCTCTATCCAACTCTCCGGGGCGAAAAGAAAGGATTCTTTGGGCTTACAGAACCCTCCGGTGGCTCAGACCCCGCCCGTGCGATTCAAACAAAAGCCGTACAAGACGGCGACGACTGGGTCATTAATGGCTCAAAGATTTTTATCTCCGGTGCAGACACAGCAGATTATGGACTCGTCTTTGCCCGTACAGGTACAGACAAAGGTCGTGGCGGCGTGACCTGTTTTATCGTAGACACCAGCAATCCTGGATTCCATGTACGGCGAATTGTGCATACATTGCGTTCTGCACACTATGCAACCGAATTGCAATTTGAAGATATGCGTGTGCCTGCGACCCACATTCTGGGGGATCTGAACAAGGGTTTTGCCATCGCTAATGACCGTTTGTCACGTCAGCGTATACCCTATTCTGCCGGCTGTATTGGGGTTGCCGTCAAAGCTCACGAACTGGCATTAGAGTACTCAAAAATTCGTGAAACATTTGGCGCGCCGCTTAGCTCACGTCAGTCAATTCAGTGGATGTTAGTCGACAACGAGATTGATATAAAACAAGCAAAGTGGACAACGCTGGAAGCGGCCGACCGTGCTGACAATGGTGATCCGTTTCGCAAGGAAGCAGCGATGGCGAAACTCGTATCAACAGAAGCCGCGAGTCGAGTTGTCGATAGAAGCATGCAGATCCACGGAGGCTACGGTGTCACAAAAGATTTTCCATTCGAACGTTGGTACAGAGAAATGCGTATACGTCGCATTGGTGAAGGACCGAGCGAAGTGCAGCGGCATATCATCGCCCGAGATATTCTTGGCAGTAGCTTGAGATAAACTTAATCTACCCGATAACCACGGGACTTATAATCAAAGTCCCATAGCTCTCTATTCTCTGGCCGGTGCAGATAGTAATTATTATGGTAGGAACGAATTTCAGCTATTTTCCCATGCCTGAATTTGTACCACTCAGTGCCTCTTAAGATTTCTGGCTCGATCGTTTGTTTTGGCTGCCACTTCATACTCCACTCTATAACAGCTTCGTCCTCTTGTACGACGGCATGATCTAGCTGCCAATTTGCCTGGGTCAATGGCGCAACTTTAGCCCAATAGTTCGCAAGTCCAATCGAAGTCTCCACGGCAGAATGATCGACAAAATAGTGTACGACATCATTTGTGAAAGTTGACATCATTAGATGGACATCAGCAGTATTACAGCCTCGGTAATACTGCTTAATTAAGTCAATAAACTCATGGCCCGATTGTCTTGGCGTCATATGCGCTTAGTCTTGCCTTGGAAAAGGCGTCGGATCTCCTTCTCCCGTGGGAATGTTAAAAGTATTTAATGTCATCGATACAAATGAGTAGAAACCAATTGTCTGGATAATATCCATCAAACCTGTTTCGCCCCACATCGATATCGCCTCTTTATAAAGTGGTAGCGGCAAGTCTTTTGTTTCATGCAAGGCGCGGCAGACCGCGATAGTTAGCTTTTCATCATCAGGCGCTGATGCTGGCGGCTCTCGCTCTTCGAACACTGAAGTTATTACCTCGTCAGCTACGCCTTCAGCTTTCGCCATCTTTGAATGCGCAACCCATTCAACGTTGCTGCGCCAATGACGCCCCGTGACGATAATCGCCAGTTCGACAATACGACGCCCAACTGAAGTACGCTCCCAGACGAAATTGCCAAGGCTCATTGACCTTTTTGCAACCTCTGGACTACGGATCCATGGGTCAAATGGCCCACCAAACTGACCATCTGGTTTCGGTGACCTTGTCTTCGCAATTCGGTCAAATTGCGCTTGCTGCTCCACTGTCAATTCATCATAGCCCTTTGGGGATAATCTACTTGTCATTGTCTGCCTCCGCTGAATTTCGATTTTAGTTTGTAAAATCAAGGAATGAAGAGTCGCATATGCGCCCGACCATGTCGAGATGGTTAGTCAACACTATTGTAACGGGACCTTAGTGGGGTTCATACTCTGAATCAAGCCCAGATCAGAGACACAAAATGAATATTCTACTCTCCGTATTGTTATTACTGTCTTGTTTTCATTCTGCCCTTAACGCCGCAACTAACACGACCGCAATTAAGCTAACACAAGGCACAATCGTGGGCACACAGTCAGATGGCCTAACTGTATTTAAAGGCATTCCCTACGCCAAACCACCGGTTGGGCAATACCGATGGCAGCCTCCGCGCAGTCCAGAACCTGAAGAAAAGAGCTTGCTTGCCAAGGAGTTTGGCGCTATGTGCCTGCAAGCTAACTTTAGAAACACACCCAAATTCGATATCAGTGAAGACTGTTTGTCAGTAAATGTATGGACTCCCCATACCCAAGCAAAACAGCCGGTAATGGTCTGGATTCACGGTGGAGGTTTTCGCGGTGGGTCTAATCGTATTAAAGGTGAAGTATTCGCAAACGAAGGGAACGTTGTCGTCTCGGTAAATTATCGACTGGGACCGCTAGGGTTCTTTGCACATGAGAGCTTGGAGCAACCTGTTGCCAATTTTGGATTGCTTGATCTTGAATTGGCGCTGCAATGGGTTGCCGAGAATGTTCACGCCTTCGGCGGTGATCCAGAAAACGTGACTATTTTTGGTGTCTCTGCGGGTGGCCAGGCGATAAATTTACTCATGACCAGCCCACGCGCTAGGGGTTTGTTTCATCGCGCCATAGCGCAAAGCGGCTACGCAACCTGGCCATTGCCTCGTAGTAGAAATGCGGCCCTCCCTGCGCCCAAAAATCTCTACATGGCACCCGCAAACAGCGCGGAAGAAATGGATAGGAAACTGATTAAATCCATCAGCTTGGATGATCAAACCGAGGCCATGTTGCGCGCAATAGACGGCAAGAGACTAATCCAAGCGCAGGTAGGTTTTCGAGCACCCATTGTCGACGGCAGCAGTTTGATGGAAGAACCTGGGATTTTATTTCTGCGAGGTGAACAAGCTAAGGTGCCCTTTATTACAGGTGGAGCCAGTTACGAAGGATCGGTTGTGGGCGCGATACCCTTAACGCCTGCCGATATAGAGCGGTCACTGAATGAAGATCTCGAATTCGCCCGCAACCTATACGCAAGTGACCCTGAAGATATTTGGCAACGACGTTTACAGGGAGACATGCGATATCTTTTCTCCGGGCGTACGACAGCAAAAGCCATGGGCGCGTCACCAGTGTGGCTGTACTACATCGATTTTCTTAGCGTAAGCCAAGCTGGAGAGCCCGGTACCGCGCATGGGTCCGATGGATGGTTAATATTCAATGGTGCGTCTTCGGAAGACCCAGAAGTGCGAAGCCTCTCTAGCAGGATAATCAGCTATTGGTCGCGATTCGCTAGCACTGGAAATCCAAATTCGGGGAAATCAGCCACTTGGCCAACTTACGACTCTAACCACAAGACCTGGCTAATATTCGACAAATTCGATCGGATTGGTAGAGCAATAAACAAAGAAAAGTTAGATTTTCACGAACGCAGATACCACGAAAGAATATCGTCAGATACAGAGCAATCTCGCTAAATCTCGCTGGCGAATTTTTCTTCCAATGCGTCAGCATAAAAACCGCGATCGGTTTCTCTGAGTCTTTTTAGATATTCCTTCAGCTGTCCCCTGACATGAAAGGGACCACCCTCAGCAATAACATTTTGCAAAGGGTCTCGTCCCCTAGCGGCTTCTTTCATCATCTCTCCGTGCCAGGCGCCAAGTTTCTCAAGCCCTGAATCTCTAATGGCGGTTTCAGACTCAGCAAGATTATTCATCTCATGAGGGTCTTTGGCGAGATTGAACAACATGACGTCGTCAAACAAATGATAGCCATCATGTAACGTTTGTATCAGCATATAATCATCGAATCGAATACCGCGTTGACAAGACCAGGCGCCTTGCGAAACCACAAGGTGATCTCTGCCTTTATCCTCACCTTTGTCCAGAGATTCTGCGAAGCCAACACCATCCCAGCTTTGCGGGACTTTGCCTCCGAGCATCTCCAAAATAGTGGCAGAAACATCTATTTGGTAATGAAAGGCATCCATTTTTTTACCCGCTAGACCATCGACTCCCGGCCATTTCAATATCATGGGAATATGCGTTGTACATTCGTCTGCTGTTTGGTGATCGCCATAAATATTAAGTTCGCCAAGCGTTTCACCGTGATCTGACGTCAGCACAATGGCCGTCTCATCATCAATACCCAAATCAGCCAACTGATTAAGTAGACGACCGACATAATCGTCGGCGTAACGAACCCCAGCATCGTAGCCATCAAACATCATGCGGACACCGTTCATATCGGGTATCTGTTGAGGTTGACGGGGAAACTGTTTCAACATCTCTGGCTTTGGCGCAAACCCATTAGATTCCTGTGCAGAATGAGGTCCACACTTTTCCCAGTGGCTTTGCCTTACCTCTTCTGTCAACCAGCTTGGTGTGGGCGAGTCTTTGAATAACTCGAAATGACTATCTGGCGCTCTATAGGGTGTATGTGGATCCCATAGGTGAACGTGCAAAAACCAGTTGTCTGATTTTCCATTTCTGGCTAACCAATCACTGGCCAAGCCATGAACCTCGTCGGCTGTTTCTATGCCAAAACTTCCCGGTACCCTTTGTGCCTCATCAAAACCCGCATACCAATGAAATGCAGAATGGCGTTGAGCAAAGGAGCTAATCGTCGCAGTGCGGAGCCCGGCCCTCTTTAACCTCGTTGGAAAACTATTCAGCTGTAGAGCAGACCAGAATTTTCTATCAACGCCACCAAGCACAGGATCAGCGTCTGTGCCACCATGATTTACCACGCCATTGTGAATGCCGAACTGTCCAGTGAGTAATGCTGAGCGACTAGGCAGGCAAGGCGTGTCTGAGGCATAAACATTGTTAAATTGAATCGCCTGCTTCGACAAGGCATCTATATTAGGAGACGTGTTCCTTTGGTAGCCATAACATCCCAGGTGATCGGGGCGTAGTGTATCAATATCAATATACAAAATTCTCATCGGTTCTCCAGTTTATGCCATCGTCACCGGGTTGGCATTTAGGCGAAGGGATCGGTGCCGGTCTTCATAAAAGGCGCTATACGATCTCCTTCAGGATTCTGGCTGTCAGTGTACGGGTATAGTGGCTTACCTATGACACGTTCAAGTTCTGGATACTTCTCTAGTAACTGTGGAGAAGTATCCCTGTCATATTCGTGCTGTGGACGCATGTAACTTCGCATGTAGTTTTGCACAAGTGTCACTCGAAGCCCAGGATTTGAGCGCGTCTCTGACGCGTGCCAGGTGGCGCCATTCCAAATCGCGAGGGAGCCAGCTTTTGCAATAAGCGGTACAAACTTAAAAGGTGTGTCCCTTAAGTTTGATTCATGGGATAGAGTAGCCCGACCATAGCGATGACTGCCCGGTACAAATACGGTAGGTCCATCCGCGGCGCTGTCATAGTCAGTACATATCCATGATGAGTTACACATGTGGGCAATCTGTCCGGCACCTGGAGGTATACCGTGAGCGTCACTATGCAATCCTAAGCCCTTCGCACCCTCACCTTTTATAATCCATGTTTGACCAGAAAATACCGCGCTTTGACCTAGTAACCAACGTACCAGCGTCAGGTTTACAGGATTGATCGCCGCTTCAGCGAAAACGTCATCTTCTTCCAACAAATCCCAGCTGTTGTTGCTGGTAGTAGCGGGCGGCTTTGCAACTCTATAGTCACCGAGTTCAATACCATTACGCTTTTCACAAGTTCTTAAAATCGCATCTCGCAAGCGGGTAATGAAACCCACGCTAGCATTCATTTTTTCAGGCGGGACAACTGTCATCCCATAAGCTTCAAGCTCTATTACATGACTGTGGAGACCATACTTTTCGATCTCGCCCATAAGATTATCAACATTGGGGTACACACCATATTCAGATAGTTTCATCCTAAGTCATCCGCTCGTATATTGATTTTAAAGCCTAGTCGTAAATACCTCTGGGCATTTTCGCCATCATGCCATAGTCAGGTCCTTCCCCTTGCCAGCCATAAGCCTGGTTGCCAGCAAGCAAAGCACTAAATCGAGGATCGCTGGCATGTCTATTTAGCACTTCCAGAGGTACAGAGTTTTTGTGTTTTTCTTGGGTAACAACCGACGGTCGTGCAAAATAAACCGCAAGATTCATACGAATACCTGGTATCTGCCTCGCGAATGAACCGTGCCAGGTGCTGCCATGCCACACCACACAGTCCCCGGGATCAAGATCCATCGGCAATGCTGAAGGATTGCATGAATCGCCACTCAGGCTCATTTGCGACGTGTTCGGCCGTGTCGCAAATCTATGGCTGCCTGGGACCATCGCCAGCGCACCAGCCTTTCGACTATAGGGCGTCAGTGCATAGTTGACGTTCGAAACAAGAGAATAAGGGGGAAATGGGGTCGGACCTGCATTATCGCTATGTAGCGGTAGAACCCCGTTCTCACCAGGACCTTTAAAGTGACATCCAAGGCTGGAGAGCACACAGCTTTCACCCAGTAAATAGTTAATGAGTGCAAGTGGTTTTTCCTCAAGCAGAATTTCTTCGAATACCTCATTGTCGTAAAGAAGGTAGGGTAAATAGCTCATGCCTTGGTAGTCATCTTCTGTCGCCGTCGTGGGGTCAATCCGCTTGCCCGTCATCTGCTCGACGCGGTCTAGTATCGCTTCTTTAGCACGTCTAATTCGATCTTCGGTCAAAACACCTTTAATCGTCGTGTATCCCCTGGTCTCAAGCTCAGACAAATGATCGTTCAGACCTAGTAAATTGATTTTCCCAAGCGTTCTTCTCAGTGCACGCTGATCGCTCGACTCTCTTACTTTCACCGCATCGGACATATCACTTTCCCTCTTTTGTAACGCCTCCGCCAATCAACCCCTGACAAACTCGCGGATCACTTCGCCTGGTCGCAGACCCGTGTGCTTACCATTTTCCAACACAACATTGCCTGCCACTAGCGTTGCCAGATAACCTTGGCTCTCAACAATGAAACGCCCGCCATTGTGAGGAAAATCATTAACATAGTAGGGGTAGCCCGTTTCAAGATTCTCATAATCGATCACATTAAGGTCGGCAATCCACCCTTCTTTGACAGCGCCACGTTCCTTCAACCCAAGTACATTGGCAGACTTCAAAGTAATCCTGTGAATCGCTTCCGGTAACGTATACACACCCTGACGACGCGTCAGCTCAGACAACAGGAACGTAGGCGAATCGGTATCAGTGAAAATACCGA
Organism: Candidatus Azotimanducaceae bacterium; assembly: GCA_047629195.1. Lineage (GTDB taxonomy): Bacteria > Pseudomonadota > Gammaproteobacteria > Pseudomonadales > Azotimanducaceae > UBA4582. The sequence continues at coordinate 48,581 of JBLHWY010000024.1, forward strand.
CATGGGCGCCAGAATCTGCCAGCATGGGAATACAATGCTCCATCTTCATATATTCCCATTGATTTTCCAACGCGCCGCCGAAGGCCCAAAAATTCCAAAGTTCACGCCCTTCCGACTCGATCAATCTATCCACATAGATGTCCACTGGATCTCGTCCCTGCTCTTCTGCGAGCTGCGCGAGACTGCGTTTTCGCGCCATATCGTAGTCAGGTAAAGCATCCATCCCCATCGGGTGCAACAACGTTGGGTCAGCTCTGAAACCAGTCTCTTTTGAGCGTGCGACTAAGCGCTCTCTCGTTGCTTTATCCTTCAAAGCCGCGACGCGGTCAGCAATTGTCGGCAAAGCCATCAACTCTTTCCAAGGCGTGTTGCGAAACGGTATCGACTGAGCAAGACCAAACATCGAGCCACTAGGGCGCGTGTGACAGATGCCAGTCATCCTGCGACCACCGTCATTCATTCGGTCTAGAAATTCTCTCGTACGCGAGACCCCTCCATCACCCTTACCACCGGCACCGCCGGAGTACATGACATGACAACCCAAGTCAGCACCGGTTTCGAACATTTCAAACTCGGTTTGCCTTCGTGTCGCCATATCTGGCGCAACTTGAAACAATCCACCCGTGCCGCCTCCATCTACAATCGCTTTTTGAATAGCGCCCATTTCGCTTAGGTCAGCCCAGGTACCGGGCGTCAATCTACCGTCGGGAACACGATGTCCAAGAAATCTGGATGACGAGAATCCAACGGCACCCTGCTCAACAGATTCCCGCACCAAGCGGGTAATGTGCGCAAGTTCTTTATCAGTTGCCTGCACACCTTCGTCCATGGATTTATCACCCATCGCTTCTAAACGAATGGCGGAATGACCCGCAAGCCCAACAATGTTGAGCGCGGGCTTTAAAGATTGGACCGTATCAAGATATTCGCCGTAGCTGCTCCAGTTCCATGGAAGGCCATCCATGATCGCGTCAGCACCAATGTCTTCAACCGCTTCCATCAATTCAGCCAATATTCGATGATTGCCTTTACCAACCGGCGCAAAGGTCACGCCGCAATTGCCAATCAACGCAGTGGTTACACCATGAAATGAACTCGATTTCATCTCTGGGTCCCAACCAACCTGGGCATCAAGGTGCGTGTGTAGATCAACGAAACCTGGCGTTACAATCTTACCAGTAGCATCGATAGTACGACCCGCTTCAACGCCAGCAAGGTCCCCTACTCTCGTGATGCGGTCGCCATCAATAGCAACATCTGCTTTCACAGGCTCGCCACCAGTGCCATCAATGACGGTTGCGCCACTAATTATAATTTCGTGTGCCATGGGTCTTTCTCCTGAATTCTGATTATTTCGACCTAAACTAGATAAATTATGCTCAGTTGAAAACAGCAAAGATGGTAGTTGAATTATCGAACCAATTCCTAAGCAATAGATCCACCATC